>JBBSRQ010000005.1:0-41472 GCA_038242845.1 Propionibacteriales bacterium | reverse complement strand
TGGCAGGATTCGGAATCACGTATTGATTCCAGAACCTCTGGCCAGCGCTGGGCCGGTTCCAGTTGCATCCCAGCGAGAGAACGAGACGCCATCCGTGTCCTGAGTAGCCCCGCGACGAAGTCGCCGAGCGTATCGATGGACGCCCTCGAGCGTCACGAGGTCCTTCGATACACCGCTGTTCGTCCCTCACAGCGGCTACTCAGGACGCGGTGGTGTCGGTAGTTGGCGACGACTACCCAGCTCAACAAGCAGTGGTGCGGGTGGAGGGAATTCGGAATCACGTAGTGAATCCAGGATATGGGGGCACCGCGCGGTGCGGTGTGCCCCGTTTCCGTGTCCCCGGACCACATGCTTGACAACGCACATACCGTGTCCTAGTGTACTAATCACTCAGTACAGCGATACGAGGAGGGCACATGCAATTCGACACAAGCTCTCCCATCTGGCTCCAGCTCGTCGCGGAATTTTCCCGACGCATCGTCGCGGGGGAATGGCAGGCAGGGAGTCGGATCCCGGGAGTCCGGGAGCTGGCCTTGCAGTTGGGCGTGAACCCCAACACTGTGCAGCGAGCGCTGGGGGAAATGGAGCGCGACGGGTTGTGCCGCTCGGAGCGAACCTCTGGGAGGTTCGTGACCGGCGACACCCGGCGCATCACCGCATTGCGGCGGGGTCTTGTCACCGACGCCGCAGACGACTACATCCGCGTGAGCCAGGGGTTGCGCATGCAGGTCAGCGACGCTCTGGCACTCATCGACGAAAGGTGGACAACACATGTCATCGCCAACAATGACGGGGCCGACGCGAAGGAGGGAGGAGACCATGCGACAAAACGCCATTGAGGTCGAGGGACTGACCAAGACCTACGGCACCCTGCGCGCCCTCGACGGGCTCAATCTCACCCTTCCCACCGGGCAAATCGTTGGGTTGCTGGGGGAGAACGGCTGCGGCAAGACGACACTGTTGAAGGTGCTGGCAGGGGTGCTGGCGGACCACACCGGCGATGTCACCATTGCCGGGCACCGACCGGGACCGGGGTCCAAGGCCCGCGTCTCGTTCCTGCCGGATGCCAGCTTCCTTCCCGACGGCGCACGCGTCAGTGAGTGCGTCGGCATGTACAAGGACTTCTTCCCCGACTTCGACGTTGCCAAGGCCGACGACCTCATCGGCTTCTTCGGTCTGCAGCAGTCCATGCGGCTGAAGCAGATGTCCAAAGGCATGCGGGAAAAGGTGCAGATTGCCCTGGCCATGTCCAGGCAGGCGAGCGTGTACCTGCTCGACGAACCGATCTCGGGCGTCGACCCCGCAGCCCGTGAAGTCATCCTTCAGGGGATGGTGCGAAACCTGTCCGAGGATTCGCTGGTGCTGATCTCCACGCACCTTGTCCACGACCTCGAGGCGATCCTCGATGGTGTCGTACTGATGCGTCACGGCAAGGTCCTGCTGGCTGGTGAGGTCGACGACCTCCGAGCCCAGCACAACATGAGCATCGACCAACTGTTCAGGGAGGTTTACCAATGGTCACCACGTTGATCAAACATGAAGTACTGCGCACCCGCGGCTGGTTGGCGGTTGTGTTCGGCTCCGCGACAATCATGCTGCTGGTGGGGGTGCTGATGGAACTCACACCCTGGGGCGTCGTCCAGGCGCTCGGGTTCGCCCTGACCCTTGTTCCAGTGTTCGCGCTCCTGCTCGTGGTGCAGGTGGCCCTCGCTTTCGACTACTGGCGCTCGAGTTACAGCAAGACCGGGTACTTCACGCAGTCCCTGCCTGTGAAGGGATCCACGATCTACGGGGCGAAATTCCTGTGGGGCTCGCTGGTCACGATCGTCGCGGTGCTGGTGAACATCGTGATGGGCGCCGTTGCGCTGCTTGGCGCGTCGCGCGTCTTCGATCTCGGGATAACCGTCCGGGGCGGCCTCGACGCGTTGGCCGTCATGCTCGCGGCAGCGCCGGCCTGGCTGTGGGTGGTGCTGACCGTCCTCGCTCTGGCCTTCGTCCTCAGTGGCCTGGCCCAGTACTACTTCGCTGCCTCCATCGGGAGCGAAGGGCGGATCAACAGGCTTGGCATCGGCGGACCGATCCTCATCTACTTCGGCCTCTACATGGTGTTGCAGGTTCTGTTGTTCGTCGCGATCATTGCCGTGCCTCTGGGGCTGACGTCATCGCCGGTGGACGGCAGCCTGGAGATTGTGTCCATGAACGTCCTTGGCTCCATGGTCAGCAACCAGGACGCGGAGGCGATGCCGCTCGGATTCATTCCTGCGCTGTTCCTCGCGACAGCTGCGCTGGTGTGGCGCACCGTCGTCTCGTGGGACAAGAAGGTGTCCCTGGCGTGAGCCTGGGCGAATGCCAGCCGGAAGTTAAGACGCCAACCGCAAGTGAGAGCGCCAACGCCCTGCGTTGGCGCTCTTGCTGTGCGTCGGCGCTCATCTGTGCAGCGGTGGCGCCGCCCCTGGATCAGGGGCAGAGGCGGGTGGTGTCCCAACCGTCGTCGGTGCGGGTGTACACGATGCGGTCATGCAGACGGGAGCGGCGGCCCTGCCAGAACTCGATCCGGTGGGGCACCACGCGGAAGCCACCCCAGAACGGGGGAGTTGGCACGGGCTCGTCGGCGAAACGTTCCTCCGCAGCCCGGAAGGTCTCCTCCAGCTCCTGCCGCGACCCGATGGGCCTGCTCTGGTGCGATGCCCACGCTCCCGTCTGCGAGGCGCGTGGCCGTACCGCGAAGTAGTCGTCCACCTGCGAGCGGTCCACCTGGCCGGCCACACCCTCGATGCGGACCTGCCGCTCCACAGCGCCCCAGTTGAAGCTCAGGCAGACGTGCGGGTTGGCGGTGATCGCGCGACCCTTGTCCGACTCAAGGTTGGTGTAGAACACGAAGCCCTCGTCGTCCCACTCCTTCAGCAGGACCACCCGGGCCTGCGGCTGCCAGGAGCCGTCCGGCAGCCGCGTGACCGTGGACACCGTCATGGAGGCGGCTTCGAACGGCTGGCCCTCGTCCTGGGCCGCCGTCGCGTCCGCGATCCACTTCTCGAAGAATGCGAAAGGATCGGTGGAAGGGTTGTCGCCGAGGGTGTCGGCGTCATAGTTCAGCCGTCGGTCACGGAGGTCACGGGTGCTCATGGACACCATCTTGCCCTCCCCGTTGACCAGCGGTGTCGGCAACCCTCGGTGTGGCGGCGAGGCGTTGGTGGCGGGGACGCCTATCGTGGCGCCCGTGGAACGATATGAATCTGACGTGTTGAAACCCGGCTGGCAGAGGGCCCACCTGAAGCAGACCCGCGACATCGCTGTGGAGATGGACGCGGTCGTGGAGTTCGACGACTTCTGTGGCGCCGTCGTCGGGTGGGAGAACGGGCTGGTGCTGTTGGAGGACAGGCGGGGCAAGCGCCGAAGTTTCCCGTTCGGCTCGGGATTCCTGTTGGACGGTGAACCCGTCGCGCTGCGTCCTCCGCTGCGCAATGCACCGAAGAAGCCGAAGTACACGGCATCGGGGTCCCGCGCGGATGTGTTGCCGGCCAAGGCGAAGGTGGCCCTGCCCAGCCGCATCTACGTCGAGGGACGCCACGACGCAGAACTCATCGAGAAGGTCTGGGGTGAGGACCTGCGTCACGTGGGCGTGGTGGTGGAGTTCCTCGGCGGTATCGACGACCTGCCTGCCATCGTGGCGGAGTTTGCGCCGGAGCCCGGCCGTCGGCTCGGCGTGCTCGTCGACCATCTGGTGCCCGGCAGCAAGGAGTCACGAATCGTCAAGCAGGTGTACACCGCCGGCTACCGCGACGTGGTGCTCGTGGAGGGCCACGAGTTCATCGACGTCTGGCAGGCCGTCAAACCTGCCCGCGTCGGCCGCAAGGCTTGGCCGAACGTCCCTCGGGATGTGGACTTCAAGAAGGGCACCCTGAAGGCACTCGGCGTGCCACACGAGGACCAGGCCGACATTGCCCGCGGCTGGCAGGCGATCCTGGCCCGCGTCGAGTCGTGGCAGGACCTGGAGCCGCAGCTCAACACCAAGGTGGAACGGCTCATTGACTTCGTCACGCAGGACCACATCGACCACGGGTGACGATCGGCCACCCGTGACGCGGCTAGGGTTGGGACATGGACACCGAAGGCATCCTTGAGCTCATGCAGGAGACGGCTGAGAAGGTCATCACTCCGCGCTTCCGGAAACTGGAGGAGGGCGACATCAGCCAGAAGTCGGGGCCCTACGACCTCGTCACAATTGCTGACAAGGAGGCCGAGGAGTACCTGACGACGCGTCTGCAGACAGCATTTCCCGATGCCGTGGTGGTGGGTGAAGAAGCTGTCTTCGATGCTCCGGGAAAACGCAAACTCCTGCCGAACGCGGACCACGCCTTCATCATCGATCCCATCGACGGCACCCGGAACTTCGTCCGCGGGCGCGATGAGCACGGCGTGATGCTGGCCGAGACCAGAGGCGGGATCACCACCCGCGGGTGGATATGGCAGCCCCAGACGAACAGGGCCTACGTGGTGGAGAGGGGTGCTGGGGTGCGCCTCAATGGTGAGCCGATCGTGCGCAAGCAGACCGACCGACTTCCGCTGGGCGCCTCGTCGAAGGAATCCATGAACGGTTTCACCGCCGGCGGACACCTCGCACCCGTGGTGTGGTCCCATTTCGCCTGCGCCTTCGACTACCCAGCGGTCCTGCACGGCGACATCGACTTCATGTACTACACGTCCATGCACCCGTGGGATCACCTGGCAGGCTCGCTGATGGTCACTGAGAACGGAGGCGTGAGCCGCACGATGGACGGGTTGGCCTACACGTTGCTTTCACGCTCCAAAGGGTTGCTCGTGGCCAGCGACACCCTCGTCTGGATGACCGCCCAACAGCACTGGCCGGCGGCGACGAGACAGCGTCCCGCCGGAACTCCGGTCACAGCGAACTGATCGGCAACTGGGTGCGGGGCTTGATGCCCTGGTCCTCAAGCTCCTTGTAGATGAGGGGGAGCGCCACATCCAGGGTGGCCCGTGAAAAGGGCCACTCGTTGGCATCGGCGGCGTCCTCCAGCTTTGTTCCCTGTTGGATGAGCATCTCGGTGTTGCCGTACAGCATCCCCACTTCGGCCCGCTGTATGAATGCGAAGTCGCGGTCGACGACGTGGCCATGGCCCGGCACGAACTGAGTCCGTTCGTTGGCCGCACCCAGCACACCGTCGAGTGCCGTCGGCCAGTTCCTGATGTTGGAGGTCTCGTCGAACTGCGGATCACCTGCCGACTCGAGCATGTCGCCCGTGAAGATCACGCCGGCTCCCGGAACCAGCACCAGGACGTCGCCGCGGGTGTGTGCGCCGCCGAAATGCACCATCTCCACCAGGACACCGCCGCCCAGGTTGATCGCCTTCGCTATCGAGAAGGTGGTGGTGGGGTGCGGCAACTCCGTGAGACCGATGCTCTCAGCGAACGCGCGCGTCGCGTGGCTCGGCTCGGTCAGGATGTTCTCGTGCGCGATGCTCGTCAGGTGGTTCATCCCTGCCAATCCGAACCAGTGGTCGTGGTGATTGTGGGTGATCACCACGTGCGTCACCGGAACATCGGCGATCCTGCGGGCGGATGCCAACAGCGCGGCACCCTGTTCAGGCGTGGAACCCGCATCCACGAGCATCGCCGCGTCGGCTCCCACCACGAGCCCGACGTTGACATGTTCCGGTTCGCACGTCACCACATGGATGCCCGGGGCCAGTTCTTGCCATTCGCCGATGCCAGTTGAAGTCATGAACGACAGCTTAGGCGTCCGTACGCAAGTGGCTGATCTGAGCGGCTGCCGGTTGGCGGTCACTTCAGAGCCGCCGTACACTGGCACTCGTTTGTGTTGAGTGCCAACGATCCCTGGAGGTGGAGATGCTCGATGACCGCAAACTCGCCGTCCTGAAGGCCATCGTCACCGACTACGTGTCCAGCCGTGAGCCGGTGGGCTCGAAGGCGCTGGTGGAACGCCACCAGCTCAACGTGTCCTCGGCCACGGTGCGCAACGACATGGCCGTGCTGGAGGAAGAGGGCTACATCACCCAGCCCCACACCAGCGCCGGCCGCATCCCCACGGACAAGGGCTACCGGCTCTTCGTCGACAAGCTTGCGACCGTCAAGCCACTCTCCGGGGCTGAGCGTCGTGCCATCCAGACCTTCATGACGGGCGCCGTCGACGTCGACGATCTTGTCACCCGCACCGTTCGGCTGCTGGCACAGATGACCCATCAGGTGGCCGTCGTGCAGTATCCGGTGGCACAACGCAGCACGATCGCCCACATCGAGCTCGTCGCGCTGACGGCGGAGCGCCTCATGGTGATCGTCGTGAACTCGGCGGGTCGCGTGGAGCAGCAGATCCTCGAACTGCCCTCCCACGACGAGGATGTTCTGGGCCTCGTCCGTGCCAAGGTCCGTGAGGCCACCGTGGGTAAGGTGCCCGCCGACGCGGCAGGATCCTTGGGCATGATGCTTGACGGCTTCAAGCCGTTGGAGCGCGCCGTCGCCGTGCCCGTGATCTCCGTCGTGCTCGATCTTTTGGCGTCGGAGCCCGCGTCGCAGGTGCTGGTGGCCGGCGTCCCCAATCTCGCCACGTTAGACTCCGCGTTCCAGACAGGCATGCGTCCACTGCTCGAGGCACTGGAGGAGCAGGTGGTGCTGCTGCGCCTGCTGGGTGAGGTGTCCGGAGACCGCGACATCACCGTGCGGATCGGGCAGGAGAACACGGCGCTGGGCTTCCAATCCACCTCCCTCATCGCCTCCGCATACGGCCCGAGCGGCGCCCTGGCCGCCAACCTGGGTGTAGTGGGCCCCACCCGCATGGACTACCCGTCCACCATCGCGTCAGTGCGTGCCGTCGCGCGTTACGTCAGCCGTTTCCTCCTGGAAGGATGAGTCAACACCACTCATGAGCAAGGACTATTACGACATCCTGGGGGTGGACCGCGAGGCCACCGCAGAACAGGTCAAGAAGGCCTACCGTCGGCGCGCCATGAAGGTGCACCCCGACGTCGCTCCCGGCGACGACGCGGCCGACCAGTTCAAGGAACTGAACGAGGCCTACGAGGTACTCAGCGACCCCAACAAGCGGGCAATCTTCGACCGCGGGGGAGACCCCATGAGCAATCAGCCCGGGGCCGGTTTCTCCGGCTTCGGCGGCGGCGGCGGTGGTTTTGCTGGCGGCTTCGATTTCTCCAACCTCGTCGACGCCATGTTCGGTGCGCAGGGCACCCGCGGTCCGCGGTCCCGGGTGCGCCAGGGACAGGACGCCCTCGTACGTGTGCAGTTGTCGCTGCACGAGGCAGTGTTTGGGTCCACGAAGCCCATCAAGGTGGACACTGCCGTCGTCTGCCCGAAATGCCACGGCCAGGGCGGCGAGCCCGGGTCCGAGCCGGTCACCTGCCCCACCTGCAACGGCAACGGCGAGGTCTCGCAGATCCAGCGCAGCTTCATCGGCGACATCCGCACGTCGCAACCCTGCCCGAACTGCCGCGGCTACGGCACGGTCATCCCGCGCCCCTGCGGTGAGTGCTCCGGTGAGGGTCGCGTGCGTTCCGCCCGCACCATCTCGGTGCGCATCCCCGCGGGTGTCTCCACAGGCATTCGTATCCACCTCGAGGGCCAAGGCGAGGTGGGCCCCGGTGGTGGGCCCGCTGGCGACCTGTACGTCGAACTCCATGTCACCGAGCATGAGACCTTCCGTCGGGACGGTGACAACCTCGAGATGGTGGTGAAGGTTCCCATGACCGCTGCAGCACTGGGCACGACGGTGAACATCACCACGCTGGAATCCGAGTGGGACGGCACCGACCTGGAGGATCGCAGGGTCGCCGTTGAGGTCCCTGCTGGCACCCAGTCCGGTACGCGCATCGCGCTCAAGGGTCGCGGCGTGCCGAAGCTGCGGGGCGGCGGCCGCGGTGAGCTGGGCATCACCTTCCTGGTGCAGACGCCCACCAGGCTCGACGACCGCCAGCGAGAGCTGCTGCGTGAGTTGGCTGACGAGCGTGACGAAATGCACCCGGAGGCCGACGTTCACCGTGGCAGCGGCAAGGGCGTCTTCGCGTGGCTCAAGGAAACCTTCGCCGGATGAGGGACGCGCTGTTCCTCTCCGACGTGGGGGAGCGGCCCGAAGTCGGCAAGACGGCGACGGTCTCCGGCGATGGGGCACGCCACGCCGTCGCGGTGCCTCGCGCCCGTCCCGTCCGGGTGTCCGACGAGGTGCTGCGAACATCCACGGCCGGGGCCGTCGCGCTGAGCCAGATCAATGTGCTGGCACGAAAGCAGGGATCATGAGCTTCGGCTTCACAGTAAATTCCCGCCTGGCTGGTCACGGCCGCACGGGAACCATCACCACGCCGCACGGCAGCATAGAGACGCCAGCATTCATCGTTGTTGGTACAAAGGCCACGGTCAAGGCGGTGCTGCCGGAAGCGCTTGAGGACCTGGGCACGCAGGCGGTGTTGGCCAACGCGTACCACCTCTACCTGCAGCCCGGAGCCGACATCGTCGACGAGGCCGGCGGCCTTGGCGCGTTCATGAACTGGTCAGGCCCCACCTTCACCGACTCCGGTGGTTTCCAGGTGATGAGCCTCGGCTCCGGTTTCAAGAAGGTCCTGGCGATGAACACGGCAGGGCTGGCAAGCGACGACGTGATCGCCGAGGGCAAGACACGGATGGCGCACGTCGATGACGACGGCGTCACCTTCACGAGCCACCTCAACGGCGACAAGCATCGCTTCACTCCTGAGATCTCGATGCAGATCCAACATCAGCTCGGCGCAGATGTGATGTTCGCCTTCGACGAGCTCACCACACTCATGAACACCCGGCCGGACCAGGAGCGCTCCGTCCAGCGCACCCACGACTGGGCCATCCGCTGCCTGAGGGAGCACGAACGCCTCACCACCGAGCGCTCCGACATGCCGTACCAGGCGCTCTTTGGTGTGATCCAGGGGGCGCAGTACGAAGACCTACGGCGCCAGGCTGCGCGTGGTCTCGCCGGGCTGGACGTGGATGGCAGAGCTTTTGACGGGTTCGGTCTCGGTGGCGCACTGGAGAAGCAGAACCTTGGCACCATCGTCGGATGGATGTCGGATGAGTTGCCGGAGGACAAACCACGCCACCTCCTGGGCATCTCCGAACCCGACGACCTGTTCGCGGCGGTTGCGGCTGGCGCCGACACGTTCGACTGTGTGAACCCTTCGCGGGTCGCACGCAATGGGGCCATCTACGCCGCCGATGGACGCTTCAACGTGAACACCGCCGCTCACCGCCGTGCCTTCGCGCCGCTCGAGGACGGGTGCGACTGCTACACCTGCACCCACTACACCCGCGCCTATCTCCACCACCTGTTCAAGGCCAAGGAGATGCTCGCGTCGACGCTGGCCACCATCCACAACGAGCGTTTCACCGTGCGGCTCGTCGACGACATCCGCGCTGCCATGGCTGCAGGCCACTTCGCTGCCTTCCGTGACGAGTTCCTCGGAAGGTTCTACGCGCGGCGAACATCGGTTTGACAGTTCAGCGTTGGTGGAGGCTTGGCTCGTGCTTTTTCACGAGCGCGATCACCCGGTATGTCACCGGCAGCATCAGCGCCTCGACGAGCACTTTGTAGACGTAGCCCACCAGGATGTAGTTCACCAGGGTGCCACCCGTGATGATGCCTCCGAACGCCACGATGCAGAACAGGGTGGTGTCGGCCGCCTCGCCGACGAGGGTGGACCCCAGCAGACGCGCCCAGAGGGAGCCGTCGGGGGTCCGTTCCTTGAGCTTGACCAGCACGAACGCGTTGAGTAACTGGCCGGCGAAGTAGCCCAGCAGGCTGGCCACCACGATTCGGGGCACGAACCCGAGGATGGCGTTGTAGGCATCCTGGTTCGCCCAGTCGGCAGCCGGTGGCGCGAGGCCGACGAGCAGGAACGTCAGTGACGCCAGCACGGACACACCGAATCCCAGGATGATGGCGCGGCGCGCCCCACGGAAGCCGTAGACCTCGGCCAGCACGTCACCGAAGATGTAGGTGAGGGGGAACAGAAGTGCGCCGCCGTCGGTGATGATCGGCAAGGCGGGAAAGCCCAGCACCTCCACACGTGGCCCGAAGGCGATCAGTTTGACGGCTGAGACGTTGGAAATCAGGAGCAGGGAGCAGAAGAGGGCGACGATGAGGTCGAAGTTGCCGCGCCCCTTGTTGGCGAACTGGGCGCGCGGCGGCGTCTCGTCCGGGGGCGTGGTCATCTGGCGCATACTACGCGGGGTTCACAGCCCTCTCCAGTCTCAGAACTCGCCGGTCCAACCAGCAGAATCTGCCGGCACAAGGTGGCAGGATGGGGTCATGAGTGACACAGCCGATTTCGACACCCCCGTCCCGGACGAGTCCGAACAACTGGACCAGATCCAGGAGTCCGACTCCCTCGTGCATCGTGGCGTGGACGACGTGCTCGACGAGGGCTACACCACCCCGGAGCACTGGTCGGCCGCGCAGGGATTCGGCAATACTCCCGAGGAGATGCGCCAGGGCGAAACCATCGACCAGCGTGTCAAGCAGGAGGAACCCGAGAAGAAGCCGGCCGAGGTGAACTGGAACGCTTCCAAGGAGGACCGTGAGGTGGGGAGTGAACGTGCAGGGCGCCTGATGCAGGTCCAGGGACCCGGAGGCGAGGCCACGCTTGGAAGCGACGTCGGGTTCAGCGGTGGCGCCGCCAGCGCGGAGGAAGCTGCCATGCACATCATCTCCGAGGATGATGAGGACGATCTGGACGGCTGAGCACGTGCTCGATCGATCAGCGTTGTGGTGCGCCATCCGGGCTTCCGGCTGGCGCACTACACTTTGTTGACCAACGGGGCGAAACCCGCCCCCGGTGAGACTGAGAAGGCGAAGACCCTGAACTCCACCACTGCACTCGACCGTGCCGACGGCACACGCATCCTTGAGGTGCCGGCATCCATTGACATGGTCAAACTGCTGGGCCCCCGCGACGACTATTTGCGCATCCTCGAGGAAGCGCTCGTCGCTGACCTGCACGTCCGCGGCCACCACATCACCCTGACGGGCACCACCTCTGAGGTCGCCGAATCCGTCGACGTCATCACAGAACTCATCACCATCATCCGCACCGGTCAGGGTCTCACGCCCGAGACCGTCGAGCGGGTGGTGGGCATGTCCGCCGACCCCACGGCCAAGGCCAGCGAAATTCTTACCGCCGACATCGTGTTAGCGCGCGGCAGGACGGTGCGTCCCAAGACGCTCAACCAGAAGCGCTACGTGGACGCGATAGACCGGCACACGGTGGTGTTCGGCATCGGCCCCGCGGGTACCGGCAAGACCTATTTGGCCATGGCCAAGGCCGTGCAGGCACTGCAGGCCAAGCAGGTCAGCCGAATCATCCTGACGCGCCCTGCCATCGAGGCGGGTGAGCGGCTCGGTTTCCTGCCCGGCACGCTGAACGACAAGATTGACCCGTACCTGCGTCCCCTCTACGACGCGCTCCACGACATGGTGGAAGCCGATGCTGTGCCCAAGCTCCTGACGTCCGGGACCATCGAGGTGGCGCCGTTGGCATACATGCGCGGTCGTACCCTGAACGACGCGTTCATCATCCTCGACGAGGCCCAGAACACCTCGGCTGAGCAGATGAAGATGTTCCTCACCCGACTGGGGTTCGGCTCCAAGGTGGTGGTGACCGGTGACGTCACCCAGGTGGACCTGCCGGGAGGCGTGCGCAGCGGCCTCAGGGTGGTCCAGGGAATCCTCGACGGCATCGACGACATCGCCTTCTGCAACCTCACGGCCCGTGATGTGGTCCGCCACCAGTTGGTGGGCAAGATCGTCGCCGCCTACGACAAGTTCGACACCCTTGATGCGGTGCCAACCGAGCAGCGCGCCGGGAGACGGTCATGATCGACATCAACAACGAGTCGGGGGTTGAGGCCGACGAACTGGGCCTCGTGGCGCTGGCGCGCTTCGCTCTGGACAAGTTGCGGATCCACCGACTGGCGGACCTGTCGATCCTGCTCGTCGATGAGACGGCCATGACCGATTACCACGTCCGCTTCATGGACCTTCCCGGACCAACCGATGTCATGAGCTTCCCCATGGACGAACTCAGGGCGTCGGACGAGGACGAGGATCCGCCCATGGGCCTGCTGGGTGACATCGTGCTGTGTCCCCAGGTCACGGCACGTCAGGCCGCCGAGAACGGTCGCGAACCGGACGCAGAGGCGGAATACCTGCTCATTCATGGACTGCTGCATCTCCTTGGTCACGACCACGCCGAGCCGGAGGAAAAGGCCGTCATGTTCGGCCTGAACGACAAGATCATTGCCGCCTGGGAGGTCGCCTGCGCCGAGCGCACCAAAAACTGACGACGTCGCCTTTCGCGCGCTGGGTGGCTCAGCAGTGACGGGCGGTGGGTTCCGTGTCCGGCCGGCCCTGCGGCGAAGGGGTCGGGTGATGAGTTCGGTGTCTGGGTGAGCGGCGCTTCATGTCTTGGGTGGGCGGCGCTTCGTGTCCTGGGTGGGCGGCGCTCCGTGTCCTGGATGGGCAGCGCTCCGTCTCCTGAGTAGCCCCGCGACGAAGGAGCTGGGTGTATCGAAGGATGATTTCGAACCCCACGCGGTGCGTCACAAAGTGTCCGTGCAGTCATTTTGTCCATTCGAACCACGCCGTCTGCGCATTCATTGACAGTTGTCTGACCTCGTCGACAGACTGGCGCGCAATTGCGATCGACACGGATGTCGATCCATTACGGGAGGGCCCCCATGCAACGACAAGTCCGTAGATCGAGACTGCTCGTCATTCTGACGGCGGTGGTTACCGCGATGACGCTCATCATGCCTGTTGGCATGGCACGCGCCGCGACCGCCTCGGTCACCGCCGCCACAGGCCAGGTCCTGCACCGCGGCGCCAACACCGTTACTTTCAATGTGGCCAATTCCGGGACCGAAGCGGCGACCTATACGCCCACGGTCACCGGGCCTTCCCAGTTCAGCATCGTGCAGGCGGCCCCTGTGACGGTGGCTGGTGGTGCCGGGCAGAACTTCTCGGTGGGCGTCACCGTGCCTCAGGGCACGGATCCCGCGAACTTCACGCTGAGCGCCTCGGTCGTTTCCGGCACGGACACCTCCACGGGCTCGGCCAACCTGCCGCTCACGCTCCTGGCTGGCCAGAACAGATCCATGCCGGTGACGATTGCAGCAGGTTCTGCAACCGCGTCATCCCAGCAGCCGGCCGAGCCGATTGGTAACGCCTTTGACGGCAGGACCAACACGGTCTGGCACACCCCATGGAACGTGCAGGCGACTCCGTGGCCCGCCACGATCACCATTGATCTTGGTGCCGAAATTGACCTTGCAGGACTCGAGGTTGTGCCGCGTCAGTCTGGTGGCAGCAATGGACGTTGGAACGCCTATGAGGTTGCGCTCGTCAATGGTGATGACTCACTGACGAAGGTCGCAGAGGGCAACATGCCCGATACAGCGGCTACGAAAGTAGTGGCTCTGACTGGCAAGGCCAGCAAGCTGCGGATCACCATCAGGACCAGCTACGGCGACACTGCCAGCATGTACGCGTCCGTCGCCGAAATCCGTGTCCTCAGGGCTGTCGCCGACGACGCCATCGCGCCCCTGCCGGTCACCCTCGTGGGTGCCTATCCAAACCAGGCGACCTTCCCGCCCGCGAACTTGCTCGACCACGACACTCTGACGTACTTCCACACCCCGTACATGCCCAAAATGACCGCGGCGTCCTTCCCGTACAACGTCGACCTGTCACTCGGCAACGATCCCGTCGACCTCTCCTCGTTCGTCATGGTCCCCAAGGGCGGCACCGCTGCGGGTGACAACAACGGCCGCCCAGGCGGATACACAATCCTGGCCGGCAATACGCTGGACAGTCTTGTTCCAGTTACCTCTGGCACTTTCGCCGACAGTCCCGCGCCCAAGACCATCGACCTGTCTGACGTGACGACCAATTACAAGTTCCTGCGTCTGGCTGTCACCTCCACATACGGCGACGGGACCGCGAACCAGAATGCGTTCGTAGCCATCTCCGAGCTGAAGGTGTACGGCACCGCAGTGCCTGTCATCACAGACTTCCTCGAGGCGTCGCTGACTCGCACCGACACGGTGGGCGCCACCGTCCACCCCGGTGATGTCCTGAAGTTCGACGTGTCGCTGAAGAACCTCACCAGCGAGGCCATCTGGGCCGTCCCCGGCACCACCAACCTGAGCGGCGTGGACGCAAACTGTCTGAAGGAACTGGCCGCCAACGCGACAGTCACCTGCGCAGCCACCCACACGGTGACCCAGGCCGACCTGACGGCAGAGACCTTCACTCCTGCCGTGCAGTTCGACGCAGCCGCCGAAGAAGCGGGCACCACCACCCTGCAGGCGGATGTTTCTGCGGCACTGCCCGCCATCACGGTCGTGGCCGCGCCCATCACTGAGTACCTCGACGTTGCCATGACGCGCACCGACGCCATTGGTGCCACCGCCCGTCCCGGCGATGTACTGACCTTCAACATCTCGTATTCAAACCTCACGGGTGCAGCCATCACGGCCTTCCCCCGGACGAGCAACCTCACAGGTGTTCTCACCACCAACGCCACGACGAACTGCCGGTACGAGAACCTGCCTGCCAACACCACCAAGACCTGCACCACCGCTACGCACACGGTGACTGAGGCCGACGTGACCGGTGGCAACTTCACCCCCACCGTGTCGTTCGACGCCACGAGTGACCGGGCCGGCACCGCAATCCTGCAGGCGGGGGTCGTTGCGACGCTTCCGGCCATCACGGTCCAAGCTGCGGGACCTGTCGCAGTTGGCCAGTGGGTCCCGTCGGCGTATGGACAGATTCGAATTGAGTCCGTCTCTCCAGCCAAGGCGACGTACAGCGTCGGCGACGTTGTCACCGTCGTCCTGCGCATGGAGTCCAACGCCACTGCCCCCAAGCGGGATGTCACCGGCGCTTCGACCACGCTCAGCAATCCCTCCAGTTGTGACTGGAAGGCCTTCCCAGCAGGTGTGGGCGGCAAGTACAACTGCGCACGCACCGGGATGCCGGCGCTGACTTATACCGTCACCGCTGCCGACGCTGCTGCGGGAGTCGCGAACTTCTCCCTGACCTACACCGAGACCCCGGTCGACGCCGCCGGAGCACCGAATGGCGCGTCCGTCACGAGCACCATCAGGGGCAGCCTGCCTGCTGCAGTTCCCAGCATCGAGCCCCGTGCCGACGGCGTCTACGTGGCACTGGCCAGCGCCGGCGACTACGGATTCACCTGTCACCGCATCCCCGCGCTGACGACAGCCCCCAACGGCGACATCCTCGCCTCGTGGGATGGCCGTCCGGGTGGCTGTGGCGATGCGCCGCAGGCCAACTCCATCATCCAGCGTCGCTCCACCGACGGTGGTCAAACCTGGGGCGCCGTGACCACGGTCGCTGCAGGCCAGCCCACTCCTGTGGCCGACAAGTTCGGCTACTCCGATCCCTCCTACGTCGTTGACCGCGAGATGGGGAAGATCTTCAACTTCTTCGTCAAGTCCTTCGACCAGGGCTGGGGTGGCTCGGTGGCCGGGACCAGCCCGACCGCCCGCAACGTGATCCAGGCTGCCGTCACGGAATCCACGGACAACGGTCTGACGTGGAGCACCCCGCGCGTCATCACCGAGGCGATCACCGCGGATCCCAGCTGGACCAGCCGCTTCGCCGCCTCAGGTGAGGGCATTCAGCTGAAGTACGCCCCCCACAAGGGACGGCTCGTCCAACAGTTCACCGTCAGGGTGGGCTCGGAGATGCAGGCTGTCTCGGTGTACTCCGACGACCATGGCGTCACCTGGGAGGTCGGCACCCCCGTGGGTACCGGCATGGACGAGAACAAGGTCGTCGAACTCTCGGACGGTCGCGTCATGTTGAACTCGCGTCCCTCCTCGGGTCCGACCCTGCGCAAGGTGGCCATCTCCACCGACGGGGGCGTCACCTACGGTGAGGTCACTTCTGATGCGACCCTGATCGACCCCCGCAACAATGCGTCGATCATCCGGGCGTACCCGAATGCAGCCGAGGACAGCGCCAAGGCGAAGGTCCTGTTGTTCTCCAACGCCGCCAACACGGGCGGTCGCTCCAACGGCACCATCCGCGTCTCCTTCGACGACGGTCAGACGTGGTCCGGTTCCAAGGTGTTCGAGCCGGGCGCAATGTCCTACTCGACGCTGACGCCACTGCCGGCTGAGGGCAAGTACGGCCTGCTCTTCGAGGGCGCGAACAACCAGATTCGCTATATGACCATCTCCATGGAGTGGCTGGGCGTCCTTCCGCTGTCCATCACCGCGGAAGGCCAGACGGTCAACCGTGGCACCAACACGGTCACGTTCTCGGCAACCAACCTCGCCGAGACCGCGGTCACGTTCACCCCCACGTTCACCCTCCCCGGAGGCTGGACCGCCGACACAGTCGCTCCGGTGACCATCGCCGCTGGTGCGACGGGCTCGTTCACGACGACCGTCACCGTTCCCTCATCCGCCGATCCGGGCAACGTTTCGCTGGCTGCCACTGCAACCATCGATGGCAAGAGCGCCATCGGAACGGCAACGCTGACGATGGCGCTGAAGCCGGGCCAGAACCCGACGAAGGCCATCACTGTCACCCCGGTCAACACCCCGCCGGCGCAGCCAGGCCAGGGTATTGCCAACGCATTCGACGGGGACACCGCCACGTTGTGGCACACCCCCTACGCCGCCACTGTGGGCGTTCCCGTCGATGTGGACATGAAACTGGGTGACGCTCCTGTTCAGGACGCCTCGCTCGAGTACGTGCCTCGTGCCTCCGGCAGCAACGGCACCATCAATGGGTACGAGGTCTGGGGAGGCGACAGCATTGCAACTCTGGCGAAGGTCGCTGAAGGGAACTTCGTCAACAGCAACACCGCCAAGGTGGTGCCTCTGAACGGCACCTACCAATACCTGCGTCTGCGCGCCATCTCCAGCTACGGCGACACTGTCGACAAGTGGGTCTCGGCTGCCGAGATCCGCGTGAAGGTTGGCGTCGCCGACACAGCGACAAGCAAGCTGCCGCTGACGTTGGAGAACGAACTGACCTACCAGAACAACCCGCCGAACCAGGTGTTCCCGCCCTCGAACATGTTCGACGGCAACGCCACCACCTGGTTCCACTCACCATGGGCTGCGACGCAGACGTTCCCCTACAACATCGACCTGTCGGTTGGTGACAACGGTGCGGTTCTCGACCGGTTCGTCTTCACACCGAAGTCCGGCGGTACGGCGCCGGGTGACAACAATGGTCGCCCGCTCACGTGGAAGATCCTCGTGGGTGACTCGCTCGACGCGCTCACCGAGGTCAAGTCCGGAACCTGGGCTGACAACAACGAGGCGAAGACCGTCCCGCTTGATGGGGTGCAGGGCAAGTTCGTCCGACTCCAGATCCTGACCACTGCCGGTGACACCACGAGCGTCCCGACCTCTCCCCAGACCAACAAGTACGTAGCAGTCGCGGAGATCGCGGTCTTCGGGACGGCTGTTCCGGCAGCACCGAAGTACCTTACGGTTTCGCTGGAGCGCACCGACGCGGTGGCAACACCGGTGAAGGTGGGCGACACGTTGACGTTCAAGATCTCCTTCACCAACACCTCGGACCGGACGATCACCGCGTTCCCGCGCTCGTCCAACCTGGACGGGGTGCTGGTTGGAGCAACGCCGAACTGCCGCTGGGGTGACCTTGTGGCAGGCGATACAAAGGAATGCGGTACGGCCACCCACACGGTGACGGCTGCAGACCTGGAGGCTGGTTCCTTCACTCCGACGGTGAGGTACGACGCCACAGCCGACAGGGAGGGCACGGAGGTGCTCCAGAAGGGCATCGTCGCGACGCTGCCTGCCATCGAGGTCAAGGTGGCAGTCGACCCGGCTGACACCCCAACCCCCTCCCCGACGGTGACGGTGACGGCACCCGAGGTGACGGCCACGTCCACTGCCACGCAGACGGCAACGTCGACTGCCACGCAAACCGCCACCTCAACGGCAACGGCCACCGCCACGGCAACCACCACGGCAACGGTGACCTCCACGGCGACGGCAACGTCGACGAACACGGCCACCGCCACGTCGACAGCCACCGCAACAGCGACGGTGACGACCACGGCAACCGCCACGGTCACAGCTGCACCGACGACCGTTGCGCCAACCACCAGCGCACCGACCACCAGCGCGCCGACCACCACTCCGACGGTGAAGCCGACTGTCAAGCCGACGGCCAAGCCCACGCAGCGTCCGGTCAACGTGTACACCGACCCCGGCTACCACACGGTCAACGGTCGCCAGTGGTTCACCAAGTGCGAGCCGTACTCCGCCACGACGCGCTGCTTCACCGAGATCTGGGCGTCGCAGGTCAAGACGGTCAACGGCATCCAGCAGTGGGTCACCGGGTGGACGTTCAACAACCTGACCTACCTCCCGATGGCTCGGGAGACCTGGCAGGGCAACAAGTTGGCGTTCACGAATGAGTGGACGGCAACCGATGGCCGCAAGTGGAAGACCGAGTGCGACACGGCGCAAACCGGTAGCAACGGCTGCCGCAGCTACACCTGGTCCACGGTCTACGAGGCAACGTCCCCGGGCGCTCGTACGTTCCGTCAGGTCAACAAGTGGGTCTTCAACAACATCGTGATGTTCAGCTGACCCATCACAAGGGAACGGGCCGCGACCTCCGGGTCGCGGCCCGTTCCGCGTGTGTGGAAGCAATGCATGCTGGCATCGCTAGACTGGTCCGGTTACATTTCCCGCACTGTAGAGCTGAGTTGATCACCACCCAATGACCCAGTCCCAATGGATTGAGTTGGCCGTTGCGTCCGCGCTGGCCCTGTTCGCCGGCCTGCTGGCCGCCGTCGAAACGGCCCTGTCCCTGATTTCCAAGTCCCGTGCCGAAAGCATGTTCGACGACCACGGGCGGGCTGCGGTACGCGTCAAACTGATTGCCCAGGACCCGGCCCCGTCCATCAACTCCGTGATGTTCGTCCGCATGCTCTGCGAGGTCTCCTCCATCTCGACGGTGGCATTGGTGGTTTTCAACAACCTGGAGACGCCCTGGGCGAGGATCGGCACCACCGTCGGAATCATGTTCGTGGTGGCCTTCATCCTCTGGGGGGTCGCGCCCCGTACCCTTGGCCGGCAGCACCCCGAACAGTTCATGCGAAACTTCGCGCCGCTGGTGTCGTTGCTGACCACTGTGTTCGGCTCCCTCGCGCAGCTCTTCGTCCTGCTGGGCAACGCGCTGACGCCGGGCAGGGGTTTCGCCGACGGCCCGTTCGCGTCCGAGGCGGAGCTTCGCGATCTCGTGGACATTGCCCAGGCGGCTGACGTCATCGAGGCACGTGAATCCAAGATGATCCACTCGGTCTTCGAGCTCGGGGACACCTTCGTCAAGGAGGTCATGGTCCCTCGACCGGACATGGTCTTCACCCACAGGGACCGCACCCTTCGGCAGTTGTTGTCCCTTGCTCTGCGCTCCGGCTTCTCCCGCATCCCCGTCGTGGGGGACGGTATCGACGACGTGCTCGGAGTCATCTACCTCAAGGACGTCGCCAAGCGCATCTACGACTTCCCCGACTCGGAACGGCTGGAAACCGTTGGCGACCTGATGCGCCCCGCCACTTTCGTGCCGGACTCCAAACCCGCCACGGAGCTGTTGCGCGACATGCAGTTGCGCCACTCCCACGTGGTGATCGTGGTGGACGAGTTCGGCGGGACCGCGGGGTTGGCCACCATCGAGGACATCATCGAGGAGATCGTTGGCGAGATCGTCGATGAGTACGACCACGAGAGCGAGCCGGTGGTGGAGCTTGAGCCAGGACTGTTCCGGATCTCCTCCAGGCTGCCGCTCGACGAAGTCGGCGACCTGTTCAGCATCGAGCTGGACGACGAGGACGTGGAGACCGTGGGTGGGCTGATGGCAAAACTGCTCAACGTGGTCCCCATTCCAGGATCGCAGGTCACCTACGAGGGGCTGGAGATGACTGCGGACCGCGCGGTCGGACGCCGCCACCAGATCGGGACGGTGCTGGTGCGCCGTACCCGGGAACCACAGACGCACGCTGAGGAGCACAACCATGACTGAGACAACTCACCGATCCGGATTCGCATGCTTCGTCGGCCGCCCCAACGCAGGAAAGTCCACGCTGACCAACGCGCTGGTCGGCCAGAAGATTGCCATCGCCTCCAGCAAGCCGCAGACCACTCGCCACGCCGTCCGCGGAATCGTCACCCGCGACGATGGTCAGCTCGTGCTGATCGACACACCTGGTCTGCACCGCCCCCGCACGTTGCTGGGCGAGCGACTCAATGACCTGGTTCGCGAAACTTGGTCGGAGGTTGACGTCGTGGGTATTTGCCTGCCCTGTGATCAGCGCATCGGCCCCGGTGACCGCTACATCGTGTCCCAGATCGCGGAGCTCCGGAACAAGCCGAAGATCGTGGCACTGGCTACCAAGACTGACCTTGTCTCCCCTGCACGTGTGCTGTCGCACCTCGTCGACGTCGCGAAGCTGGGGCAGGAGCTCAATATTGAATGGTCCGAGGTGGTCCCATGCTCCGCCATCGCCGATGATCAGTTGGACGTGGTCGCCGATGTCCTGATGGCATTGCTTCCCAAGGGTCCGCGCTACTACCCGGACGGAGAGATCACCGACGAGCCGGAGGAGACGCTGATTGGCGAGCTCATCCGCGAGGCGGCTCTGGAAGGTGTTCGCGACGAGCTGCCACACTCCATCGCCGTGATGATCGACGAGATGATTCCCCGCGCGGATCGGCCCGAGGACAAGCCCCTGCTCGACGTGTTCGCCACCATCGTGGTGGAGCGCGACTCACAGAAGGGCATCGTCATCGGGCACCAAGGAGCACGCCTGAAGGAGATCGGCACCGAGGCACGCCACCAGATCAACCGACTGCTGGGCACTCCCGTCCACCTGAGTCTCCATGTCAAGGTCCTCAAGGAGTGGCAGCGCGACTCCAAGCACCTGAACCGCCTTGGCTTCTGAGCATCTACCTTCCTTTCTGCGGGCTGACGGTCAGGGTCCGGACGAATGTGACGAAACGCTGACGCACTTGCAGGTGTCCCTGTGGAAAAGCTCCGCGGCCATACCAAATGGACGAGCCGCAGCTTAGGCTTGCTTGCCTGACAGGGAGGTCAGGCTTATGGCCAGGAGAGTACGGGGAATTGCGCGGGGCCGCTGCACGGCAGTGACTGCAACGGCAGTCCTGATGTTGGGCGCCTGCGCTCCATCAACTCCGACCACGCCGAGCCCAGAACCGACGGTGTCGAGCGTCGCCTCCACCCCGAGCATCAACCCCTCTCCAACGCCCAGACCGGACCCAACACCGACGCCCACTCCTGACCACACGCCAAGTCCATCGAGCACGCTCAACGAGGAGCAGACGGCAGCCAAGGAGACGGTGCTGGAGTTCTTCCGGTTGAAGAACGAGTTGAGTAAGGATCTCACTATGGAAGTCCAACCCCTGGTCGACATTACTACCGGTCAAACCCAGACGCTTGAGATCTATTATTTAGGCGAAGACCGAGATAATGGCGTAGTCCAGACGGGAGACGATCTTTATTATGTGACGGACATCGGACCGGTGTCACGAAGGAGTAACGCACGGGTAGTGGCCGTCGACGCCTGTACTGATTCAAGGGATACGGATCTCATCGTCCAAGAGACCGGCAAATCCATTCTCGGTTCAGACCGAGCGTACTTTGTGGAATGGCACATCGAAGTACTTCACGAAGGCGATGGATGGAAAGTGGGAGATATCACCAGTGGCCGGGTAGTTCGATGCGGACCATAAGCTCCCGGCTTTGTGGCTTCACTACCGGGATTGCCCTCGTATTGGGCGGTCTCGTGACACCCGAAGCAAACGGTGACGGCTCTGTCGCTTGCGCCCGAGAAGATGGAAGGGGGCGCTGCACGTTGACGGTGTCGATTCCAAGGTCCGTAGATGAAAAGAGCGAGCGTGGGCTCGGCAAGGTGACGGGTGGGACGCAAAAGTGCACCAGACCCGGCGGATCTGAGGTCTCCTGCTCGTCGGACGCTGGAACCTGGCATGCGGGCCGCATGTGTTACGTGCGGCCAGAAACTCCCGCGCCACCACTCACGGATGCGGCGTGGGAAGGGCACGCGGACGGCGTCGTCATGCGCTGCACCTCGGCAGGCAATGTGGCGTCCAACTACTGGCAGGCGTCCGCGGCCGCGGGAGCCGTCCCCGATCCGGCGAGGCTGGCACAGGTCGCGGTGTCCACCATGGATCTCAGCCCCATACAACTCGGAACGTTCCCCCGCACCACGCAAACAGTCTCCGGTGATCTGGGCTACGTCGGATGGAACGTCTGGATGTGGGTTGAGAGCCCAACCGAGAGCACATGGGGTCCCATCACGCGGTCCGCGTCTGAAGCCGGATACACGGTGACAGCAACGGCGACGGTCACCACTGTGGTCTGGGACATGGGCAATGGTGATTCGGTCACCTGCGGCGCAGGGTCGCAGTGGCTGCAGGCCACGTCGCGCAATGAGAAATCACCGGATTGTGGCTACGTGTACGAGCAGGACGGACAGTACACGATCACGGCGACGACCCACTGGGCGGTCCAGTGGACCGGAATTGGCAGTTCAGGGACGATCGATCTCGAGTTGAGTCAAAGCGGCGACGTCAGGATCGCCGAGGTCCAGGTGGTCAACGTGACCGCGTCAGACGGCTGAGACGGACCGCAACGGCGTTCACAGCCCGGAGCCTTTGCCGAGGGGCAGGCTCACCACGACACGATGTGAGACGATCCTTGCCCATGCCCCTTCCTGCAGTTAGGCTCAGCGACGTGGCATCGCGAGTTCTGCTCCTCCGTCGCCGCAGCGAGGCCCAGTCCTGAACTGCCAGCCTCCTCGCTGCGGGGATCTGCCGTGTCTGGCGAAATAGACAACACCCAGCCGAGGAAGCCTCATCATGAACCAGTTCACCACTCGCATCCAGCCGAAGCCTGTCCAACAGCCCACCCCCATGCCTGTCGGCCGTTATCGCGCCTTCGAACCAGTCCAGGTACCGGATCGGACATGGCCTGACCAGAAGATCACCAAGGCGCCCCGTTGGCTGTCCACCGACCTGCGCGACGGCAACCAGGCGCTCATTGACCCCATGACCCCAGCCCGCAAGATGCGGATGTTCGATCTGCTGGTGGGTCTGGGCTACAAGGAGATCGAGATTGGTTTCCCGTCGGCTTCGCTGACGGACTTCGACTTCGTCCGCAAGCTGATCGAGGGGGGACACGTCCCCGACGACGTCACCATCTCTGTCCTGACGCAAGCCCGTGAGGACCTGATCAGCCGCACCGCGGAGTCACTGGTCGGTGCCAAGCGCGCCAACATCCACATGTACAACGCCACAGCGGAACTGTTCCGCCGCGTCGTGTTCAACATTGACGAGAAGCAGTGCATCACGATGGCCACGCGCGGCACCGAGATGGTGATGCGGTATGCCGACAAGTACCTGCAAGACGTGGAGTTCGGCTACCAGTACTCGCCCGAGATCTTCACCCAGACGCCCACCGACTTCGCCGTTGCGGTCTGCAATGCCGTCATCGACATCTGGCAGCCCGGCGCTGACCGGGAGATCATCCTGAACCTGCCAGCCACGGTGGAGCGCTCCACACCCAACACCTACGCGGACCAGATCGAGTACTTCTGCCGCAACGTGAAGAGCCGCGAGCACGTCTCAGTGTCGCTGCATCCACACAACGACCGTGGCACAGCCGTCGCCGCCGCCGAACTGGGACAGATGGCTGGAGCCGACCGCGTCGAGGGCTGCCTGTTCGGCCACGGCGAGCGGACTGGCAACGTCGACCTGGTCACCCTGGCGCTGAACCTCTACACCCAGGGCATTGACCCGCACCTGGACTTCTCCGACATCGACCACGTGCGCCGCACCGTCGAGTACTGCACCGGTCTGCCAGTGCACCCACGCCACCCCTACGCCGGTGACCTGGTCTACACGGCCTTCTCCGGCTCGCACCAGGACGCCATCAAGAAGGGTCTGGAGTACCTGGAGCACGTTGCAGCCGAGCAGGGCAAAACCATGGCTGAGATGGATTGGGAGGCACCGTACCTGCCCATCGACCCGTTCGACGTGGGTCGGTCCTATGAAGCGGTCATCCGGGTGAATTCGCAGTCGGGCAAGGGTGGCATGGCCTACCTGATGAAGTCCGAGGCGAAGATGGACCTGCCTCGTCGCCTGCAGATGGAGTTCAGTCGCGTGGTGCAGGACCACACTGACAGCCAGGGTGGTGAGGTCAGCTCGCAGCAGATCTTCGAGATCTTCAGCCGCGAGTACCTGTCCGAGGGTGCCTGGGCGCTGACATCGGCAGGGTCGTCGTCCCAGAACGGCGACTTCACCATCAACGCCGTGGTCAACGATCCAGAGGGTAACGACATCGAACTCTCGGGGGAGGGCAACGGCCCCGTGTCCGCGTTCGTGGACGCACTGGGGGAGACGGGCATCCGCGTCACGGTGCTGGACTACAGCGAACACGCCCTCGAATCCGGTGGCGATGCCAAGGCCGCGGCATACGTCGAGTGCGAGATCGGTGAGGGTGACGACGCGGTCGTGCTGTGGGGTGTCGGCGTCGATCCCAGCATCACGAGCGCATCGATGCGTGCCATCCTGAGCGCAGTGAACCGCACCATCCGGGTCTGAGGACGATCTCACCCCACAAGCAACGGGTCAGCCACAGGTGAGAACCTGCGGCTGACCCGTTTGTTCCTGCGGGTGGGCGTGCGAACCGTCGGGGCGCAACCTGCTCTCGACGGGGAAGCCGACGGTAAAATCTTGATGGTGAATGAGACCTTGCCCGAGATGCTGCGTCGTCATGTTGACTCCGGAACAGTGCCCGGAGCGGTGGCACTCCTCGGTGGCCACGCTCCACAGGTGGTGGTGGCCGGCGTGTCGGCGGTTGGTGGTGCATCGATGAGGGGCGACGAGATCTTTCGGATCCAGTCCATGACGAAAGCCATCACAGCGGTCGCTGCGCTGCGTCAGGTGGAGGTCGGTCGCCTCGGTCTTGACGAGGGCGTTGAGGACTGGTTGCCGGAGCTCGCGCACAGGCGTGTCCTCGCGACTCCGACGTCGAACCTCGACGACACCGTGCCTGCTGAGCGTTCCATCACCCTGCGACACCTGCTGACCAACGGCTGTGGGTACGGGATGGCGCTGGTCGAGTCCCCGCTGCAAACCGCGATGGCGCTCAACAACTCGGAGGCCGGGCCGGAACCCGTGGCCGTGGGGGCTGACGAGTGGCTCAGGCGACTGGCGGACCTCCCGCTGGCATTTCAACCCGGGGAGGGGTGGCGCTACCACCACTCGTTTGGAATCGTCGGAATCCTTTTGTCTCGTCTGGCTGGGCGGCCTCTGGGGGAGTTCCTGGCTGAAGATCTGCTGGAACCGCTGGGGATGTACGACACCGGCTTCTGGGCTCCGGAGGGGAAGTTGAACCGGTTGCCGGCGGCATATCGTCGCACCGAATCAGGGCTGGTGGAGACCGAGCCGGCGGGGGGAGGCTTTTATGCTGACCCGCCGTTCGACGTGAGCCACGCGGAACTGGTGTCCACCGCCGATGACTACCACCGCTTCCTGCGCATGCTGGTGGAGGGCGGGATTGCCGACGGGCGGCGCATGCTCTCGGAGGAGCACGTACGAATGATGACCACCGACCAGGTCCCCGACGCCAACAAGACAGCCGACAGTTTCTTCCCCGGGTTCTGGGACAGTGCGGGCTGGGGATTTGGCGTCGCCGTCGAGACTTCCGGAGACCACCGGGGGCGCTACGGCTGGTCCGGGGGGCTGGGTACGGACTTCTCCGTCGACCCGGACGGGACCATTGGCATCCTGCTGACGCAGGTCGGGATGGATGGACGCATCATGGGGCTGATGAGTGATTTCCAGAGCCTGGCCTGCCACCGTGCCCTTGGCTGTGGAGTTGGTGCTGGTCTACCATCAGCGGATCCACAGTGAACAGCTTGGAAGCGCAGATGAGGGGAAACGCGGTAGGAACCTGGTGGGAATCATCACATCCTCCTCAGGCGCTGCCGAACCTGCGTTCCCTGTCGCAGAACTGCTCAACAGCCGACCACAGGTCTCGACGGTCGAAGTCAGGCCACAGCCGGTCAAGGAAGATGAACTCGGCGTAGGCCGACTGCCACAGAAGGAAGTTGGATGTGCGTTGCTCGCCGGAGCTGCGGACGAACAGGTCGACGTCGGGAATTTCGGGCTCGTCGAGGAACTTCCGGAACCTGGCCTCAGTGAGGCGTTCAGGATCCAGCTTGCCGGCCGCCGCGAGGCGAGCGATCTCACGTGCCGCGTCGACGATCTCCGCGCGGCCCCCATAGTTGACGCAGAACTGCAGGGTCAGCTTGGTGTTGGCGTCGCTCTGCCGCTCCGCGTCCTCGAGTTCCCGGATGACGGAGCCCCACAGCCGGGGCCGTCGGCCCGCCCAGCGGATGCGCACACCCATGGCATTCAGCTCGTCGCGACGACGGTGGATGACGTCGCGGTTGAAGCCCATCAGCCAGCGCACCTCGTCGGGTGAGCGCTTCCAGTTCTCGGTGGAGAACGCATAGGCCGACAAGTAGGGGATCCCCACCTCCAGCGCGCCGTGGATGACGTCGAGCAACGACGCCTCTCCACGGGCGTGTCCTTCGGTGCGCTTCAGGCCCCGCTGCTTGGCCCACCGCCCGTTGCCGTCCATGACGATGGCTACGTGGCGCGGCAGTCGCGACGACGGAATCGTCGGGGGCAGTGCCCCGCTGGGATGCGGGGGCGGGGGACGATAGGAATCTGCCACCCGGCCAATCTATCGCGCTTCCTGGCGTCAAATAGGATGGCCGGCATGGCCACTTACCGGGACGAAGCAGTCGTGCTGCGGACGTACCAACTGGGCGAGGCCGACCGCATCATCAGCCTGTTCACGCGGGAGCACGGCAAGGTGCGAGCCGTGGCCAAGGGCGTACGACGCACCAGCAGCAAGTTCGGCGCGCGGCTTGAGCCGTTCAGCCACATCGACGTCCAGCTTGCCGAGGGCCGAGGGTCGTTGGACATCGTGACGCAGGTGGAGACATTGCACGCAGGGCTGTTGGGGATCGACTATGACCGTTTCACTGCGGCGGAGGTGCTGGTGGAGGCCGCCGACCGCCTGGTGACGGAGGACCGGAGCCCAGCGCTGCCGCAGTACCGCCTCCTGCTCGGGGCACTACTCGCACTGGCTGATCCCGAGCGACCGGCGGCCGCCATCGTCGACTCCTACCTGCTGCGGTCGCTGGCCGTGGCCGGGTGGGCCGTGACGCTCGGTGAGTGCTCTGGCTGTGGGGTGGTGGGGGAGACGTCGTTGTGGTTCTCGCCGCAGGGCGGTGGCACGGTGTGCGCCAGATGCCGTCCGCCGTCGTCGGTCCGTGTGGATGAGCAAGCTCTGCGGCACATGGGTGCGTTGCTCAGCGGCGATTGGGTGGTGGTGGGGGAGTCGTCGCCCCCCACAATCAATCGGTGTCATGGCCTCGTGGTTGCGTTCGCCACCTGGCACCTGGATCGGGCACTGCGGTCTCTGCCGTTCCTGCAGCGCTGAGCTCAGGAGCAGAGAGCGCAGAGGCCGTAGAGCTCCACCTCGTGGCCGACGTCGGTGAACCCGTGGCGCTTGGCCACCTCGGCGGCCCAGATCTCCACCACCTCGGCGGCGATCTCCTCCGCGGCACCACAGTTGCGGCAGACCAGATGATGGTGGTGTCCGTCGGAGCACATGCGGTAGGCAGCCTCGCCCTCCGGGGTGCGCAGGACGTCCACCTCACCGGACTCGGCCATGGTCTGCAGGGCGCGGTAGACGGTTGCCAACCCCATCTTGTCGCCGAGCCGCTTCAGGTCGTCGTGGATCTGGCTGGCGGTGCGGAACTCCTCCACCCCCGCCAGATTGTCGCGCACGGCGGTGCGCTGCCACGTGGTGCGCGGGGTACTAGTGCTCGTCATAATGATCTCCATGCCGCGCATGGCGGTGACCGTCGTGGACGAAGTCCACGTGGTCCCCGTGCTGGATGACCACCACGCCCGGCTCGTGAGCGTGTGCGTCATCGTGGTTCTCGGCCCGCTCGTGATCGAGGGCGCCGTGCGGATGGTCCTCCACGTAGGGGATGAAGTTCCGCCGTCGCCGCAGTGGACCCGCCACCACGTAGGACAGGGCGAGCAGGCCGATGGAGGCCACGACGATCGTCGCACCGGTGGCCGAGTCCAGGTAGAACGACCCCACAGTTCCGAGCAGCGCTGATACGAGACCCACACCCATGGCGCCGAAGAATGCGGCTTTGAAGCCGATGAACAATTGTTGTGACGTGGCGACGGGGATGACCATCAACGCGCTGATGAGCAGGAGCCCGACGGTACGCATGGAGATGGTGATCGTCACGGCTGCGAGCACCACGATGAGCAGGTTGAGCACCTGCACGCGGATCCCCAGGACGTGGGCATAGTCCTCGTCGACGGCGACCGCGAAGAGTCGCGGGGCGAGGCCGATGGTCAGCACGAGGATCACCACGCCAAGGATCCCGATGGCCCAGAGGTCGGTTCCGCTGACGGAGGTGAGCGACCCGAACAGGTACGCAGACAGACCAGCGGCGCCCTGGCCGGCAATGCCGGCCATCATCACACCTGAGGCGATGCCTCCGTAGAACAGGATGGCCAGCCCCAGATCTCCGGACGCCTTGCCGCGCTGGCGCAGCAACTCCACGACGACGGCTGCCACGACGCAGGTGACCACTGCCGTGGGCAGCGGGGCGGTGCCGGTCAGGAACGCCAGGCCGACACCCATGATGGCAACGTGTCCGAGCCCGTCGCCCAGCAGGCTGAGCTTTCGTTGCACGATGTACATGCCGATGGCGGGGGCGACGAGTCCACTGATGAGGGCCGCGACGAGTGCGCGCTGCATGAAGGGCAGGGACCAGAGTTCAATCACCGACGTGCCCCTGCCACCGGGTCCGACAGTCCCAGCGACGACGTTTCCCGTGCATCGGGTGCGCAATCGGTGGCGCCGTGGGGATCCGCCGTCACGATCCGTCCATCGCACAGGGTGACCCATCGGTCGAGGACCTGGGCCATCGGCCCCTGCTCGTGCAGTACGACGGCCAGCCCCAGCCCGTCGTTGCGCAGTTCGCCGAGTAGTTGGGCCAGGCCGTCCTGGCTGTGCAGATCCACCCCGGCCAGCGGCTCGTCCATGATCAGCAGTTCCGGCTCCGATGACAGTGCCCGTGCGATGAGTGCCCGCTGCTTCTGACCGCCTGAGAGATCCCGGAAAGGCCACGAGGCGCGGTCCTCCAGCCCGACGAGGGTCAGTGCGCGCGTGACGTGGTCGCGGTCCTCGCGATTGAGCCATTGGAAGATCTTGTGATGGGACAACCGCCCCGATGACACGATCTCCCGGACCGTCGCGTTGGACACGTTCAGGGAGGAGTGTTGCGGCACGTAGCCGACGCGATCCCAGGAGTGGAACTGGGCCAGATCCGCGCCGAAGAGCTGGACGGATCCCTTTTGGAACGGGATCAGCCCGAGCACGGTCCGCAGCGTTGTCGACTTGCCCGAGCCGTTGCCTCCGAGGATGGCCACGGCTTCGCCGGAGTGAACCTGGAGTCCCACGTCCCGCAGGATGGGAAGGCCGTCCAGCGAAACGTACAGGGCGCGGGCGTCGAGAAGAGGAGTGTTGTCAGCCACAGTCATTCGCCTTCTCTATCTCCGCCAGGTTGGAGAGCATGATCGCAGGATAGTCCTCGCCGGCGGACTGTTCGGTGACCGATTCGATGGGATCCAGCACGGCTGTTTCCAGACCGAGGTCGTGGGCGATGGACCTTGCGACTGCGTCGGATGCGGCGGTCTCGAAGAAGATCGTGGTGGCGTCGTACTGCCGGGCCAGCTTCTGCACATCGGCGATGCGGGCGCCCGACGGCTCGAGGTTGGGGGAGATCCCCACCACCGACACCTGTTCGAGGTCATAGCGGGCCGCCAGGTAGCTGAAGGCAGCGTGAGACGTAAACAGCTCCCGCCGGGCGCAGGTCTGCAGCCCCTGCGTGAACTCCGTGTCCAAGGTCAAAAGGCCGTCGCGGGTCGCCTTGGCGTTCGTGGTGAAGGTGTCCGCCTCGCCCGGCTCTATGGTGGCGAGTCGCTCTGCGATCGCGTCGGTCACGTTCGCCAGCCTCTGCGGGTCCAGCCAGAAGTGGGGGTCGACGTTTCCGTGATCGTGGTCGGCATGGTCTCCGTCCTCGTGGTCCTCCTCGCCGATGTCCATGAGGTCAGCGAACTCGGCGACGTCCAGCACCTTGGCGGGATCGGCCTGCTTCACGGCTTCGTCCACCGCGGGCTGGAAGCCCGACAGGTAGACCACCAGATCCGCCTGCACCACGGCGGCCACTTGTCGAGGCGTCAACTCGACGTCGTGCGCCTCCACGCCCGGCGTGGTCAATGGGGTGAGTCCCACGCTGTCACCGGCGACGCTAGTGACGGCGAACTCCAGGGGGTAGAAGGCCGCTGCAACGTTGACGTCCGCACCGTCAGCCTTGACCGGCGCGGCGCACCCACCCAGGGCGAATGCCGTCGCGAGAAGGGCGAATAATCGGAGGTGCGCCTTGAAGTACATGAGAATCAGTATCAATAACGAAAGGATCCAAGTCAAGTTGGTCTGAATGGGTGCTGTGCGACGCGGCGGGGGTCGAGGGCTACAGTGACTCTAAAGAAAGCTACGAGAAACGGGGTCCCCGATGCCGAGGTCCAAGCCGGGCGTGCCCAGCCTGCTACGTGAACTGAACGATTCCGCAGCGCTGCGGCACATCATGCGCGTGGGGGAGGTGACGAGGGCCGAGCTCGCCGTCCACACCGGATTGTCGCGGGTCACGAGTTCCCAGGCGCTGGCGAGGTTGGAATCCCTGGGGTTGGTGCACAGTCAGGGTCGACGCTCCGGAGCACGAGGACCGGCCGCGGATCTCTACGTCCTCGCACCCAAGGTGGGGGCTGCGCTGGGCATGGCGCTGCTACCAGATGTGGTGCGGGCGGACCTCTGCTCGCTGACGGGGGAAGTGCTGGCATCCGCGAGCGTTCCCCTCGGTGATGACATCGTCGGCTCCTGCGCAACGGCCGCGCGTGACGTCATCGACCGGGCCGGGGTGGAGGCCGGGCCCGTCCACGCAGCAGTCATGGCCACTCCGGGCGTGGTGGACCCCGCCAGCGGAGACCTCAGCTTCTCCTACGACCTGGCCGAGACGCCCGACCTGCGCCGCGCTCTCGAGGATCGACTGGGAGTCGCCGTGCAACTGGGCAATGACGTCCATCTGGCTGCGCTGGCCGAATGCCGCAACGGTGCGGCGCGTGGCGAGGAGGATTTCGTGCTCCTGTGGATGGGGCGAGGCGTCGGTATGGCAAGCGTCGTCGACGGCAGGGTCCGCGCGGGCAGCAGCGGCGCTGCCGGTGAGATCGGCTACCTCCCGGTCCACGGGGTTCCCCTGCCGAGTCGGGTTGACGACCTGGAGCAGGGCTCCTTCCAGCGACTGGTCGGCGCTCCCGCGGTGCAGCAACTCGCACGCGAGCACGGCGTCAATCCGGGGGGAGATCTTGACGGGGGGTTCGTGACGGAGCTAGCGCAGCGGATCAGTCTCGGCGTCGCTGCCGTCGGGACCATCCTCGACCCGGCGCTCGTGGTGTTGACGGGTGAGGTTGCGCTCATCGGAGGGCCGGACCTGCCCGCCGCGGTTGCGGCGGCGACCTCCCGCATCGCACCCATTCATCCTCGGGTGGCGGTGTCGACCCTCGGGGTGGAGGGCCCTCTCGTGGGTGCACGGTTGCGGGCGCTCGATCTGGCAAGAGCGGTGCTGGTCGAGCGGGTCTCCGAACAGACGAAGTAAACAAAAGACTCTTACTAGAAACTTTCTTACCTATAGTGTAAGGTGGTGTACATCTGATCGGAGCGATGCAGCTCCATCGGTCACGACAACCCAATGGAGGGAATCACTCTCATGCACATTCGCCGATTGATGATCGCAGCTGCTGCGACGAGCGCACTGCTGTTGAGCGCCTGTGGGGGTGGCGCTGCCGCCAACCCGGAGCTCGCAACCCCGTCAGCTGACGCCGAGGGCTCACTGACCGTGTGGCTCATGGACGGCAGCCAGCCCGACTCCGTGGTCGACGCCGTGAACGCCCGCTTCAAGGAGACCTACCCCAACGTCGACGTGACGGTTGAGTTGCAGCAGTGGGCGGGCGTCCAGGACAAGCTGACCACCTCGATGAACAGCTCCTCCACCCCCGACGTGGTGGAGATTGGCAACTCGTTGACGGCCAAATTCGCCGACGCGGGCCTCCTCAGCGACCTCAGTGATGTGGCAGACGACCTCGGTTCCGACCAGTGGCTGCCGGGCCTCGCGCCCAGCGGTGAACTCGACGGTGAACGCTACGGCGTGCCCTACTACGGCGGCGTTCGCGTCGTCATGTACAACAAGGACCACTTCAAGGAAGCTGGTGTCGAAATCCCCACGACACTGGACGAGCTGGACCAGGTGGCCGCGAAGCTGGCCGAGACCAAGGGCAGTAAGGATGAGGGCTACTCGTCCTTCTACTTCCCCGGCAAGTTCTGGTACGGTGCCCTGCCGTTCATCTGGGCGGAAGGTGGCGACATCGCAGTCAAGGACGGCGACGAATGGAAGGGCGCCCTGGACTCGACCGAGTCCCGCGCCGGTCTGACGCGGCTGAAGGGTCTCGTCGACACCTACTCCACCGCCCCCACCGACGGCAACGAGGTCACCAACTGGGAGGTGTTCCAGGAGGACAACGTGGGCATGGTCCTCGACTCCTGGTGGGCTCCCGGCGCTGTGGTCGCTGCCAACGAAGCCTTCGCTGACAAGGTGGGCGTCTTCCCGCTGCCCGGTGTGACCGCTGACGAGACCGCTCCAGCCTTCTTCGGCGGCTCGGATCTCGCCGTCCCCGCGAAGGGTGAAAGCCAGGGCCTCGCCGTCGAGTGGATCAAGATCCTGACGGACGAGGAGACCCAGACAATGCTCGCCAAGGAGGGTGGTGTGATCCCCAATCAGGAGGCCGCCTTCAGTGGACACGACGGCAACGACTTCCTCATGGCTGCAGACGAGGCTGCGAAGGTCTCAGCGTTCACCCCCGTGAGCCCGATGTGGGGCAACGTCGAGGCCGACTCCGTCCTTCCGGACATGCTCGTGAAGATCTTCTCCGGCAGCTCGTCCGTGGACGACGCCACCGCTGAGGCCAACACCAAGGTCGCCGACATTCTCAACGGCTGACAAGCCAAAGCTCCGGGTGGCGTCGCCACACACACTGTGTGTGCGACGCCACCCCTGACCTGGATGCGTGAAAGGCCACCTTGATGTCAACGCAAGTCATGACGCCGCCGACGAAGCGCAACGCTGCCCCGCCGCGAGCTCGGGGCACCGACCCCACCCCGCCACAGGGGCGGGGCAAGGGATCGCGGTCACTGCCCTACCTCCTGCTCCTGCCGGCTGCCGTTCTCCTGGCCGTCGTCCTTGGGTACCCCATCGTTCGCCTGGTCGGGCTCAGCCTCAACAAGGCCAAGCTTCGGGATCTGGTCAAGGGCACGGAATCCTGGAACAACTTCGCCAACTACACCGCCATCCTCGGCGACGCCACGTTCTGGGCCGTGCTCGGTCGCACCGTCGTCTTCGCGGCGGCCTGCGTGGTGGCCACCATGGTGCTGGGCATGCTGCTGGCGCTGCTGCTCGCCAAACTGGGTCGTGTGGTCCGGCTAATCCTGTCCATCAGCCTGCTGATGGCCTGGTCCACCCCGCAGGTGACCGCCACACAGGTATGGCAGTGGCTCTTCGACACCCGCTACGGCCTCATCAACTGGGCGTTGGTCCGTGTGGGGCTCACCGGATTCGACAACCACTCCTGGCTGGCCGCGCCGGCGTCACTGTTGGCGGTTGCCGGCGTCGCGGTCGTCTGGGGTGCCTTGCCCTTCGTGGCTCTCACGCTCTATGCCGGCCGCACGCAGATTGACGAAAGCCTGTACGAGGCCGCAGGCATGGATGGCGCCACACACTGGCAGGTGTTCAGGTCCATCACGGTTCCGATGCTGGCTCCCATCATCACCATGCTGGCAGCGCTCAGCACCATCTGGGACTTCAGGGTCTTCACACAGGTGTACCTGCTGCAACAGGCGGGCGGCATCACGTCGGAGACCAACCTCATCTCGATTCATGCCTACCGCACGTCCTTCTCGGGCAATGACTTCGGTGAGGGTGCAGCCATCTCCGTCGTCATGGTCCTCGTGCTGGCAGGGTTCAGCGTCTTCTACGTCCGTCGCATGCTCCAGGAGGTGCAGTCATGAATCCCCGCAGTCGCAAGTCCCTTGGACGCGTCGGGCTGAACGCTGTCGCCGTCGTGGTCGCCGTGATCATGTCTTTCCCGGTGTACTGGATGGTCACCACCGCACTCAAGCCCAAGACCGACGTGTTCACCCGTGACCTGACCCTGTTTCCCAAGACCTTGACGCTGAGCCATTTCAAGCGTGTGTTGGCCGATGAGTCCTTCCTGCGTTTCGCGGGTAACAGCCTGTTCGTCACCCTGGTGGTGGTGGCCATCACCATGGTGGTCGGATTCCTTGCCGCCACGGCCATGGCCCGGTTCAATTACGTGGGCCGTCGCTTCAGCATGATCCTGATCCTGGCCATCCAGATGGTGCCCCTGGAAGCACTCCTCATCTCCATGTACGTGATGCTCGACGGCATGGGGCTGCTGGACAGGTTGATGGGCGTCATGGTGGCCTACCTTGCGTTGGCCCTGCCCTTCACCGTGTGGACCCTGCGGGGCTTCATCACCAACATCCCCGCCGAACTTGAGGAAGCGGCGCTGATCGACGGTTGCTCCCGAGTTCAGTCCTTCCGGCTCATTCTTTTGCCGTTGATCGCGCCCGGCCTGGTGGCCGCCAGCATTTTCGCGTTCATCCTCGCGTGGAACGAGTTCATCCTGGCCAACGTGGTTCTGCTGTCAAAACAGAACGCGACGCTGCCGCTGTGGCTCGCCAGCTTCCAGTCCTCGTTCAAGGAGATCGACTGGAGCGGCCTGATGGCTGCCTCCACACTGTTCGCCCTCCCCGTCATCGTGTTCTTCGTCGTGGTCCAGGGCCGCCTGCATGAAGGTGCAGCGGCAGGAGGTGTCAAGGGATGACCGAGCACAAGACCGTGCGTCGACTGGCGCTGGGAGTTCTCCTCGCCGGCTTCGAGGGGACTGCAGCCACTGGCGCCCCCTACTGGTTGCTTGACCTGCTCGGTAACGGGTTGGCCGGGGTGACCATTTTCGGACGCAACATCACGCAGCCCCATCCTGTCGAGGACCTTGCCGAACTGGCGAGAGGGCTCCGCCTCGGCCGGCCCGACCTGCTCGTCGCCATCGATGAGGAGGGGGGTGACGTGACACGTCTGGATGCCGAGACGGGTTCCATGTTCCTCGGACAGGGAAGTCTCGGTGTGGTGGATGACGTGGCCGCCACCCGCCGTAACAGTGCGCTCATGGCGTCTCGACTGTCTGCTGCGGGTGTGAACCTCAACTTCGCGCCGGTCGCTGATGTCGCCAGCGAATGGGGGAGCCCCATCCTGGGGTCGCGCTCCTTCGCCCCCGACCCGGCGCTTGTCGCCAGGCACGTGGGTGCTGCTGTCACGGGGCACCTCGACAGTGGGGTCGCGCCCACCGCCAAGCACTTCCCGGGCCACGGTGGAACACGCGAGGACAGTCATCTCGTGCTGGCGGTGGTTGACGTGGGACTCGAAACGCTCTGGGGACGGGAGCTGCCCCCGTTCATGGCCGCCATCGCGGCGGGTGTCCCGTGCGTCATGACGGCGCACCTGAAGTTCCCCGCTCTGGATCCTGATCATCCGGCCACGTTGTCGCCCCTGATCCTCACCGCCCTGCTGCGCGAACGGCTGGGCTTTGACGGTGTGGTGGTCACCGACGGCCTCGACATGCACGCCATGAGCCGGACGGTCGGCAGACCCGAGGCCGTCGTCCAGGCCCTCGCCGCTGGTGCGGACCTGATGTGCATCGGCGGCGACAGCGTCACACCTGAAGTTGTCGAGGACATCGTGGCGGCCGTGGAAGATGCGGTCACCGGCGGTAGGCTCGACCGGCAACGCTTGGTGGAGGCGCACACCCGTGTGGCGATGCTGGCACACCGTTTCACCCACGCCCGACCACGGAACGCCGACCCGCGCGAACAGGTCTTGTTGGGGGTGGCGGCATCATCGCTGAGGGTGGTGGGGCAACCCCGACTGGTCGACGGGGCGCTCACTGTGGTCGAGTGCCGCAACGAACCGTCCATCGTTGCCGGTGAGGTGGCCTTCGGCATGGGGGCCCCCCTGAAGGTACGGGTGCCGTCGACTCGCGTGATCACGCTGCGTCGGGGAATGCTCGTTCCGGAGTTGGATGCCGGCGACGTGGTGGTGTCGGTTCGCGACTGCCACCTGCACCCGTGGCAGGCAGACGCTGTGGCACTTCTCCGCCGGAGGCATCCCCAGTTGCTCGTCGTCGACCACGGCGCCTCTGCGCCCGAAAAGGTCCTCGGTTCGCGAGCCATCGTCGCTCGGGATGCCTCCAATATCGCGGCCATCGCAGCGGCGGACCTGCTGTTGGAACACATCGTCGATCGCGTGGGAGGGCACTAGGCTGGGTGTCTGGTCACCGTGAGAAAGGCCACTCGTGTTGCTTGCCATCTCCCGTTTTCGGGACGTCGGACCCGGCTTCGCCGAGGAGGCAGAGGCCGTCGCGGCATTTTGGCGCGAGAGGCCGGGCTGCCTCGGCGTGGACGTGGTCCGAAACGTTGACGACCAGGACCTGTGGGCCATCCTGAGCCGTTGGGAGAACGTCGGCGCCTATCGTCGCTCGTTCAACGGCTTCGACGCCAAGATGATTTTGACGCCCGTTCTTGCCCGGGCCATCGATGAGCCGTCGGCCTATCTGCCACCGGAGCAACTCGGGGACAATATTCCGCGCAATCGCTGAGCTTTCCTCGCCCATTCCTGAGAAGGCTTGGTGCGGTGTGACGAGAAACGCCCGGGTCGTCTGAATCGCACACCGCGACCTCAGCCGGTCATTCCAGGCCGATGCGCGCCAGCAGGTGCGCGACGTCGGGCGCGGCGCCACGGAAGTCCTCGTAGGCATCCATCACTGGTATTGAGCCTCCGACGGCGAGCAGACGGCGCCGGAAACGTTCTCCCACTGCGCGGTCCATGCCGCCGTTGTCCATGATCCAGGCCACGGTGTCGGCGTCCATCACCTCGGACCACAGGTACGAGTAGTAGCTGGCGCCGTACCCGCCGGCGAAGATGTGGGCGAAGTACGTGGTGCGGTAGCGCGGCATCACCAGCGGGAACCAGGCACCCCACGACTGCAGCGCCGTAACCTCGAATGACTCCACCTCGTCGACGGAGGTGGGAAGTGATTCTGCGGGCGTGGTGTGCCAACTCTGGTCCAACATCATGGCGCTCGTGGTCTCGAAGGTGTTGCGGCCGATCCCTTGACGACGGTTGGCCACCAGTGCCTCGCGCAACTCGACCGGCATGGGCTCGCCGGTGGCGTGGTGCACGGCGTAGTTCTCCAGGAGTTCGGGGTCCCATGCCCAGATCTCGTTGACCTGTGACGGGTACTCCACAAAGTCCTGCGGAGTCGCCGTGCCTGAGCGTGACGGGAATTTCACGTCGGAGAGGAGACCGTGCAGGTCGTGGCCGAACTCGTGGAACAAGGTGATGACGTTGTCCCAGGTCAGCAGCGATGGGGCGCCCGGTGCGGGCTTTGGGAAGTTGCAGGTGTTGGTGACCAGGGGTGCGTCGACGAGGAGGTGCGACTGCTCCACGATGCTGGTCATCCATGCACCACCCTGTTTGGTGGGGCGCGTGAAGGGATCGATCACGACGGCGCCCAGCGTTTCGCCGGACTCCTCCCGGACCTCGAACACGCCTGCATCCTCGGTGTAGCCGATGAGTTCAGGCCGGAGATGGAAGGTGATGCCGTAAAGCTTCGTGGCGGCGGCGAAGACGCCTTTGACCAGTACCCGCTCGAACTCCAGGTATGGCTTCAGCGCCTCACCATCGACGGCGTTTTCTGCCGCCGCCTGGGCGGCGTAGAAGTCCCAGTCCCACGCCTCGAAGACCTCGCCCGGATTGTCGACGAGGAATCGCGCCGCCAGATCGGTGGCCTCGCGGCGGGTGATCTCCAGAACTCCGGGTGCCACGCGGGTCAGCATCGTCGTCACACTCTCGGTGGTCTTGGCGCAGCCATCGTCGGCAACGTAGGCGGCATGGTGCTCGAACCCCAGTAGGCGGGCACGCTCGTCGCGGAGCGCAAGGGTGTCGAGCACCAGCTGACGGGTGTCGTGCTCGCCACTCAACCCGCGGCTGACGGAGGCGTCGTACACACGCTTGCGCAGGGCACGGTTCTGCAGGCTGGGCAGCACTGGCTGACCTGTGGTATTGACGAGGGCGATGAGCCAACCCTCCCTGCCGGTGTCGGCGGCGAGCGCTTGGGCGGCCGAACGATCATCCTCGGACAGGCCCTCCAGCTCTGCGGTGTCGGTCACGAGGACGGACCCGGCGTTGCGTCCCGCGACGACGCGCTGCTCGAATTCGGTGGACAGGCGCGCCAGTTCGGCGTTGAGCTCTCGCAACCGTGCCTTGTCCTCCTCCGGCAACTGGATGCCCCCGCGCTTGAATTCCCGGAGACGTTCGTGAAGCAGGTGGGCCTCCTGGCCGTCGAAGTTGACCTCGCCCTGGGCCCTGCGGGTGGCCAGCTCCCGCAGCCGGTCGAAGAGGGCGGTGTTGAGCAGGATGGCGTCGGAGTGCTTGGCCAGCCTCGGCATGAACTCGGCCATGATGGCATCGCGCTCCGGGCTGGTGTCGGCGGCTTTCGCCACCCAGAACGTGTTGAGCGCCCGGATCAGGGTCGCCCCGCTACGTTCCCATGCCTCGAGCGTGTTGGCGACGGTGGCCGGCTCGGTCTCCGAGGCGATGGCATCCAATTCCACAGCCTGCTGCGCCATCCCTGCGTCGAGTGCCTCGCGGACGTCCGCGTCGGTGATGGTGGCGTAATCGGGCAGTTGGAAGGCAAGTGTGGATGGTTGCAGCAGCGGATTGGTCATGCGTCCATCAAAGCGCACATCGTGGCCGATTCCAGTCCGGCACCGTGGCCGGGGGCGCGCTAGCGTGGGGAAATGGTCAAGGAACGTGCGGTGACGGCGGTGACGATTGTGGTGGCGTTCTCCGTCGCGATCCTGGTGATGCTCAAGAGCGAGACCGGTTGGTGGTGGGTGGCTGCAACTGGCGTGGTGGGGCTGGGGTTCTTGGCGTTCAGTGCCCGTCGCGGTCGGCACACCCCATGGGCGAAGGCGCGCCAACTGGTCGGGCCGGGTCACGCAGTGGTGTTCTGGAAACCGGGCTGCATGTACTGCGAACGACTGCTCCGCGCCATCGGGAGGGACGATCGCGTCACGTGGGTCAACGTCCGGGTCGACAAGGATGCCAACGCCGAGGTCCGGCGACTCAGCAATGGTGACGAGCTGACCCCCACAGTGCTGGTGGGGGAGCGCGTGCTGCGCAATCCGTCGGTTGAGGAGATGCTGGAGTCAGTGTCGGTCGGTCACAGCCGGTAGTACTTCAGGAGGTCCTGAAAATGCTGGTCCTCGTCAACTTCTGCGGGTGTATCTCCGCTGAGGAGTTCCCCGAGGCGGTCCAAGTGCCAGTGCCACCCCGCGGCGAACTCAGGATTCTGCGGTTCGGGGAGCAGGTGCTCGAACACCAGGGTCGTCGAAGCGTCACTTGCCTGACGGAGTTCGAAACGGACGTGCCACACATCCCCGCTCTGGCCCCACCGGTATTCGAGGGCGCGTGGCTCCTCCCAGGAGACGATGCTGCCCTTCGATGATTGGGTATCTGCTGAACCGAAATCGACACTCCCACCGACGCGGGGCTCAAGGTGTCCGGCGAACGCCCACTTCCCCATGAGGTCATGATCGGTGATGGCGGACCAGACGTCGTCAGGAGTCGCCTGGTAGATCCGCGCAAATCGGAGCGATCGATGGCCATCGCGTTCGACGACCGCACCAGGGGACGCCCCGCCGGGAGTCGCCTGCCTCTTGTTGTACTCATCAGCCATGTATTTTCTCTTTCCGTCGGGAGGTCGCAGGGATGGGTCAGGAGTGTTTTCATCTGCGTCGTGGGATGAGAGTGTGCCATCCGCGACGGAGGCATGACAGGACTTGTGGAACTCCGTCCTAGAATGGTGAGCCGCATTCTTTCCAGGAGGACCATGACCCCGCCCAAGCCGCTGCACCTGCACGCCCCCAGCCGTCCCGACGCCGTTGTGGTGGACCTGCCCGTGGTGCTCGCACCCATGGCTGGCGTGACGAACGCGGCGTACCGGCAGCTGTGTCGGGAGCAGGGTGCCGGGCTGTACGTCTGCGAGATGATCACGTCCCGTGGCCTGGTGGTGGGGGACCACAAGACGAAGGACATGCTGCAGTTCGACCCGGGTGAGACAACCCGCTCAGTCCAGCTCTACGGGGTCGACCCCGACGCCATGGCTGACGCCGCCCGCATCCTGTGCCGGGACTACATGGTGGGCCACATCGACCTGAACTTCGGCTGTCCCGTTCCGAAGGTGACGCGCAAGGGCGGCGGTGGGGTGCTGCCGTACAAGCGCGACCGGCTGCGAGCCATTGTCGGCGACACCGTCCGCGCCGCCGACGAGTTCGGGGTGCCGGTGACCATCAAGACGCGCATCGGGATCGACGAGGACCATCACACGTTCCTGGACGCCGGACGCATCGCGGAGGAGGAGGGCGCCGCCGCCATAGCGCTGCATGGGCGGACTGTCCAGCAGGCGTATTCGGGTGAGGCCAACTGGGAGCGCATCGCCGAACTCAAGGCCGTCGTCGATATTCCGGTGCTCGGCAATGGTGACATCTGGGAGGCCGAGGATGCGTTGCGGATGATGGAGGAGACCGGCTGCGACGGCGTCGTCATCGGCCGTGGGTGCCTCGGCCGCCCCTGGCTGTTCGGTGACCTGGCGGCGGCGTTCGCCGGCGAGGACCACCGTGGCCGGCCCAGCCTCGGTGAGGTGGGCGCCATGCTCACCCGCCATGCCGAGCTGCTCACCGGAATCATGGGGGAGCACCACGGACTCACGGACCTGCGCAAGCACATGGCCTGGTACTTCAAGGGTTATCCGGTGGGGGAACTGCGTCGGCAGTTCGCCATGGTCTCGTCCCTCGCGGAGCTGCGGGGCTTGGTGGCTCAACTCGATGACTCCGCACCCTTCCCGGAGGCAGAGCTCGGAACCCCGCGCGGCCGCCAGGGCAGCCCCCGTGGCAAGGTTGTGGTGCCGCATGGCTGGTACGACGACACC
>JBBSRQ010000004.1:0-56470 GCA_038242845.1 Propionibacteriales bacterium | reverse complement strand
CGATGGGCCCACGGCCGGGCTCATCCGCCTACGATCGGGGCATGAGCTCAGAATCCTTGGTCCTGGTTGGCAACGACAAGGGTGGAGACCTCTCCATCTTTCGCCTCGTCGACGACGAACTGCACCTTCTGGCGAACACCGACGTCGGCGTGGGGTGCAACACCTTCGCCGTCGACACTGCGCGAAGCCTGGTCTACGTCGCCGTGAAGGAGCCTGGGCCTGCCGTCGTGACGCTTCGGCTGGAGCGAAGCACGGGCGTCCTGACAGAGGTGTCGCGCCGGGGCGTCGACGACCCGCTCGCCTATCTGGCGCTCAGTGGCGACGTACTCCTCGGGGCGTCGTACCACGGCGATTGGGGCGCGTCATGGCCCGTCGCCGACGGGGTGCTCGGGGAGGCTGCGTCCCGGATGGAGTACCGCAACCTGCATGCGGCCGTGCCTGATGCCGATGGGAAGCATGCCTACTTCGTCTCGCTGGGCGATGACCTCATCGCCCAGTTCACCATCGGGGCGGGCGGTGAGCTCACCGCACTGGCCGAGCCCAGCGTCGCATGCCCTCCCGGCTCCGGTCCGCGTCACCTCGTCCTGTCCGTCGATGGCCGCAGCGCCTACCTGGTGACCGAGTTCACCGGCGAGGCCATCCGCTTCGACCGTGCCGGCGACGGCAGCCTCACGGAGGCAGAGTCAGTGCCGGCGCACGCCACCGACCGTGGACTCGGCAGGAGCGCCTACGGGCGCGACCCACGCGCCGACCACCTCATCTGGGGCGCGGACCTCGGCGTGGCTGGGCAACGGCGCTGGTTGGTGTGCTCGGAGCGCACCGAATCGACAATCGCAGCCGTCGAACTCGACGGCGACGGTCATCTGACACAACGGATCGTCATCACCGACACCGAGGAGCAGCCCCGGGGGCTGGCCGTGTCCCCTGACGGCAGCAGGGTCGTCGTGGTGGGGGAGCGCTCCGGGTGTGCGTCGCTGTACCGGATCGATGAGGGCGCGCTGGTGGAACTGCATCGAGTGAAGACAGGGGTCGGCCCGGACTGGGTGTGCATCATCTGACCCGGCAATGGCGGGTCGCGACGCTGCGTCGCCCCGGCATAGGCTCGTTGGCATGGCCACCATGACGCGACGCATGCAGGACGTCACCATCGACGCACACACCCTTGAAGTTCCCCTCGTGTGGGGCGACCCCGATGACAACCGCACCATCGACGTGCACGCCTCGGTGGTCACCGGTGACGGCGGAGCTGATCTGCCGTTCCTCGTCTTCCTGCAGGGGGGCCCGGGATCCGAGGCGCCGAGTGCGTTGCGGAGCCCGTCGTCGCCGCCGTGGCTGGAGGCTGCACTGCAGCACTATCGCGTCGTGATGCTGGACCAGCGCGGGACGGGCAGGTCGACACCCGTGCGGGACGAGGACCTGGAATCCGGCACCGATGCTGTCGTGGAACGGCTCACGCACCTGCGCGCGGACTCCATCGTCCGCGATGCCGAGGCCGTGCGCGAGCACCTCGGCGCCCGGACGTGGAACACGCTGGGGCAATCATTCGGCGGGTTCACCACCCTGGCATACCTCAGCACGGACGCCGGTTCCTTGGACCGCGTCCACTTCACCGGTGGGCTCAGCGGCATCGGACTTCCCGCCGAGGACGTGTACGCCCTCACCTTCGACAAGATGCGCTCGGCCACCCGCAAGCACTATCGCCGCTTTCCCGAACATCGCGATGCCGTCCGTCGGCTCGTGGACCTCGCCGATGCGGGTCGGATCGTGCTGCCCGACGGCGAGGTCGTGTCCGTCTCCCGGGTCCGTTCGCTCGGCATGCTGCTCGGCAGCGACGACGGCTGGCAGTCGCTGTGGAACCTTCTGGAGCAGGACCCGGCCACCAACGCCTTCCGCTATGACCTGGCCGCAGCCCTGCCCTTCCGGGGACGCAACCCCTTGTACTACGTGCTGCACGAGTCCTCCTACGCCGACGGGGTGGTCACCAACTGGGCCGCTGAACGCGCCGAGCCGGATGACTTCCGCGAGGACCTGACCCTGCTCACCGGCGAACACGTCCGTCGCGACTGGGCGCAGACGGTGCCGGCATTCCAGCCGTGGCAGAAGGTGGCCGAAGGGCTGTCCCAAGTGGAATGGCCGAAACTCTACGACGCGGAGGCGATCGCAGCATCGGGCGCCGAGGGCGCCGCTGCCGTGTACTACAACGACCTGTTCGTCCCCGTCGAACACTCGATGGCCACCGCGGAACTCATGCCGGGCGTCCGCGTGCGCGTCACCAGCGAACACGAACACAGCGGGCTGCGCACCGGCGCCGTGCTGTCCCAGCTCATCGACCTGGCGGAGGGGCGCCTGGTTCGTTAGCGTTCAGGACGCCGATGCCCTCCAACCAGACCCGGGTGTCGGCGTCGTCCACCCACAGGTGCGCATGCCAGCCCGCGACAAGTGCCCCGTCGACGTTGTCCTGCTTGTCGTCTATGAACGCGATCTGGGGGCCGGGCAGTCCCAGTGCGTCGGCAACCTCTCCGTAGATGCGGGGATCGGGCTTCATCAGGCCGAGGGTTGCGGAGACGAACAGGTGATCCACGTCCCTTCGCCAGGACGACGCGTCGGCAACCGTCTGCATGGCGTGCGGCGAATTGCTGAGGACGGCGACGGTCATACCGGCCCGTCGGCAGTCGTGCAACAACTCCCACGCGGTGGGGCGGATCTCCGCCCAGACGCTGGCATCCAGCATCGCGAGGCCTGTGAGGTCTGTGTCGTCGACGCGACCGCCCGCCGAGGCCACCAGCGGGCCCCAGTACTGCTCCACGGAACCACCGGCGTCGTAGGCACGACGGCCACTCCAGTAGTGCTCCGCGAGGCGGTCCGCTGTGGTGCCGATGCGTTCAGCGAGTTGTGGCAGGAGTGATGGTGGGGAGGCGAGCACCTCGCCAAGGTCGAAGATGACGGCCCTGATCATGTGTCCATCGTAGGCCGACGCCACCGCCGTGTTCGGCGCTTGGGCGGAACCGTGGCTCGCCCAGCCGCACCGGATCGGGGAGGGGATGGGCCCGGACAGCTAGATTGTCTGTGGTGATGCCACTGGTCGTCTGGTTCCCCGAGGGCATGGGGCTCGAGACACTCGTGCTCGTGATGCTGGTGGCCTTCGCAGCCGGATGGATCGATGCGGTCGTCGGCGGCGGGGGACTGCTGCAGTTGCCGGCGCTGCTGCTGGTGCCCGGCCTCGCGCCCGTGCAGGCGCTGGCCACCAACAAACTTTCCTCGATCTTCGGCACCGCCACCGCCAGCGTCACCTACGTCCGACGGGTCCGGCCGGACCTCAGGACTGCCCTGCCCATGGCGGGTCTCGCGCTGGTCGGCAGCTTCGGTGGCGCTGCTGTGGCCACGGTCCTGCCCGCGGCCGTGTTCAAACCGATCATCGTCCTGGTCATGCTGGCGGTGCTGACCTTCGTTGCGATCCGCCCGAAAATGGGCGCGGCCACCCGTCTCCGCTTCGAGGGCAGCCGTCACCTCATCGTCGCCTGCGCGCTGGGGATGGGCATCGGTTTCTACGACGGGGTGCTGGGCCCCGGCACGGGCACGTTCCTCATCATCGCCCTGGTCAGTGTGCTGGGCTACGACTTCATCTCCTCCAGCGCCAAGGCCAAGATCGTGAACCTCGCGACCAACCTGGGGGCGCTTGCGCTCTTCATCCCCACGGGGGCGGTGGTGTGGGGTCTCGGTCTCAGCATGGCGGTGATGAACATGGCGGGCGGCTACCTGGGCTCCCGCACGGCGATCGCGAAGGGCTCCGGGTTCGTCCGGGTGATCTTCCTGGTTGTCGTGGGCGCGCTGATCCTGAAGCTCGGCTACGACGTCTGGGCCGAGTCCACGGGGTAGGCGGAGTTAGGGTTCAGCAGTTCCAGCTGAACTGAACTTGTCCGTCGATGACCACCTGAACGCTCGGTTGCGGTGTGGAACGCAGATGTGTGCGCATCGTGTGGCCCTCGGCCTCGACGCTGTAGGTGATGGACGACTGGTCGTTGGTCTCCACGATCAGGTGGCCCCGGGTGATCCACGGATTGCGTCGCCGCAGGCCGATGAGGTCCTGGTACAGGCGGTGCAGCCACTCGCCGTTGGGCACGAGCTCGGCGGGTGTCCGCGGCAGGGGTGGACGCATGGGGTCGTCGGCTGCCTCGTCGGTGCCCTTCTCCCCACGGAAGCCCTGCTCGTCGCCGTAGTAGATGCTGGGCATACCGGGGGTGGTCATCAGGATGGTGGCGGCGAGAGCAGCGCAGTCATCACCGACGAGGCTGGCGATGCGCGACACATCGTGGTTGCCGACGAACGTCTGCATCACCATGTCGCGGGAGAACTCGTCGTGGCGTTGCAGGGTCCAGGCGAGCTCGAAGAAGTTCTGGTCCTTCAGTGAGCTCCAGATGGCCTTCCACAGCTCGTACTGGGTGACGGTGTCCAGGGTGCCGGCGCGGGCGATCCCCGCGTAGTCGCCGTGGATTACCTCTCCAATGAAGATGGCATCGGGGAACTCGGCGTGCACCCGGGAAACAACCTCGCGCCAGAATTGCGAGGGCACCGCGTAGGCGACGTCCAGCCGCCACCCTGCGATGCCCCGGCGCAACCAGTGCAGCATGATGTCGACGATGAGGTCCGCCACGGCAGGGTTCGCGTGGTCGAGGTTCGCCAGCCCGCCGTGACCCTCCCAGTCCTCGGGTCGAACGCCGTCGCCGTCCCTCTGCAACCGGATCAATGAGGTTGACGGGTCCGCCAGCGCGGCAGCAACCATCGGGTGGTCAATCCCGACGTGGTTGAACACCCCGTCCAGGACCACCGCCAGACCACGGCGGTTGCACTCAGCCATGAGGTGGTCGAAATCGTCGTCGTCCCCGAGCCGCGGATCAATGCGGAAGTGGTCGAGCGTGTCGTAGCCGTGCGCGGTGGACTCGAAGATGGGTCCCAGCAGCAGCCCCGAGCAGCCGAGTTCGATGGCGTAGTCGAGCCAGGCATCCAGTCGTCCCAGCCGGTGCGCCGGCTCCCCGTGATCCTGCCGGATGGGGGCCCCGCAGGCGCCGAGGGGATAGACGTGCCACCAGATGGCGTGGTCGATGAGGCTCATGTGCTTCCCTGAAGAGTGAGAGTGCAGTACGCCATAGACCGTACCGTCGGGTGGGGATCGGCGTCAGGCCGCAGGCCCACTGCTCCAGCGCACCTCGCCGTCCCTGACGATGTCGCTGCGCTGCAGCCCAACCGCCGCCGCAACTGCGCTGGAGACCACGTGCCGGGGGTGCACGTGCGCGATGATGCACCCGGCACCTGTGGACCAGAGCCAAGTGACCATCGCGCTCGCAGCCTCGTGGGCGAGACCTCGTCCCTGGTGGGCTCGGGCGACCACCCAGGCCACCTCCGCCACCTTCACACCCTCCTCGAGGGTGACGGTGGCCTGCACATAGCCAGCCGACTCAAGAGTGTCCCGGCGGCGCAGGATCCAACTGCACCATCGCTCCGTGCCGTCGGGTGACCGGCCGGTCACCTGCAGGGCGTAGATCTGCCGCAGTTGGTGCAGCGTCGCGGGCTCGCTGCCGGTGAACGTGTGCAGGGCGGTGTCGTTGAGCAGTGGCGCCATCTCCTCGGCATGCTCCACGCGGAGGGGCTCGAGGATGAGCTGCGCGCTCTCGAGGGTGGCTGCGACGGGCCAGGCAACCAAGGAGGTCATGTCGAGCATTGTTGCCGATGCGGGCTGTCCAGCCAACGGTCGGCCTTGTCCGGAACTCCCACGCGACGACGGCGTGCACGTCCCCCCATGTCAGGGCGACCCGGTGTCCGGTCATCCTGGCGGAAGACGCCCATGCTCAGCGACTACTCTTCCGTGCATGCCTTTCCTGCCTGCCCCGGGTGACCGTGTGCTCGCACGATTTGCGCAACTCCTCGGCGGATTGGCCCTCTTCGGTGTCAGCATCGCCCTTATCGTGCGGGCCGAGCTCGGCGTGATGCCCTGGACCGTGCTGGAGCAGGGCCTCACGCGCACCGTCGGTTTGAGTCTGGGTCTCTGGTCCGTCCTGATCGGGGCGTGCCTGCTGGCAGTCTCCGTCAGGTTGGGCCTGCGGCCCGGTATGGGAACCCTGGCCAACATCGTGCTCGTGGGTGTGGCGATTGACGCGACCCTCGCGCTCCTCCCAGCCCTGGAGGGCCTGCACCTGCGGGTGGGGGCGCTCGTGCTCGGGATCGTCCTGAACGGGGTGGCAACCGGTGCCTACATTGGTGCGGGTCTCGGCCCCGGCCCCCGCGATGGGCTGGTCACCTCGATCGCCGCTCGCACCGGCCGGTCGCTCAGGGTGACCCGGACGCTGGTGGAAGTCGGCGTCATCGTCCTCGGCGTCGTTCTCGGAGGTCAGTTGGGCGCCGGGACGGTGGTCTTTGCGCTGGCCATCGGGCCGCTCATGCATTTCTTCGTTCCGCTTCTGGACCTTCGATCCACTGACACCTGACGTGTGCGCTTCGTGTTGCTCCACCAGCCCCATCCGCTTCTTGCTCCGTCGGGGAGGGTTGGCATGGTCGAGTCAGTGGCGTGCGAGAACTTCCGCGTGAGGCAACAGCAACCACCCGTCTTCTGAGGCCGCCCACTGGCGCCAGGCGCTCGATATGCGCTCAAGTGCGGCCCGGTCGGCCACGCCCTGAGCGATCGCGTGGTCGGCGAATGAGGAGTAGAGGGCCCGATCCGCCCACATGCCACCCCACCAGTCGCGATCCCGCGGGCTCTCGAACAGCCAGAGCGACGCCGATGAGGTGATGTCGCGAAAGCCTGCCTCACGTGTCCACGCCTTGAGCCGGCGCCCTGCTGCGGGTTCACCGCCGACCCCTCTGTGCATGCGGAGATACACGTCGAGCCACTCATCCAGGGCGGGAATCATCGGGAACCACATGACACCTTCGTAGTCGACGTCACGCGCCGCCACCACGCCGCCCTTGGTGCGGACCCGCCGGAACTCGCGGAGCGCGTCGACGGGTCGTGCCAGATGCTGCAGGACCTGGTGTGCGTGTACAACATCAAATGCTCCGTCTTCCGCCGTCAGCGCGTAGGCGTCGTCCACGGCGAACGTCAGGTTGGGCTGGCCGCAACGGCTCGCGAGAGCCGTGGCCTTCGCGACGACGTCCGCAGCGGAATCCACACCCCTCACCTGTCCAGGCGCCACCAGTCGTGCGAGGTCCAGAGTGATGGTGCCGGGACCAGCTCCGACATCCAGGACGGTCATGCCCGGACGCAGGAACGGCACGAGGTACTCAGCCGAGTTCTCCGCCGTGCGCCGACCATGCCCGCGCAGCACTGACTCGTGGTGACCGTGGGTGTAGATCTCAGGTGGGCCCATCCGCCAAGACTAGGAGACATCCACTGAGAGGGCGTGGTGACTGAACACCTGCGGGGTTCTGTGAATGCGGCGCAATGGTCACACTTCTTGGTGCCCGGATCCGCCGAGCCGGGTCCCCCTGCACGGGCGAGGGAGAACCACATGAGCGTCCCGAAGAGCCAGACTGTCCCCAACACCAGGGTGAGCAGCATGATGTGGAGCCAGGGTGGTGGGGCAAGCCATCCGACCAGGAGTGATATGCAGGCGGCAGCAACCAGCGCCAGGATCCCCGCGGCCACAGAGGAGGACAGGATTGCGGCCGCCGGGGTAGACGAGATCGTAAAAGAGTTCGAGGAAGGTGACCTCGCGTCCCTCGACGACGTCGCCATGCGCTCTTGGGGGCTGCCAGAAGTGGCGTACGAACGCAGCCATGGACGTTCTGGAAAACGGTTCCCGGGCATCGGTGTCACCAGTGTGGCCGGTGTGGCGTCTCATCCGTGTCCCCTCTGGATGACGCGAAATTGTTTGGACTCAACAATGGACCTCCACCACTGCTGACGACCCGGATGACCACGCGAATGATTCGTCGTCGGCCGTCTCGGTCGCAAACCACCCCGGCTGACCAGAGAAGACGCCTCGGCAAATGGAGTGGCTGGTGTCGGCACCGTGCAGGCGGGGGTGCGGACGGGTGCGATACTGCAGTACCGGATGGCAAGGGAGCTACCCATGGTCAGCAACGTTTTCGTGGTGGGTCTTGACGTCCTGAACGAGGCCGTCCTGCGCCGTCTGCCGGACGCGTCGCAGTACAGCTTCCACCAGCTCCTCAGCCTGGACGTGTTGTGGGCGCTCGACCGAAATGTTGTCGACCTGCTCGCTGCAGCCATTCGTCAACTGGACGCATTCGAGGGCAGCATCGACGCCATCACGGGGTACTGGGACTTCCCGATCTGCATGATGGTGCCCATCCTGTGTGAACGGTACGGCCTGCCTGCCACGTCCCTGCGCAGCGTGGTTGCCTGCGAACACAAGTACTGGAGCCGGCTGGAGCAGCAGAAGGTGATCACGGAAATCCCTGCCTTCGGCCTGCTCGATGAGGGCACATCCGTGCCGCAGCTACCGGGGAGCCTGCGGTTCCCGGTGTGGATCAAGCCAGTGAAGTCCGTCTCCTCCGAGGGAGCCTTTCACGTGCCCGACGCGTCCGCTCTGGCCACGTCACTGCCGTTGCTGCACCGGGCGAACGAACGGATAGCCAGGCCTTTCGAGGACGTCCTCGGGATGCTTGACCTGCCCCCCGAGGTGGAGGCCGCTGGCGCCGGGGCGTGCCTCGTGGAGGAGCCGGTTCGGGGATGGCAGTTCACGGTCGAGGGCTTCGTGCGCCACCATGTGGCGACCATCTACGGCATCGTCGACTCGGTCAGCTTCCCGGGGATGTCCAGCTTTCTGCGCTATCAGTACCCGTCGTCGCTGCCATCCGAGGTTCGCAGCCACGCCGTCGACATCAGCAAACGAGTGGTCATCGCGATGGGGTTGGATCACACGACGTTCAACATCGAGTACTTCTGGGACGAGGCCACCGACCGTCTCCGGCTTCTCGAGATCAACGTCCGCCACTCGCAGTCGCATGCACTGCTGTTCGAGATGGTCGACGGCGTCTCCAACCATGCACACATGGTCAACATTGCGTTGGACCATGAACCACAACTGCGGCACGGGGACGGGCCCCATGCAGTGGCGGCCAAGTGGTTCGTGCGCCACTTCCGTGACGGGACGGTGACACGCGCACCCAGTAGGGCGGAGGTGGCGGCCCTGGAGCGTGAGTTGCCCGGCACGGTCATCACGGTGGAGATGCACGAGGGGGATCGGTTGTCCCACTCCATCGGCGAGGACGCCTACAGCTATGTGCTGGCGGAGGTGTTCACGGGTGGTGATTGCGAAGCGGATCTGGAACGGGTCTACACCACGTGTGTGGCGGCGCTCCACTTCGACATCGAGCCCGCGCCGAACGAAGGGCTCACTCCCGCTGCGTCCGACATCACCTCCGGGTAGGGCTCGGGTCTGGTGGCCAGTGAAGCCGGTGACCTGGTTGGCCCAGCCCTCGCACGAGACGCTGACCGGCGATGTCGGGGCTGTTTGTCGCGCGTGTCACCGGTGAAGTTGGTTGCCGATGTGATAAGCAAGTGGCACAGCGGAGGGAACGGCAGGGACGAGGAGGATCAATGGCACCCGCCCTCATTTTCTTTCTGGGGTTCGCCGCTCTTGGAATCATTGACGGCCAGCGGGTGCGCCGGCGCGGCAGGATCATCGACGGGCGGTCCATTGGGTGGCAATTCCTGTGGATTCTAGGATTCCTGATCATTCTCAATCTGCTGGGTTCCGTCACCCTGACAAGTCCAGCGCAGGCGTGGTTCGCTCTGGGCGCTGGAGTGCTCGTCGCCGTGTACAGTTCACCGCCATCGAGGAGGCTCTCGGCATCTCCACCCCGACGCTGTCCAAGCAGCTACGCGTGCTGGCGGATGCTGGCTACGTCACGCTCGACAAGCGCAAGCAGTCCTTCGGGCGGCCCCGGACCTGGGTCGGGCTGACGCTGCTGGGACGCCACGCCTTCGACGCGCACGTGGCGGCGCTGCGTCGGCCCATCGACTGAACATGCGCCGGGTGAATCCGCAGGCGCCCTAGTCTGACCGAATGCCACGCCCCCACCTGCTCACGCGCCCTCTCGGTCGATGGTCGGTTCTGCTGTGGCTGGTGCAGCCGGTGTCCATCCTCCTGGAGGTCGCTGTGTGGGGATTCGTCTCCGCGCCGTACAGCTTCTGGGACAACACCATCAGTGATCTCGGAGCCGTCAGCTGTGCCTCGATCGCCTACCCGAGCGGACCCGTTCCGGTGTGCTCTCCCGCGCATGCCGTGCTGAACGGGGGGTTCGTGATCGCCGGTGCCGCGCTCATGGTGGGGGCCATCCTGCTGCTCCGCAGTCGGCCGGGTTCTCGACTCGCGACGGCCGCGTGTGTCCTGTGGGTGATCAGCGGCATCAGCTCCGTCGTGACCGGGCTCGTCCCGCTGGATGTGGACCTCGAACTGCACGCCCTCGTCTCGACGCCGGCCATCCTCCTGCAGCCGGTCGCGCTCGTGCTGCACGCCACCGCGTACGCGCGGCGGGATCCGCGCTGGTGGAGTGCGGTGGTCGTTGGGGTGCTCGCAGCGGGTGCTGCTGTCGTCTTCCTCCTTCGGCTGGACACGACCTGGGGTGGACTGCTCGAGCGAGCGGCCATCTGGCCGGTGCTGCTGTGTCTTCCACTGATCGGGGTGTGCGCCGGCAGGGACGTGCGCCAACCCTGAGCCGGAAGAATGGCATGGTGTCCGTTTTCCGCTGGGTTTCCCATGGGTGAGCAGGTGTACTGGGGCCATGACGTCGACGATGAACCACAGCGGGCCCAGGTGTTCTCCGGGGGACCCGCTGTTCGAGCCGCGGTACCGGGCGATCGACGCCCGGGACGCGCGTTTCGACGGACAGTTCTTCACGGCCGTGTCGTCGACGGGGATCTACTGCCGACCCTCCTGCCCGGCGCGCACGCCCAAACCGGAGAACGTGTCGTTCTACCTGACGTCGGCCGCGGCGCATGCGGCCGGGTACCGGGCGTGCAAGCGCTGCCTGCCCGAGGCCACTCCCGGTGCGCCGGAGTGGGATCTGCGCAGGGACGTGAGTGGCCGTGCCATGCGCCTGATCGCTGACGGCGTCGTCGACCGCGAGGGTGTGGATGGCCTGGCAGCCCGGTTGGGGTACACGGCCCGCCATCTCCGACGACTGCTGACCGACGAACTGGGTGCCGGACCGGTGGCGCTGGCCAGGGCTCGCCGCGCCCAGAGCGCGCGGGCGCTGCTCGTGGGCACCGACCTCCCCGTCACGGAAGTGGCGTTCGCTGCTGGTTTCGGATCCATCCGACAGTTCAACGACACGATGCGCAACGTGTTCGACGTCCGCCCCGGCGACCTGCGGGTGCCGGGACATTCCCCGTCGTACAGACGGGGTGCTGACACCGGGACGGCTGCCGTGAGGCTGAACCTGTCGCTCCCCGTGCGCGAGCCCTTCGATGCCGTGGACATCTTCCGGTTCCTCGCGGGCCGGGCCGTGGAGGGGATCGAGGTGGCCGACGTCGCCTCCGACTCGTGGCTGCGGTATGCGCGCACCGTCGCCCTGCCCCAGGGGCCGGGCGCCGTGGACATCCTCGTCACGCGTGGGAACCACACGGGTTGGGAGATCAGGCTCGGACTGGAGGTCACGTCGTTGGCCGACGTCGCACCAGCGGTGGCACGCGTGCGCAGACTGCTGGACCTCGATGCGGACCCGTTGGCCATCGACGCCGGCCTGTCGGCGGACCCACAGCTGACCCCGCTCGTCCGCCGTACGCCCGGGCTGCGGGTGCCGGGTGCGGTCGACCCGCACGAACTGCTCGTGCGGGCGATCGTGGGGCAGCAGATCTCGGTGGCCCGGGCCACAGCCCATCTCGACCGGCTCGTCGACGTGGCCGGGGAACGTTGGGTCTCCTCGATTCCGGGCCTCGACAGGCTGTTCCCCACACCATCCCGGATCATCGAGCACGTGCCCGAACCGGTCGAGGGTGCACCGCCGGACCCCGGGCGGCCGCTTCGCCTCCCCGGCAGGTCCGTCCGCGCAGTCGTGGGTGCAGCCAGGGCGATCCTCGATGGTGACCTGGACATCCACGTCGGGGCCGATCCGGAGGTTCTCCGAGAGAAGCTGGTCTCCCTGAAGGGCATTGGTCCCTGGACAGCCGGCTACTTCACCATGCGCGTGCTCGGGGATCCGGACACCTGGCTGCCAGGCGACGTGGCACTCGTGGCCGGCGCGAAGGCTGCGGGGATCCTTCCGCCCGACGCGATGAAAGCCGCAGCCCACCGCGCCCTGTCCGAACGCGCCAACTCGTGGGCTCCTTGGCAGTCCTATGCCGTAATGCATCTGTGGCACGCCGCCGCGGCACCCGCCCCAACAAAAGGAACCACCACATGAATGCCCGCGTCTCCACCATGTCCACGCCCGACGGGCCGTTCACGGTCCTCATGGAGGAGGACGATGTGATCGCCTCCGGCTGGACCACCGACGTCGCGTCGCTGCTCGCTCTCGTCCATCCTTCCCTTCGCCCGGAACCCGACGCACTGGTCGACACAGTGGAGGGGGACGTCTGCATGACCGCTGCGCTGCGGGCGGTGCGGGCCCACTACGACGGCGATCCGGATGCGCCCGCCGCCGTCGCCGTGCGACAGCAGTCAGGGCCATTCCGGATGCGGGCATGGGATGTACTGCGCGACGTGGCCGCAGGCGGGCCCATCACCTACACGGAATTCGCCGCACGGGCGGGTGCCCGGTCAGCGGTGCGTGCGGCCGCTGCGGCCTGTGCCAAGAATGCCACCGCGCTCTTCGTGCCATGTCACCGTGTGTTCCGATCCGATGGCACGCTCGGCGGGTTCCGGTATGGACTCGACCTGAAACAGCGGCTCCTGGACCGCGAGGCCCGCATCATGGTGGGGAGGAGGCGGGGCTAGCCTGCTCGGAGGAAGGGCTCCAGGTCCTCGGTGATGTGGCTTCGCATCTCCTCGCCGCTGATTGTTGCGGTCCGATCACCCGACTGGACCCCGTAATCGCCGAAGCGGGCGTGGTTCGCGCCCTCGATCTGCACGAACTCGGTGTCGGCCGGCAGGCGTACGGCAGCATCCTTGATCTTGGCCGGTGTGCTCAACCCGTCGTCACTGCCACTGAGGCTCAACACCGGGAGGTCCGACGCGGACAGATCATTGGCGCAGTAGCTGCCGAAAAGCACCAGCCCCCTGACCCCCGGATCCTCGGCGAACCGACAGGCCTTCACCCCGCCGAGTGAGTGGCCACCGACAAACCACTCCTCGACGCCGGGGGCGAGACCCGTGAACGTGGACAGCGGACGCAGGTCGAAAAATGCGAGGTGCAACGTCGGCTTCGTGATGACCACGGTCACACCGGATGCGACGATGCCTGAGAGGTTCGCGACGTAGGCATCCGCCTCCACCTTGGCACCGGGGATGAAGACGAGCCCGCGTGTCGATCCTCCGGTGCTCGGGGACAGCACCACCGCTTCCGGGACGTCGACGATCGTGATGGTCGGGTCCGTCTCCACCGCGGCGAGGGGTCCCGGTTCGGCCTGCATCACCCCGACGTTGGCCCAGATCAGGAACCCCAGCACCACCAGAGCGAGGAGTGCGAGAAACCCCAGCAGTACGCGTGTGGCGATGCGACGTGCCCGAGACGTTGTGCGAGGTGCCGAACTCGATGCCATGTCTCCAGTGCCCTTCTCGGATGCGCGACGAGGCGTCCGCGGAACAAAACGGTAACACCGCGCCCGATCCCGGCGATGGGTGCCCCATATGGGCGGTTCTCAGGCGTCCCGCGCAGAGAGCACGCAGAATTCATTGCCCTCCGGGTCGGTCAGGACCGTCCAGGTGACATCTGGGGTCTGCCCGACGTCGACGCGGCGTGCTCCCATCTGGATGAGCCGGTCGATCTCGGCGTCGCGGTCGTCGCTGCTGTGGGGGGCAAGATCGATGTGGAGACGATTCTTGATGGTCTTGCCCTCTGGAACCGGCACGAACACCAGAGCGGGAGGCACGCGCTCCCACGGGGAGGATCGCACCACCTCGTCCGTGATGTGTGCGGGGACGAGCGCCACCTCGTCGTCCGCCTCGTAGTCCTTCTTCCAGCCCAGGACCTCTGCCCACCACGCGCCCTGTGCAGCGACGTCATTGCAGTCGATGACCATGCTGTACCAACGAAGTGCCATGTCAGTGTCCCCGTTCGTCAGCGCGTCCCTGTAACGACCGAGTCTAGGTTTCCGGCGGTCCTTCCCTGTCCTGGATCATGTAACTGGACGACCGTGGTGGGTCCGTGGCTAGGGTGGGAGCCATGAAACGACTCGTCCTGATGCGCCATGCCAAGACCGAGGGCCACAACCCGGAGGGGGATCGTGCCCGGGAGTTGCTGCCGAGGGGCCGCGAGGACGCGGTTGCCGTCGGGAATCAACTGGCGGAGCTGGGGCTTCAGTACGCCATGGTCTCCACCGCGCTGCGGACCCGTCAGACCTTCGAGGCTCTGGGGCTGGCCATCCCGGCGGAGTTCCATGAGGTGTTCTACACCGACGGCCCCGACGTGATGCTGCAGCGCATCAGCGAGACCGCGGAGGACATCACCGGTCTCCTCGTGGTCGCGCACGAGCCCGTCATCCCCCGTCTGGCCGCCCAATTGGGTTACGCCAGCAACAGGGCAGAGGCTGACGCGATGCAGTGCTCGTTCCCGCCGGCATCCTTCGTCGAGTTCACGTTCGAGGGTGAGTGGGCGGACCTGGAGCGGGACAATCTCGAGCACGTGTCCCTGACAAGGGTGGAGCGTCCCGGCAAGGCATGACACTCCGTCGTCGGGGCCTGCGGCGGGCGTCGACGGGTCAGGGGTTGACGGCGACGACGAGGTCGCGGCGGATCGAGGCATCGACGCGGTGCGCGAAGCGCTCCCACGGGCCGTCGGTCTTCACCTGCAGGCCTGCGCCCTCCAGCATGGCCACCAGTTCCTCCCGCGGCAGCCCGAACGTGTTCCAGCTGAGACCCAGCGCGCCGCCGTGCATGAGCTGCGAGGCCCACACACCCACGGCCTCCTTCAACAGCCGCGAGGGGCTGCGGTCGCGCTTGCTCCCGCCCCTGACATCAGTGCTGGAGCCGTGCACCACGCCGTAGGGGGCGTCGGTGACGATGGCATCAAACTTCTTCTTGCCGAACAGGTCCGCCGATTCGCGCGTGTCACCCGTGAACGAGTTGAGCTTCAGGATGCGGTCCTCCAGACGGATCGTGGCGTCGAAGCGCTTACCGACGGCCTTGCCGTCGCGGCGCACCGGAGTCACGTCGGCGGTGTGCTTGAGGCGCTTGCGGCGCAGCCACGTCTTGGTGAAGGCGGCCATCTGCTCGAATGCCTTCTCATCCGCCTCAACACCGAACCCGTCATGGCCCAGCAGCATCGCCGACGACAACGTGGTTCCGCGACCGGCCAGCGGGTCCAGTACCTGGCGGGGACCGGTGGCCTCGCGCTCGACGGCTGCCAGGGTCACGTTGAGCAGCAGCCTGGTGAATTGCTCGTTGGTCTTGCCCTGGTACTTGGGGATGGTGACGAGGTCATCGTCGAGGACCTCCACCGCAGGCAGGGGCAGGGGGCGCAACAGGTCGCCGACCCGCTCGAACAGTGCGAAGGCGGTGGACTGGGTGGCGACCGTCCCCAACTGGTCGGCGGTGAGGTCGTCGGTGGTGAAGCCCAAGTACCCGACGCCGGCCAGGTCCTGGTCGCCGACGTCACGGGTGAAGGGTGCGCAGATCTCCAGCTCAGCAGCACTCAGCGCTGCGGCCTCCCCGGCGTAGACGCGGTTCGCAGACGGGGTGCGGAGCAGGAGCAGATCAGGCATTGCGCAAGTGTCGCACGCTCTGCGTCGACGGCGTAGCGACGGCGGCACCGGTGTAGGGTGCTGGCCGATATGAACTATGACTGGATCAGGCCCGTGGCGGCGACCGTGGGTGGAGGTGCCATCGGCGTGGTTCTCGGGCTCGGGCTGGACGCGTGGCTGGGTGCAGAGATGGTGGCGTTGGCCGCCGTCCGCAGCATCGGATGGTTCCTGCTGGGGCTCGTGTCGGGGCGGTGGGGCTCCCGGATCACGAATCTGCGGCTCCTCCTGCTCATCCTCGCTGTGACCGGCCTGACGTCGTGGACGTCGCTCGCGGTGCATGGGGTCACGACATCCGGCCAGGTGGTGGTGGCGTTCATCGACGTGGCCATCGGAGGGATGTTCGCCTTCATCGGCCATCTCATCGCCATGCCCAAGGGGCCTGATCTGTGAGGTGGGGAAGCCTGCATCCGCACTCCGGTCACGGCCCAGTGAGCCAGAGCCCCAGGAAGGCGAAGGACAGGCCGAGAACCACCATCACCACCGCGTGGAATACGGCTGCGATGCCGCGACCACCGCGCGCCAGTCGGGCCGCCTCGATGCTCGCCGTGCTGAAGGTTGTGTAGCCGCCGAGGAAACCCGTCCCGAGAATGGCCAGCAGTTCACCCTCCGCAGTCCGCAACGCCCACCCGGTCAGAAGCCCCAACAGCAGCGACCCCATGACATTGATGACCACGGTGCCCACCGGTAGGGTCGAACGCCAGTGCGTGCTGATCCAGGAGTCCAGGCTGAACCGGGCCATGGCGCCCAACCCACCCCCGAGTGCCACCAGTACGGGAATCATCGCCGCATCAACCGCCATCGACGGTGGAGCGCGGACACCGCGGCCATTCCTGCCCACGCGCCCGCGAAGCCGAGCACAAGAGTGGCGCTCACGTAGCTGAATACCATCACGGGGTCACCAGCCCGGCCGAGCCGTGCGGCCTCGACCATGAACGTGCTGTACGTGGTGAAACCGCCGAGCGCACCGGTGCCCACACCGAAACGGATGCGCCGGAACCAGCCCTCGTCCGGGCCGAGTACCGACAGCGACTCCAGGAGGACAGCAAGCACGAACGCGCCAGAGACATTGATGCAGAAGGTGGCCCACGGCCACGTGCCGGTGGCTGCGGGGAAAGCGGCCTCGAGTGCTGAGCGCACCGTGGTGCCGAGAGCCCCGCCCAGCCCGATGAGGAGCAACGTCTGGCCCCGCCCGGGGAGCACGGCCGACACATCCGGGTCCACCGGTCGGGTCCACCTGGACATCATTGCCACGGGGTGGCGGCGTGCCAGTCGACCACCCGCAGCGGCACCACCAGCACCGGGCGGTGTTGGTGATGCGACAGGTGGGCTGCCATGGAACCCTCGACGAATTCGTGCCAGCGGCCCGAGGCGCCGGGGGAGTGTGTGCCGACCACCAGGGCCGAGGCGTCGACAGCGCGCGCCAGGTGTGTCAATGCCCGGTCCGGCCGGCCCGCGAGATATCGGAAGTGCCAGCTGACCCCGCTGTCGGCAAGCACATCACCCAGGAAGGTGACGATCTGGTGGGAGCGTTGGCGCCACGAATCGTCCACGGCATCGACGCTCACCTCGGTGTGGCGCACGGTCCCGTCCGGCAACTCCTCCACAGCCACCCTGCTGGCGTCGACGTAGGCGATGTAGAGGTCGACGCCGAGCGCCACTGCCCAGGAGGCGGCAGTCAGGACCACCAGTTCGGGCTGGCCGGGGACCACCCCCACCACGACGGGGTGTCCGGCGAAGGGCGTCAGACGCGACGGATGGGGCTGCGGCGTTTCCCTCATCGGCGACATGTCCGGTCCCTTCCGTCGTGCCCGATCATCCGGGCGGGGCTGGCTAGGCCAGGTTGACGTTGTGGTGCTCGTACGAGGTGCCCTTGGCCCGGTCGTAGCTCTCCTTGACCTCCTGCTCGGCTTCCGTGCGACCCACCCAGGTGGCGCCTTCCACGGACTTGCCGGGCTCGAGGTCCTTGTACACGGAGAAGAAGTGTTCAATCTCCAGCAGCATGTACTCCGGCACGGAGTCGAGATCGGACATGTGGCGGCGGCGGGTGTCGGCCGTCGCGATGCAGAGCACCTTGTCGTCACCACCCATCTCGTCCTTCATGCGGAACATGGCGACGGCGTAGCACTCGATGAGGCAGCCGGGGAATGTGGGCTCCGCGCCGATCACCATGGCGTCCAGGGGGTCGCTGTCCTGGCCGAGCGTGCCCTCGATGAACCCGTAGTCGTACGGGTACTGCGTCGAGGTGAACAGGGTGCGGTCCAACCGGATGCGACCCGTGTTGTGGTCCATCTCGTACTTGTTCTTGGTGCCCTTGGGGATCTCGACTGTGACGTCGAACAAAATCCGACGCTCATCCGGGATCAGCTCGAAGCTCTCGACGAAGTCTTCGCTCACGGACGCACTCCTATGATTGGCATGACACCCTCCACATGGGCGGGTGGTTGGATCTGAAGCAGAATACCGCGTCTGGAGCTTCGTTGAGCACTTCCTCTCTGGCACGTCAGTGGCTGATGACGTGGATCGCCCTGGGTCTCGTGCTCGTGGTGGCCGTTGCGGGGGCCGTATTCTTCCACCCGGTGATGCTGGCTGTGGGGGCGGAGGTGACCGGCGCTCCGACGACGGTGCCACCTTCACTGCTCCTTCCGCCTGTGCCGCCCAGCGTCACCCCGACTGCGGATGGGGGTCCCGTAGGAGAGGCCCCGGCTGCCGCCGTCGGTGTCGTGCCGGCCCGGGCGGCGGTCGAGGCCCGGCTCAACGGCTTGGACGTCACCGCCTTGGCGGCGGGCGCTGACGCACTGCAACTTGCCTATGAGGTGGTGGACACCGAGACCGGGGACGTGGTCGCCGCGCGCAACCCCGGGACTCTGCTGGTCCCGGCCTCCACCACCAAGCTGCTCACGGTCACAGCGGTCATGCATGCCATGGATCGACAGACACGCTTCCCCACCACTGTTCTGGCCTCCGACGGCGCGCTGATCCTGGTCGGCGGTGGTGACCCGCTGCTGACCACGGCACCCACGGACACCTATCCCCGGCAGGCGTCGCTGCAGGACCTTGCCACGCTCACGGCCGCATCGCTGAAGAAATCCGGGCGGACCACCGTGTCACTGGGGTTCGACGCGTCGCTCTTCACCGACCCGGGGTGGAACGAGACGTGGCCCGTCAACTATCGCGACCAGGTCACCCAGATCAGCGCCCTGTGGGTCGACGAGGGCCGCGAGCCGGGCGGCGGGCGCAGCCGCACCCCTGCACTCTCGGCGGCCACGGCATTCGCAGCGCAACTGACGGCGTCCGGCATCACCGTCTCTGGCGCCCCCACCGCAACGACTGCGGCGGGGGAGGAGATCGCCAGGGTCGAGTCCGCCCCACTCCACGTGCTTGTGGAGCAGATGATGCTGCGGTCCAACAACTCCTTCGCCGAGGTCCTCGGCTTCCAGCTGGCGGCGGCCACCGGCCACCCCACGACGTTCGCCGGCTCCGTGGCTGCCATCGAGGAGCAGTTGCGCGGGTTGGAACTGTGGACTGATGGCGCGGTGCTGCACGACGCGTCAGGCCTGTCACGCTCGAACCTGGTGTCGGCGGCGATGCTGTCGTTGGCGGTGGGACAGGCCGTGGACGATCCGGCACTGTCCGTGATCCTCGACGGACTTCCCGTGGCAGGGGTGACGGGCACGTTGGCCAGCAGGTTCAGCGACGACGTCTCGCGGCCGGCCAGGGGCGTGGCCAAGGCCAAAACCGGCACCCTGACGCGTGTCGCGGCACTGGCGGGCACCACCACCACTTCCGACGGACGATCACTGTCGTTCGCCTTCCTGACCAACGGCTCCGCCGACGGGTGGGCCGCCAAGGTGTGGACCGACCAGGGTGTGGGCGTCGTGACGGCTTGCGGCTGCTGATGCAGAACCTTCCTCCCATCAACTGGGCCCTGGCACGGCGAGTCGCCAGGCCACTCGCCGGCGAACTCCCCACCGCCAGCCGGGCAGAGGCCCACGGCATCGCAGCGTCGCTCCGGTTGGCAGCCACCAGGGCCGGGGAACTCGTCGGGGACACGAGTGGTCTCCTCGGACCGCCGGCGGATCGTGTGGTGGTCTGTGACCGGGACCACTGGGCGCACAATGCTGGCGCGATCGCCGGGGGGCTGCTGGGCGGACTACCGCTTTCCCCGGCCCCAGACGGGCCGCTGGGTGCGGTCACGGGCGCCGGCTACGGGATTCTGGCCGGGGTGGCGCTCGGCCTGCTGGGGCGTCAACTACTGGGGCAGTTCGACCCGTCTGCGTCGCGCCTGTACCTGCTGGCACCGAACATCCTCCACCTGCAGCGCGCGCGAAAATTCATCGCGTCAGACTTCCACCTGTGGGTGGCCTCGCACGAGCAGACACACGCCATCCAGTTCAGCTCCGCACCCTGGCTGCTGGAGCACCTCATGCAACGGTTCAGCCTCGTCGCCGCCGACGAGGTGGGCGCGCTGCAGGTGGCGCGCAACGTGGCCCGCGGGCAGGGCTTCTCCGCAGCCATGTCCAGTCCGGCCGCGCACCAGGCGTTGCAGGAGGTCTCCGCCACGATGACACTGCTGGAAGGGCACGCGGACTTCATCTCGGACCGGGTGGGCCCCACCCACATCCCCAGCGTGCGCAGGCTGCGCGCGGCCTTCAGCCGCAGCCACGCCCCGACGGCGCTGGCGCGGTTCGCACCGGCTCTGGACAAGGACGCGCAGTACCGCGACGGGTTGCGCTTCTGCCGCGCCGTCAGCGCCCGCGTGGGCGTTCGTGGTCTGGCAAGGGCTTTCGAATCCCCCGACAACCTCCCGAGGCCCGCTGAGATCGGTGATCCCGCAGCCTGGCTGGGACGGGTGCATGGCAAGGCGTGAGTTGGGACCCGCCTCGCTGGCCGTGGGGCAGGCGGTGTACGCCATGCTGCCTGCGGGGCCCGTGGTGATCGGCTGCTCGGGCGGTCCCGACTCGATGGCACTCGCGCTGGGTGCACGATGGGCCGCCGCCCGACGGGGCGCAATAATCACCTGCGTCGTGATTGACCACGGGTTGCAGGACGGCTCGGAGCACGTCGCTGCCGGGGTCGTGGAGGTGTTGCGGTCCGAGGGCATGGCGGCCGAGACGCGGCGGGTTGACGTGGCACCGGAGGGTGCCGGAGGTGTGGAGTCGGCTGCACGGGAGGCCCGGCTCGGCGCGCTGGCCTCCGACGGTCACCCGGTCCTGCTGGGCCACACCCTTGACGACCAGGCGGAATCCGTCCTACTGGGGTTGTTGCGGGGCTCGGGAACACGGTCGCTCTCAGGGATGGCTCCCCTTCGTGGACCGTTCATCCGCCCGTTGTTGGGGCTGCGGCGCGCCACCACCGTGGCGGCCTGCTCCGAGTGGGGTGTGGACGTGTGGGAGGACCCCCACAACAGTGACACCCGGTTCCGTCGGGTGCGGGCGCGTCAGCACCTGCAAGCGTTGTCAGACGCACTGGGCCAGGACGTGGCGCCTGCACTGGCACGCTCGGCGTCGCTCGCCCGGATGGACGCGGACCTTCTGGACCAGTTGGCCGCCGACGCGGTCGCGGGCCGCGACCCGGGAGCAGGGCTGGGCGTCGAAGCCGTACGCGGGCTGCCGGGCGCGCTGAGGCTGCGGGTGCTGCGCGACTGGATCGCCGCCCGCGGTGGGACGCACGTGTCCATGGCGCACGTCGTTGCCGTCGACGACCTCGTCACCGGATGGCGAGGCCAGGGGCCGGTTGCGGTGCCCGGCGGTGTGGTGGAGCGTCGCGGCGCCACACTCCACCACCGGGCCACCTGAGAACAGCGGTTCTACTTCTTCTGCTCGTTCTCCGTGGGCACCTCGTTGGGGTCGATACCGGCGGCCGGGTACTCCCTGGGTTCGCCATCGGCCACCTGGCCGGCGAGTTCAGCCGGTGGCACCCCGTCGTTCATACCGGGCCCGTCGTCGTTCGCGTTGCCCTCGGTGGTCATTGCTGCGGTCTCGGATACTTCACCTGACATGGCATTCCTCTCATCATGTGGACTGTGTCCATGCTGCCACGCAGCAGGGCCGTGGCAGGGGGGAAAGTCACCCGATGGCCTCCCGCTGCAGGGGACAGGACATGCATCGGGGGCCGCCCCGGCCCCGGCCGAGTTCGGACCCGGGAACCTCGATGACTTCGAGACCATGGCTGCGCAGGTGGGAATTGGTGGCGACGTTGCGGGCGTAGGCGATCACCACTCCCGGCTCAATGGCCAGCACGTTGCACCCGTCGTCCCACTGTTCCCGTGCGGCGCTGTGGGCATCCTGGTCCGCTGACAGGAATCGCACGCTGGTCCTGCGCATCGCGGTGGTGATGGCGCGCTCCATCTCCCCGGGGGAGTGGGCCTCGACGTGCACCTGGCGACGGCCGTGCCGAACGGGTCCCGCGGTCATGGTCCAGGAGGAAAGACTGGGCAACTCGCCGTATCGCACGAAGGTCTCCTGATCCACCATCGTCAGGACGGTGTCCAAGTGCATGAGCGCACGGGCGCGGGGAAGTTCGAGCGCCACGACCCTGCGAATGTCTCCCTGACACAGCAGCCGCTCCGCCAGCCGTTCCACGCCGCGGGCGTTGGTGCGCTCGGACAGCCCCACGATGATCGTCTGCTGATCCGGCATGAGGATGTCGCCGCCCTCGACGGTTGCGGGGCCCTCGCCCCGGCCCGGCGACCAGAAGTCAACGGTGCCGGCGAACAGCGGATGGTGGCTGTAGATGGTGTCGTAGTGCAGCGTCTCGCGCCTGCGGACGTTGCGGTGCATGGAGTGCAGCATCACCTTGTCGCCCACCCAGGTGGAGGCGTCGCGGGCGAAGAGGTGGTTCGGGAGCGGCTCGAGAACGTGTTCTTCCGGCTTCAGGTGCTCCAGCACCACCGAGCGGGGACAGTCGGGGTGGGACTCCGCCTCTGCACGAGTCATGCCGCCCAGCAGGTGATCCACCAGGGTCGCGTCGTCCATGCCCAGAAACATGTCCACCAACCACTCGGCGGCCAAGGGCCCCACGTAGCGATCGTCCAACGATCGTTCCAGGATCCTCTCCCGGGCCCATGGAATGGCGACGGTCTCCCGCAACAGGTCCCCGAGGTGGTGGACGACGACACCACGCCCGCGCAGCGCGTCGACGAAGTGGTCGTGTTCCTGTTGGGCGCGCTCCACCCAGAGGAGTTCGTCGAAGAGGTACCGCTCCTTGTTCTTCGGTCCGAGTGCCCGCAGCTCCACCCCCGGCCGGTGCACGATCACCTGCCGCAACGCGCCGATCTCTGAACCCACGTGGAATCCCATCCGCGCCCCGCCTTCCTGACTCCAGAAGCCTCGCATGCGGTCGCGGTCAAGGGGAGAACCGACGCAGAAGGAGTGCGCCCCGACGTCCAGTGACGGGGTGCCCCACCCAGCGTGGGGAGGTACTAGGCTGGCGTACGTGGATGCCGCAGACGTGATGTCAGACCTGTCCGAAGTCCTGTTCACCTCCGAGGAGATCGCCGTGCGCATCTCCGAGGTTGCTGCACGGATCGATGCCGACTACGAGGGCCGCGACGTGCTGCTCGTGGGTGTACTGAACGGCGCCGTCATGGTGATGAGTGACCTGCAGCGCGCGATGAAGAGCCACGTTGAGATGGACTGGATGGCGGTCTCCTCCTACGGCTCGGGCACGCAGTCGAGCGGGGTGGTGCGTATCCTGAAGGACCTCAACACTGATCTGGAGGGCCGCCACGTCATCGTGGTGGAGGACATCATCGACACGGGGCTCACATTGTCCTACCTGATGAGCAACCTCGCCTCCCGCAAGCCGGCGAGCCTCGAGATCATGACGATGTTCCGCAAACCTGAGGCCGCCATGATGGAGGTCGAGGTCAAGTACGTGGGCTTCGAGATCCCCAGCAAGTTCGTCGTGGGCTACGGACTCGACTACTCCGGCCGGTACCGCAACCTCCGGGACCTCGGAATCCTCGCACCCCACATCTACGCATAGGCACGTCCACGCCTGAGGCAGGCAGAGGGAAGTACTCGATGATCCGGCAGATACAGGTCACCGTCGAAATGGCTGACCTCGGCACCGACGGCCTGCCGGTGCTGGAGATCCAGCAACCGCCCGACCTGAGTGCCTCCGACAGGATCCTGCTCGGCGAACAGCCGGGACGTCCACTGTCGCAGCGTCCCGCCAGCGCCCTGCCGTATCGCCACCAGAACCACTACGGGCGCGACCTCCAGGCCCGCTCGCTGCCGGCCATTGAGCTGAGCAACAACAGGCTGCGTGCCGTTTTCCTACCCACCCTCGGCGGGCGGTTGTGGAGCCTGCAGGATCTTTCGAGTGGTAGGGAACTGCTGTTCCAGCCGGACGCCATCCAGTTCGGCAACCTCGCGCTGCGAGATGCCTGGTTCGCCGGCGGGATTGAGTGGAACCTGGGAATGACCGGCCACTGGGGTCTGACGTGCACCCCGGTGGGCGCCGGCGTCGTCGATGTCGACGGACAGCAGGTGCTGCGCATGTGGGCATGGGAACGGCTGACTCGCATGGTGTGGCGCATGGACGCGTGGCTGCCCGACGATGCGTCCCACTTGTTCACGAGCCCCCGGATCGCCAACGCCGGCAGCGAGGAGACACCCTTCTACTGGTGGTCCAATGCCGCCGTTCCGATGCAGCAGGAATCCCGGGTCCTGGCGCCTGCGCAGACCGCCGTGTTCAACAACTATGCGGGGATACTCGAGCGGGTGTCCTACCCGGATGATCCGGACCGGTCCCTGCCCGGCGAGGCGCCGCAGGCGGTGGACTACTTCTTCGACACCATGGGCCCCGACGGCGCGCCACACCCTGCGCCGTGGGTCGCCGGCTGCGGGGCGGACGGCCGGGGGGTGCTGCTGGCTTCCACCGCGGAGCTGCGCGGCAAGAAGCTCTTCGTCTGGGGCAACACGCGCGGTGGTGGCAAGTGGCAGGAATGGCTCAACGGTTCTGGCCGCTACTACGAACTCCAGTCGGGGTGGGCGCGCACGCAGAAGGAGCACATCGTCCTTGGCTCGGGTGACATCGCCACGTGGGTGGAGGCCTTCGCGCCGGTGGAGGTGAGTCCCGACGTCATGTACGACGAGGCGGTGGACCACATCACCTCCGAGGTGCCGGGCGTCGCGATGGAACGGGCGCGCGACCTCTTTGCGCAGGCCGCTCCGTTGGCCCCGCAGGTGCTGCGCCAGCCGGACGGGTGGGGAAGGGTGGAGGTGGAGGCCGGGTTCCTGACTGCCGACGACGCCACCCCCTTTGACGAAGCGCCGCTGGATGATGTGCACCGAGCCTGGTTGGAGGTTGCCCGTGGCGGTGCCACCACAGCGCTGCTCGCGCGCACCCCGCAGACGGGCCCGGACTGGGAACGGGCGGTGGAGCAGAGCGCGCCCGGTTCCCACCGGCACCTGATGCTCGGCTACATGGCGTGGAGCCGGGGATCGCGGGGCACGGCGGAGACGCACTGGCGCGAGGCGGTGGCCGATGATCCGCACAATGCCATGGCACTGCACGCCCTGGCCACGTGCTCCGAGGACGGCTGGGACGCGTTCGACTTCGCGGAGCGGGCCCACGAGGCCGACCCGGAGGACGACGACCTGCTCGTCGACTACCTGACCCGCGCCGCCACCATTCCCACGCTCGTCTCTTCGGTGGTGGATCGACTGACACCGCGTCGTCGCGCGCTGCCCCGCGTACGGGTGGCCGAGGCTCGTGCGCTGGTCGCGCAGGGACACCTTGCCGAGGCGGGCGACATCATTTCCTCTCTGGTGCTTCCCAACCTGCGGGAGGTCAGCACGGAGCTCGCGGACCTGTGGGCCGAGTACTCCGAGGCCCGCGGCATCGCCGATCCACTGCCGGAACACCTGGATTTCGCCATGGGATGAGTCATGTCCGACCATGGTGCGGGCACAATGGAGGGCGGTTGGTCGTTGACCGGCTGGTAGTCTTCAGCTGCCATATTCCCCTACCCTGAGATCGCGGGATTGCGTTGCAGAAATTCATGAAGGGCCCCATGGGCTGGCTGGTGTGGGTGGTGATCATCCTCCTCGTCGTTTCGATCGGCTCGCAGGCGATCTCCTCGGTCGTCGGATTCAAGACGACGCCGACGTCACAGGTGCTGACGCTGCTGGAAGGGACCGAGAAGCTCAAGAAGGTGGAGCTGATCGACGGCGAACAGCTCGTCCAGGTCACCACCGACAAGGGCGAGAAGATCCAGACGGCGTGGGTGGGAAACCAGGACGCCGACATCATCACTCTGCTGAACAAGCGGGTGGCTGACGGCACGCTCGAGACCTGGGTGGCGCTCAATCCCCAGCCAAGCTTCCTCTCCACTCTCCTCTACACGGGACTGCCGTTCCTGCTGCTGGCGATTGGCTTCATCTTTGTGATGCGCATGATGGCCAGCAGTTCGGGTGGCGGCCCCATGTCGTTCGGGAAGTCGAAGGCGAAGCTCGCCACCAAGGACACCCCCAAGACGACTTTCGCGGACGTGGCGGGTGTCGACGAGGCCGTCGAGGAGCTGGAGGAGATCAAGGAGTTCCTCGCCGAGCCCGTGAAGTTCCAGAAGCTGGGCGCCAAGATCCCGAAGGGCGTGCTGTTGTACGGCCCTCCCGGCACCGGTAAGACCCTGCTGGCCCGCGCCGTGGCGGGGGACGCGGGCGTGCCCTTCTTCTCCATCTCCGGCTCCGACTTCGTGGAGATGTTCGTCGGTGTCGGCGCCTCCCGCGTCCGTGACCTCTTCGAGCAGGCGAAGGAGGCCGCGCCCGCCATCGTGTTCATCGACGAGATCGACGCCGTCGGCCGTCATCGCGGTGCCGGCATGGGAGGTGGACACGACGAACGGGAGCAGACACTCAACCAGCTGCTGGTGGAGATGGACGGCTTCGACGTCCGTGGTGGGGTCATCCTGATCGCGGCCACCAACCGGCCCGACGTGCTGGACCCGGCGCTGCTGCGGCCCGGCCGCTTCGACCGCCAGATCTCGGTGGAAGCGCCAGACCTCGAAGGCCGCACGCACATCCTCACGGTGCATTCCAAGGGCAAACCGCTCACCGAGGACATTGATCTGCAGTCCATCGCGCGTCGTACCCCGGGCTTCTCGGGTGCCGACCTCGCGAACGTGCTGAACGAGGCCGCTCTGCTGGCGGCCCGCATGAACCTTGATGCCATCGGCCAGGGGCAGCTCGACGAGGCCATTGACCGCGTCATCGCCGGCCCGCAGAAGCGCAGCAGGCTCATGAACGACAGGGAGCGCCTCATCACGGCCTACCACGAGGGTGGACACGCCCTGGTGGCAGCAGCCCTGCCCGGCAACGACCCGGTCCAGAAGGTCACGATCCTGCCGCGGGGCCGTGCACTGGGCTACACCATGGTGATGCCGGACGACGACAAGCACTCCCGCACACGCGGCGAGTTGCTGGACCAGATGGCCTACATGATGGGCGGGCGCGCAGCGGAAGAACTCATCTTCCATGACCCCACCACAGGTGCCCAGAACGACATCGAGAAGGCCACCAAGGTGGCCCGTGCCATGGTCACGCAGTACGGCATGTCGCAGAGGATCGGTGCCGTCCAGTTGGGCGGCGGGGACTCCGAACCGTTCATGGGCATGCGCGGCTCGGAACCCAGCAAGGACTTCTCCGAGAACAGCGCCGCCATCATCGACGCCGAGATCGCCGCGCTCATCCACACGGCACACCAGGAGGCGTTCGACGTCCTCGTGGAGAACCGTGACGTCCTCGACGAACTTGTGCGTCAACTGTTCGCCAGGGAGACGCTGAACCGCAAGGAGGTGGCCGAGGTCTTCGTCAACCTCCGTCGCAGCGACAAGCGCCCCGCCTGGACCGGTTCGGACCTCAGGGTGCCCTCCGGCGTGCCGCCCATCGAGGTGCCCCCGGCACCTGTGCGGCCCCCCGTCGGAGCGTCCGCCCCCACGTCACAGCCCCCAGATGTGGGTGCCGACACCGGTTCCGGGCAGCCCCCGACCCCCGGCCCTGACACCTGGCAGCCACCGGTGTGGGGTCCGCCGCAGGGACCCCGATCCTGATGGTCGACCAGGCACGCGTCGAGGCGGCGGTCCGAGAAATCCTCATCGCCATCGGTGAGGATCCCGACCGTGACGGGCTCCGGAACACCCCGGGCCGGGTGGCGCGCTCGTATGAGGAGCTCTTCTCCGGCGTGGGTGCTGACCCCGCCGAGTTGCTGGCCACCACATTCGACATCGACCATGAAGAACTGGTGCTGGTGCGCGACGTCGAGATGACCAGTTTCTGCGAACACCACCTCCTGCCATTCGTGGGCGTGGCGCACATCGGCTACATTCCCGGTCCTGGGGGGAAGGTCACGGGACTCTCGAAGTTGGCGCGCCTGGTGGACATCTATTCCCGACGCCCCCAGGTGCAGGAGCGGCTCACCAGTCAGATAGCCAATGCGCTGGTGGAACACATCCACGCCAGCGGCGTCATCGTCGTGGTGGACGCCGAGCACATGTGCATGACCATGCGTGGCATCCGCAAACGCGGCAGCAGGACGATCACCAGTGCCGTGCGCGGCCAACTGCGCAATGCAGCCACCCGCGCCGAAGCGATGAGCCTGATCCTGAGCAGGTGAGGCGTGACCCTCATCATGGGTGTGGTGAACACCACGCCGGACTCCTTCTCCGACGGCGGTGCCCTGCCCACTGCAGAGTCGGCCATCATGCACGGACTGGACCTCGTGGCCCAGGGTGCGCGCATCGTCGACGTCGGGGGTGAGTCCACCCGGCCGGGTGCTGAGCGCACCGAAGCCGCCGAGGAGCAGCGGCGGATCCTGCCCGTGGTGGCCGGATTGGCTCTCCACGGTGTCCATGTCTCCGTCGACACCATGCGGGCCGGTTCGGCCCGAGCCGCCGTCGAGGCCGGCGCACGCACCATCAACGACGTGTCCGGGGGCCTTGCGGATCCGGACATGTACGCCGCGGTGGCGGATGCGGACGTGGACTACGTGCTCATGCACTGGCGGGCCCACTCCGCTCTGATGCAGGGCGAGGCCGTCTACGTGGATGTGGTGGACGACGTTATCCGCGAGCTCCTGGCCCGCCGGGATGCGGCCGTGGCTGCCGGGGTCCCGGCCGCGCGGATCATCCTCGATCCGGGCATCGGCTTCTCCAAACTGGGTGAGCACAACTGGACCCTCCTCAGGAGCGTGCAACGGTTCAACGATCTGGGACACCGCATCCTCGTGGGAGTGTCCCGCAAGGGCTTCCTCGGCGAACTCCTCCCGGGGCGCCCCCCCGTGGAGCGTGATGCTGCCACCGCTGCCATCAGTGCGTGGTGCGCGCAGCACGGTGTGTGGGGCGTCAGGACCCACGAGGTGGCACAGCAGCGCGACGCCATTGCGGTGGGCTCACGGCTTGGAAACCAGCTCGACCTCTGACCGCCATGGGCGAGCCACAGGAGACGGTGTGGGGTACAGTCGCCACGAACCAACCGACAATCTGAGGCCAAGGAGATCGCAACCATCGACCGGATCACGCTCACTGGACTGACCGCCACTGGACACCACGGGGTATTTCCTGAGGAACGCAGGGACGGACAGAGGTTTGTGGTTGATGTTGAGCTGCACCTGCCGTTGGACACTGGCTCCGATGATCTTTCGCGGACCGTGAACTACGCGGCGGTCGTCGACGAGGTCCTGGATGTCATCACGGGCCAGCCCTGCAACCTCATCGAGACCGTGGCCGGCCGCATCGCGGACCGCTGTCTCGCCTTCGAGCTCGTGTCGGGGGTGGTGGTCACCGTCCACAAGCCCCATGCACGCATGCCCCACCCACCCACTGACCTGTCCGTCACGATCCACAGGAGCAGACATGATCAACGGCCCCTTTGACATTGACGTCGACACCCTCGGCAACCTGCGACCCATCTCCAAGGTGGTGTTCAGTCTGGGATCCAATCAGGGGGATTCCGCTGCGATCCTCACCGAAGCGGTGGAGTTCCTTGCTGAGACACCGGATCTCTTCGTGGTCGACGTTTCCCCGGTCTACCAGACCACCCCCGTCGGAGGACCCCACCAGGAGGACTTCCTGAACCTCGTGGTGGTGGCGGAATCGACGCTGGAACCCTTGACGCTGCTGGACCGGGCGTTCGCGATCGAGGACAACTTCGGTCGCTCCCGCGACGTCGTCAACGGTCCCCGGACACTCGACATCGACATCATCATGGTCGGCAAGCGGATCGGGGAGTCCGATCTCGAGCTACCGCACCCGCGGGCACACGAGCGCGCCTTCGTCCTCGTGCCGTGGCTCGACATTGACGCCACCGGCGTGTTGGAGGGCCGCGGACCGATCGCGGAACTGGTAAAAAAAGTTGACGTCTCAGGGGTCGCCCGCCGGGACGACATCGTCATCACGGCCGCCACGCGGTTTTGAGCCCCCAGCAGGGTCCGCCGCGGCGGAAGATGACCCTGACCAGCACGCGGCAGGTGGCGTTGTCGGCCCTTTCCGGTGCCGTCTTCGCGGGACTCCTGCTGGGCGTGTTCGACCTGACGAACAGCTTCGCGCCGGTGGTGCCCTGGAGTGTCCCCGCAGTGCTGTTCGTGATGGCTGTGGGGGCCTGGGTCTACGCCGGTGGGCTCCCCGCGCGGCTGGAGGACCGCACGCTCTCCAGCCTCGAAGCTGTCCGAGCATTGATGGTGGCCAAGTCCATGGTCATGACGGGTGCGGTGCTGGCAGGCGGGCATGCCGTCTACGTCGGCCGTTTCATTGGGGCCCTGGCTGCAGAACAGCCTGCGGCGCGGGTGGTTCATGGAGTGGGGACCATCGTTGCCTCCCTGCTGTTCGCCTTCGCCGGATGGACACTGGAGAAGGCATGCATTGTTTCCGTCGATGATGATTCCGACGAAGGTGGCGCACCCGCAGCGGATCCCGCATAGTCAGAACCGCTCCCGGGCTTTTGAGTGAGGGGGCAGGGCTTTGGCGGACACGCGGCGTTTCGAGATGCGCTTTCCCTGCGCCATGGCATATCCTTCGGCACATGGCTGGTCGAAGAATTGCCAAAAAGTCCTCTGATCGAAATCTTGCACTGACGATTCTTGTCGTCGGAACGCTTGCCGCGGTCGCTTCCCTGTTCGGTGACATCTGGTTCGTGCGCGCAGGCGCTGCCGTGGCCGTCGTCATGGCATTCGCTGCCACCGGGCTTGCGTGGCGTGAACTGGAGCGCGAGCGGGCCGTCCACCAGGAGGAGGTCAGGCGCCAGATCGCCCTGCGCGTGACGCAGGCGGACAGGCATCACGTTGACTCCCTTGCGATGCTGGAGCGTTTCAACGGCCGCATTGACAACCTCAAGTCCGTGATCGCCACGCTGCGCCGCCAGGTCGGCTCCGCCAACGCCGAGCTCAGCAGCATGCGGGGCAACTCCGTCTGGCTGCGCGGCGAGATTGCTGAGCGCCAGTCGCGCATCGACGCGCTGACGGCCCGGCTCGCGCAGCTGGAGGCACGCCAGGACGACAACATCATCACGCTTCCTGTCCACGGTGTCGTCTCGCTCGACCCCCGGGTCGAGGACCTGTGGGACGCGGACGAGCACCCAACCATGGTCGACCTCGCCAAGCTGCAACTCGACGTGTTCGAGGAGTCCCGACTGCGGGCCTGAGTCCCGACCCGTCGAGATCGCCGATGCCGTGCCCCACAGGGGCCACGACGTCGGCGATCTGGCTTCCTGGGCCCCACCAGCCTGTTTCCGAGTGCTGACGCGTGCCCGCCAGTGCAGTCACACGTGCAGTTCTGGGATGCCGACCGAACAGGGTGGGGCCGGTATGACCGGGCGGGAACATCACGCCAACCGCTGCGCTGTAATTATTAACACGCGATAGTCTTTCTTTGGCCCCATTCCGCAGTAAAGTGTTCCATTGGCACCACAAGAGTGGTGTCTTATTTGCAAGCCCATGGGGGAAATGCTCATGGCAAGGCGGAAGAGGGGACTCATGGCACGGAAAGTGCAGATGATCTTGTTGGACGACATGGACGGCAGTGAGGCGAAGCGGACCGTCACATTCGCCCTCGATGGCAAGAGTTACGAGATTGACCTGAATGAGGCCAATCTGGACAAGTTGTCCGGTGCTCTTGCGCCTTTCGTTGAAAAGGCGCGCAAGACGGCGACGACCGCCCGGCGGTCCACCGGTACCCGACGGGCCACCACGGGTGGGAGTGACGCCTCGGCGGTGCGCACCTGGGCACGCGAGAACGGCTTTGAGGTCTCGGACCGCGGGCGGGTGCCCAAGGAAGTCAGGGACGCATACGACCAGGCCCACTGACAGGGTTCGCCACTGGTGAACGGCGGAACGCTGGTTCCTTGGCTGACGTTGACTAAGCTGTAGGAAGCCGGGGTTCCGTCGTCACATGGCAAGACCCTGCAGGAGGGAAGAGGAATGTTCGAACGGTTTACTGACCGGGCTCGCCGAGTCATCGTCCTGGCACAGGACGAGGCCAAGCTGCTCAACCACAACTACATCGGTACGGAGCACATCCTGCTCGGCCTCATACATGAGGGCGAAGGGGTGGCGGCCAAGGCGCTCGAATCCCTCGGGATTTCGCTGGAGGCCGTCCGTGAGCAGGTGGAGGAGATCATCGGGCAGGGCCAGCAGGTCCCGACCGGACACATCCCCTTCACCCCGCGCGCCAAGCGGGTCCTGGAGTTGTCGCTGCGCGAGGCGCTGCAGATGAACCACACCTACATCGGAACCGAGCACATCCTGCTCGGTCTGATCCGCGAGGGCGAGGGCGTAGCCGCGCAGGCGTTGCTCAAGCTCGGCGCGGACCTGAACCGCGTCCGCTCCACGGTCATCCAGTTGCTGTCCGGGTACCAGGGCAAGGAAGCGTCGTTGTCCGGCGCACCCGAGACCGGTCCGGAGAAGTCGTCCTCGCAGGTCCTCGACCAGTTCGGTCGGAACCTGACGCAGGCCGCCCGCGAGAACCGCCTTGACCCCGTTATTGGGCGCGTCAAGGAGATCGAGCGCGTCATGACGGTGCTGAGTCGGCGCACGAAGAACAACCCGGTGCTGATCGGCGAACCGGGCGTTGGCAAGACGGCTGTGGTCGAAGGCCTCGCTCAGGCGATCGTGCGCGGTGACGTGCCCGAGACCCTGCGTGACAAGCAGATCTACACCCTCGACCTCGGCGCACTGGTGGCCGGATCCCGGTACCGCGGCGACTTTGAGGAGCGCCTGAAGAAGGTGCTCAAGGAGATCAAGACCCGCGGCGACATCATGTTGTTCATCGACGAGATCCACACGCTCGTGGGTGCCGGGGCAGCCGAGGGGGCCATTGACGCCGCATCGATCCTGAAGCCCATGCTGGCCCGTGGTGAGCTGCAGACCATCGGTGCCACGACGCTGGATGAGTACCGCAAGCACATCGAGAAGGATGCCGCGCTGGAGCGACGTTTCCAGCCGATCCAGGTGGCGGAGCCTTCCGTCAGCCACACCGTCGACATCCTCAAGGGGCTGCGCGACCGCTACGAGGCCCACCACCGCATCACCATCACCGACGAGGCCCTGACGGCCGCCGCAACGATGGCCGCCCGCTACATCCAGGACCGGTTCCTGCCCGACAAGGCCATCGACCTGATCGACGAGGCAGGGGCGAGACTGCGCATCCAACGCATGACCGCGCCGCCGGACCTGCGCGAGTTCGACGAGCAGATCGCCTCGCTGAAGGTGGACAAGGACTCCGCCATCGACGCCCAGGACTTCGAGAAGGCAGCCAAACTGCGCGACGAGGTCCAGCGCCTCCAGGGGCAGCGTGCCGAGAAGGAGGAGGCCTGGAAGCAGGGCGACTCCGACATCCCGGCCGTCGTTGGTGAGGAGGAGATTGCCGTCGTGCTCTCGGGCACCACCGGCATCCCGGTGTTCAAGCTCACCGAGGAGGAGTCCGCGCGCCTGCTGCGCATGGAGTCCGAACTCGGCAAGCGCTACATCGGCCAGGATGACGCGGTTCACGCACTGTCCCGCTCGATCCGACGCACGCGCGCCGGTCTGAAGGATCCCCGTCGCCCCAGTGGCTCGTTCATCTTTGCCGGTCCCTCGGGCGTCGGAAAAACGGAACTCACGAAGGCGCTCACGGAATTCCTGTTCGGCGACGAGGATGCCCTCATCACACTGGACATGAGTGAATACTCCGAGAAGCACACCGCTTCGCGGATGTTCGGTTCGCCTCCCGGGTACGTGGGTTACGAAGAGGGTGGACAGCTCACCGAAAAGGTTCGGCGCAAGCCCTTCTCCGTGGTGTTGTTCGACGAGATCGAAAAGGCCCACCCTGACATTTTCAACTCCCTTCTCCAGATCCTGGATGAAGGACGGCTGACCGATGCCCAGGGACGTGTGGTCGACTTCAAGAACACGGTCATCGTGATGACAACGAACCTCGGTTCCCGCGACATCAGCAAGAGCGTGAACCTCGGATTCTCCGCCGCCGGTGACGCAGCCTCCAGCTACGAGAAGATGAAGGCCAAGGTCTCTGACGAGCTGAAGCAGCACTTCCGTCCGGAGTTCCTCAACCGCGTGGACGAGGTCGTGGTGTTCCACCAGCTCACGCAGGAGGACATCGAGCGGATCGTCGACCTCATGGTCGCCGAAATCGAGGGGCGGCTGCAGGACAGGGACATGGGCATAGAGCTCACCTCCGCTGCCAAGGCACTCATCGCCAAACGGGGTTACGACCCGGTGCTGGGGGCACGGCCGCTGCGCCGCGCACTCCAGCGCGACATCGAGGACACCCTGGCCGAGAAGATCCTTTTCGGCGATCTGGCCCCCGGCCAGATCGTGCAGGTGGATGTGGCCGACGAGGGTTCCGACGTCCCGTTCAAGTTCCTGGGCGTCACCAAGGGCGAGGTCAAGGACCTGGAAGTCGTGGTCACAGAGCAGGAGTGACCTGAGAAGCACACAACACCGGTGGCGCGTCCCTCGCGGGGCGCGCCACCGGTGTTGTTGCATCTCCGGGGCTCAGGGCAGGAAGCGCCAGCTCAGCACCACGGCGACGGAGAAGATGCCGGCCGCCAGCGCGAACACTGTCATGACGGCATTGAGGCGGCCATCGGCGATGGCGCCGTTGCCGCTGGTCAGGGTGCGGTGGTGATGGGCGTAGCGCCGGTACGACTGCATGCCCAGAACGGCAGACATGGCCAGCCCCGCCAGCATGGGGATCAGCGCCCACAGGCCGAGCGACGTGGAAAGGATGCGGCCGAAGATGAGTGATCCCACGGCGATGGACAGGGCGGTGCGTTGCCACGCGAGCGCGCTTCGCTCGGGTTGCAGCCCGGGATCAAACGGTTGCTCACTCACTTGAGGAGGACCCCCAGCACCACCAGGATTCCTGTGATGCCGACGGCGAAGGCGACGGGCAACGCCAAGGGGGCATGGGGCAGGGGAGTGTTCTGGCGCAGCGCCCGCTCGTAGCGCATCCATCCCAGCCATGACTGGAGGGCGGAGATGATGCCGGTGATCATCAGAAGGAGCGACGCGGCCAGTTGTAACACGGGCTGCAGGCCGAGGCCCAGCGCCTCCAGTGCCACCCCGCCAGCGATCAGCGCCAGGCCCGTGCGGACCCAGGCGAGGAAGGTCCTTTCGTTGGCGAGGGTGAATCGTGCGTCGGGCTCGTTGCCGTGCGAGTACACCGACTTCGGGAAGCGCTGTCTGCCCATGGTTCCTTCCTGCTGCATCGCTGCAACTGTAACCTCTGCGGCCGTCGGGCCGATCCGGGGATGTGCGCCATGATGGGGGAGTGTTCAAGGGATTGCGTCAGAGATACAGCCGAGCCCTGGGGCCGGTGTCGAGGGTGCTGCTCCGCCTGGGGTTGAGCCCTTCCGCCGTGACCGTGCTGGGCACACTTGGGGTGCTCGTCTCAGCGCTGTGGTTCTTCCCCCGGGGGCACCTCGCGGCGGGGTCACTGGTGGTGGCGTTCTTCCTCCTCGCGGACGGGGTCGACGGTGCCATGGCACGGCTCGCGGGACGTGTGACCCGATTCGGGGCCTTCCTCGACTCGACGATGGATCGGTTGGCTGATGGGGCGATCTTCGTGGCCATTGGTTGGTGGTGCCTCGTCGTCGACGATGGCGTGGGTGCCGGCCTCGCAGCGGCCGCACTGGTGATCGGCTTCGTCGTCTCCTACGCACGGGCACGTGCCGAGGTGGAGGGGTGGGACGCCTCCGTCGGTATCTTCGAGCGCAGCGAGCGCCTCGTGGTGTCGCTGGCAGGCACGCTGGCCGTCGGTTTGGGTGCCCCAACGGCGGTGCTCTGGCTTGCGCTTGGTGTGGTGTCGGTGGCCAGCACCATCACCGTGGCACAGCGGGTGGCGGCTGCACACCGGGGCAGTCTCGGGGTCGTCGCCAAGGCCGGACCCGGGTAGGGGGCCGTCACTCACACACTGGGTGTCACGGCTCCACCGGCGAGGCGCACCCGCACCTCTGGCGCGTCGACGCGCTCGGGGGACGTCACCGTGGCGTGCTGTCCATCGGGCAGGCGTACCCCCACTTCGACCTCACCCAGGGCGAATCCCTGTGTGATGACCTGCAGGGGGATTCCGTCGTCATGGAGTTCGAGGCTGCGCGGCCCGATGCCGAGCACATGATCGCTGCCGAGCCGGCCCTGCCACCCCAGTGCGCGAGCCTGGTCCCCCGTCAGGAAGGCTGTGAAGCCGAGGAACCGGGCCACGTCCCTGGAAGCGGGGTGGCGCCACAGGACGTCGGGTTCTGCCCGCTGCAGTAGGCGGCCGTGGTCCATCACTGCGACCGTGTCGGCGACTGTGGAGGCCTCGTCCTGGTCGTGGGTGACGTGGATCGCAGTGGTCCCCACCTCCCGGAGGATGCGTGCGAGCTCATCGGCAAGGTGCTCACGAAGGTTGCGGTCGAGTGCGCTGAGCGGTTCGTCGAGGAGCAGTGCGCGGGGCGACGGCGCCAACGACCGTGCCAGGGCCACGCGCTGGGCCTGGCCACCGGAGAGTTCCGTCACCTTGCGGTGCTCGAACCCTTCCAGGCCCACGAGCTGCAGCATCTCCCCGACGCGGTCCCGCCGCTCGGCGCGGGGGACCTTGCTCAACCCGTAGGCGATGTTGTGTCCCACGTCCATGGTGCTGAACAACTGGGCGTCCTGGAATACGAAGCCGAAGTTGCGCTGGTGGACCCTTGTCCGGCTGAGGTCGGAGCCGTCCCACAGCACCTGTCCGGAGGCCAGCGGCTCGAGGCCTGCGATGGCACGGAGCAGGGATGACTTCCCCGAACCCGAGGGCCCGAGCAGCGCCAGTACCTGGCCGGGCTCCACACTGAGGGCGACGTCATCCACGGCCATCACGTCGCCGTAGCGGACCGAGACACCCCGCACTTCGAGCCCGGCAGGTTCAACTACCACGTGGACACCCCTTTCGGACGGGCATGTTCCGCCGCGGCCATGACGATTCCGGTCAAGCATGCCAGCAGGGCTGACGCGGCCAGCGCCATGCCGTAGTTCTCGGCGCCGGGGCGCCCGAACAGTCGATAAATCACCACGGGGAGCGTGGGGTTGTCGGGGCGGGACAGGAAGGAGGTTGCACCGAACTCGCCCAGCGACGTCGCCAGGGCGAATCCGACGACCAGGCCCAGCCCCCGCACGAGGTGTGGGAACTCGATGCGTCGCAACACCTGCCAGCCGTTGGAACCGAGCGCCCGTGCCGCCTCCAGTTGGTGCGGGTCGATGGCACGGAGTGCGGGCAGCAGGCTGCGCACCACCAACGGCAGCGCCACCAGGGCCTGGGCAATCGGGATCAGCACCAGGCTGCTGCGCAGGTCCAGCGGGGGACGGTTCAGGGTGATGAGGTACCCGAACCCCACGGTGACGGCGGAGACGCCGAGTGGCAGCAGGAAGGCGCCTTCGAGCAGTGCGATACCCCTGCGGCCGATACGGGTGGGGGGCCGTCGGGAGGCCACGAGGCTGACGAGCACCCCCAGCGTGACGGCGATGGCGCAGGCGGCCACGGCGATCCAGGCAGAGTTCCACAGGGCGTGCCAGACCGGCACGGTCAGCGCGCCGCTGCTCCCTGTGGTGGCGAGGTTGGCGTAGTTCTGCAGCGACCACTGCCCGTCGCGCCGCAGCGACCGGACCACTAGGTTGGCCATGGGTACCACCAGCAGCAACGCCACCACGAGCCCGGTGACAATGAGTGCGAACCAGTCACGGGAGGGCGACAGCGGCTGCTCGGCACTGTCATCGACGTGCAGGCGCAGAGCCTGCTGGGTGCGGCGCTCCAGGGCGTTGCTCACCAGCAGTGTGAACGACACGATGACGAGCTGGGCAATGGAGAGAGCAGCGGCGGCGGGCAGGTCCAGCAGTTGAGTGGTCTGGTACCAGATTTCCGTCTCGATGGTGGAGTACTTCACGCCGCCCAGCACCATGATGATGCCGAAAGAGGTGGAGCAGAAGAGGAACACCAGCGACGCCCCCGCCGCGATCGCGGGCCCCAGCGCCGGCAGGGTCACGGTGAACAACGTGCGCAGCGGTGAGGCGCCCAGCACCTGTGCGGCCTGCCCGAGCCGGGGATCGAGGCGGGCCCACATGGAGCCGGTGGTGCGCCCCACCACGGCCCCGTTGAAGAAACACAGGGCCAGCAGGATCGCGATGAAGGACTCCTTCAGCTGCAGGAATCCCAGTAGTCCACCCGGGGTGAACAGTGACCCGAACGCCACGGCCACCACCACTGTCGGCAGCACGAACGGGACGGCCACGATGGAGCGCAGCACGGCGCGGCCGGGGAACCGGCAGCGGTACAGCAGGTACGCCCCCGGCAGCCCCAGCCCGACGCAGAGCAGCGTCGCGAGCGCGGCTGTGGACAGGGTGAAAACCGTGATGCGCCACGTCCGCGGCGCGGAGAACACCTCCACAAACCCGGCGAGGCTCCACACCCCGCCGTCGTGGAAGCCCCGCAGGACGAGGTTGGCCACGGGCGCCAGGAAGAACACTGTCAGGAAGGCAGCGGGGACTGCCCCGGCCACCACCCAGGCGATGCGGCCTGCCAGGGACGCACCGTGGCGTCGGATCAACCGATCACCCGCGCGGTCCAGGCCTTGATCCAGGTGTCACGGTTGGCACTGGTCTCGGACGCATCCAGGGTGAGCGTGTGGCCGGGCAGTGGCGCGAAGTCCACCCACTCCTTCGGGAGTGCGACGTCGGTCACGGGGTACATGTACATGGATCCTGGGATGCTGGACTGGACCTCGTCGCTCAGCAGGAAATCGATGAATTGCTGTGCACCCTGTTCGTTCTGTGCGCCGGCGATGACGCCGGCGTACTCCACCTGACGGAAGCAGGTACCGAGCAGTGCCACCGTCGTGGAAGTCTTGCCGTCCTCGCTGACCGTGTAGGCGGGCGACGTCGCATAGGAGACCACCAGCGGGCGCGGCCCGTTGCCGTCGGCGCCCGAGAACTCCGTGTAGTAGGCATCGGACCAGCCCTGCACCACCTGCACCCCGTTGTCCACCAGTTGGCCCCAGTAGTCGAGGTAGCCGTCCTCGCCCTTGGCGGCGATGGTGGAGAGCAGGAACGACAGGCCGGGCGAGGAGGACGCGGGATTGGTGACCACGAGCAGGTCCTTGTACTCCGGCTTCACCAGGTCCTCCAGCGTGGTGGGGACAAGCAGCCCCTTCTCGTCGAACCACCCGAGGTCCGCGTTGATGCAGACGTCGCCGAAGTCAATGGGCGTGAGGTCCTGCGCGTCGAATTGCGACGCGGTGGGCGGCAGCGCAGGGGAGTCGTAATCGGCGATGATCCCCTCGTCCACGGCCCGGCTGGAGAAGGAGTTGTCGATGCCGTAGACGACGTCACCCAGCGGGGCGTCCTTCGTGAGTATCAGTTGGTTGACGAGGGCGCCACCGTCACCAGGGGCGACATAGGTGACGTCCAGGCCGGACTCCTCGGCAAATTTGGCTTTCAGCTCGTCGGGGATGGCGAAGGAGTCGTGTGTCACCACCGTCAGCTTTGTGGACGTGGAAACCGACGCGCCACCGGACTCCTCGACCCCCGGTGCTGGGGTGTTGGATGTCGCGGGTTGCGAGCAGGCACCGAGCACGGCGGCCGCGAGGGCTGCCGCGAGCAGCGTGGTGAGTTTCTGCGTGGACATGGATCTGATGAACATGGTTGGTTCCTCCCGTCGCCGGGTCCAGCTGAGCTGGAGAGAATTCTCACTCCCTACGCCGGTGCGAACCGGATCAGGTATGAGGGTCTGCGGGTATCCGCACTCTCAGCGCCCCAATGGCGCTCCCCTGTGTGTGACCAACTCTACATGGCACGGCCGGGGCGGGATCCCCCCGCCTCAGCCGCGGTCCTGGGACGGACGAGGGAGCGTGTCGTCAGCCGCCGTTGTCGGGACGTGAGTAGGCGGCTTCTGTGATGCGCAGCAACGCGTCGCGGGTCAGGCGTGCCCGGGCCTGTCCAACACCCTCGATCTGGAGCAGGTCAGCCACGGATGTCCCGAACAGTTCCTGCAGGTCGAAGCTGTCCACGAGCTTGCCCACCAACACGTTGGGAAGTCTCCCGACGTCCGTGAGCAACCGGACCCCACGCGGCTTGATGGGGGTCTCCAAGTAGACTTGGGGGCCAAAACCCATGCGATCGGCCACCAACTGAGTGCTCAGCAATTCGTCGGGGGAGAAGTTGCGGAGGTTGTCGAGTGTGAACGTGCCGGGATCTGCCAGTGTGTGGGCATAGTCCGCGACGAGGAGCTCTGCGAGCCCTTCGAAGGATGCTGCGAGTTCGGCGTGCTGGAGGTCGATGAGCCGACCCTCCACGCCGAGCGTGTCCACATGGAACTGGGCCTCCGACGACAACCGCCGTGTCATCTCGTAGCGGTGGGCCACCTGCACGAGGTCGCGGATCGTGACCTGCTCGCTGACCTCCAGTGAGTTGAACTGCCCGATGATGTCATCGAGACGCGCCACGAAACTGGTGAGGGTGGCGATGGTCTGGTTGGCGCGGCTGACCATCTGCGACGACGTCTCCAACACATGGCGCTTGCCGTCCAGGAACAGGGAAATGGTGGACATTGACGCCGAGACGGTCACCACAGGCACTCCCGCGGCCTGGGCGCTCTGATCGGCGGAGCGGTGACGGGTGCCGGTCTCCGCCGAGGGAAAGTCCCCGGAGGGCACGAGGTGCACGCCGGCGGCCACGATGCGGCCCAGGTCCGTGGACAAGACGATGGCCCCGTCCATCTTCGCCAGCTCCCGCAGCGATTGTGGTGTGTAGTCGACGTCCAGCCGGAACCCTCCCGAGCTGAGTTGCTGCACCTTGGCGTTGTTGCCGAGTACCACCAGGGCGCCCGTGCGTCCGTGGAGGATGCGGTCGAGCCCGGCGCGCAGAGGCGTGCCGGGAGCCAGCAGTCGCTGGTACTGCCGCAGTCTTGCTCGTGGCACGGTGCTCCTGGTGACGCTCACTTGGCTGGTTCGCCTACTCGTTGGCGCTGGATGTCCTTCGCAAGTCTAGGACCCCGAGGGCATCGGCGAGGGTTCCCACTTCGACCACCCGCAATCCGGACAGGCGTGGCACTTTCACGGTGACGTCGCGGGAACCAGTCGGCACGATGGCGAGCTCGAAGCCGAGCCTCGCGGCCTCCGCGAGCCGACGCTCGACGCCCGGCACCCTGCGCAGGTCCCCCGCCAGCCCGACCTCACCCAGCGCTAGAAGACGTTGTGGGTGGTGACGGTCAAGGGCTGCGGACGCCACCGCGATGGCGGTGGCCAGGTCCACCGACGGGTCGGTGACACGGGCGCCACCGACCGTGGAGACGTAGACGTCACGCTGGGACAGCGGCAGCCGGGCCTTTCGCTCCAGGACCGCCAGCACCATCGCGATGCGCGACGAGTCGAGCCCATGTGTTGTCCGCTTTGGCGACGCCTGGTTGGGCGACGGTGCCACGAGGGCTTGGACCTCCGCGAGCAAGGGGCGACGACCCTCCAGCGTGACCGTCACACAGGTGCCAGGGACGGGCTCCGAATGCGCCGTGGTGAAGAGCCCGGAGGGGTCGGTGACCTCGACGATGCCCGTCTCGCTCATCTCGAAGCAGCCCACCTCGTCAGCCGGCCCGAACCGGTTCTTGGTGGCGCGCACCATGCGAAATCCGGAATGCCGGTCGCCGTCGAAGTTGAGGACGACGTCCACGAGGTGTTCCATTGTGCGTGGCCCGGCGATGGAGCCGTCCTTGGTGACGTGGCCGACGATGAGAACGGCCATGTTGCGGCGCTTGGCGACCCGGGCCAGGGCCGCAGTCACCTCCCGCACCTGGGAGGGGCCGCCGGGCGCGCCATCGGTCTCGGCCGTGGCGATCGTCTGCACGGAGTCCACGATCAGCAGGCTGGGGGATACCTCTTCGACGTGCCCCAACACGGTGCCCAGATCGTTCTCCGAGGCCAGGAAGAGATCGTCGTGGACGGCTCCGGTGCGCTGGGCCCGCAGCTTCACCTGCGACGCGGACTCCTCGCCGGAGATGTAGAGGGTTCTCTCGCCTGTGCCGGCCCACTTGGCGGCGACGTCGATGAGGAGCGTGGATTTCCCGACGCCGGGTTCGCCGGCCAGGAGTACCACGGCCCCGGGAACCAGCCCGCCGCCGAGCACCCTGTCGAGTTCACCGATGCCCGTGCGCTTGCGCTGTGCCGCGTCGGTGGACACCTCGCTGATGCGCTGCGCACTGGACACGGGCGCGCTGGAGGACACCTGCTTCAGTTTGGGGGCGCCGCGTTCCGCGACGCTGCCCCACGCCTGGCACTCGCCACAGCGTCCCACCCACCGCACCGTCGTCCAGCCGCACTCGGTGCACTGGTAGGAGTCCTGTTTGCTAGCCATGGGAACAGACTAGGCACGACCCCCGACACATTGTGAACGGGAGCCGTGCCAGATGGTTGGGGATCAGATGGTGACGCGACCGTGTGCGGTGTCGAAGGTGACGGTGTTGATGCCGGGTACCCCGTTGGGTGACAGCAGCCTCAGTGCCACGCCGTCAAGGTTGTCCACCACCTCGTGACCGAGCCACTCCGACAGCCGCTCCGAGGAGCCGGAAATCTCCACCTCCGAGAGCTTGACGTCGCCGGCGAGTGCGCCGGGGCGCAATGTCTCGTCCGACTTCCACTCCAGGAAATACGGCAACTGCGGATCGGCCATCAGTCCACGGATGCCGATCTGCGTCCATTCGAGCTTGCGCCCATCGGGGAAGTGCCGGGAGCCGGGGACGGCGGCGCGCTCAAGGCGTGCCTCATACGGCGTGATGTCATCGACGCTCACGACCCATCCCAACCAGCCGCCGCCCATTTCTGAGCGGGCGCGGACGGCTTGCCCGAAGGCGGCCTTCTCGGCGGCGGGGTGGTCGAGGACTTCGACGACTTCGATGTAGCGCTCATCAGCGAGCGGGATGATGTGGTTCCGGGTTCCGAACCGCGGGTGAAAACCGCCGTCCTTGAACTCCGTCCCCAACTGGGTGGCGAGACGTGCGGCATCAGCTTTGAGACCGTCGGGCCCGATAGCAAAAATCATGTGGTCGACATGCATGAGCTCATTCTGCCCGTCTCGCTCCCGTTCCCCCAATCGGGGCCCACTGGGGGGTTGACCTCGCGCTAGGGTTGTCATGTGCAGGCCTCCAAAGTTTTGCTGTCCACGACGTCGGTATACCCGGAGTCGACGGCGAGCGCGTTCGAACTGGCCTCCAATCTGGGGTACGACGGCGTCGAGCTGATGGTGGGTATCGACCCGCTGACCACTGATGTGGAGGCGATCGCCAAGCTGAGCGAGTACCACGACGTGCAGGTCCACTCCGTGCACGCACCGTGCCTGCTGGTGAGCCAGAACACGTGGGGTTCCGACCCGTGGGAAAAGCTGGATCGCTCCGCCCGCGCGGCCCACAGGTTCGGGGCGGACGTGGTGGTGGTCCACCCCCCGTTCCGGTGGCAGAAGGAGTACGGCGAGGGGTTCGTCGACGGCATCCGTCGTCTGAACCGGGAATCCGGGGTCAAGTTCGCCGTCGAGAACATGTACCCGTGGCGCACACCCGCCGGGGGTTTCCAGGCCTACCTTCCTGACTGGGACCCGACGGACCTGCCGTATGACCACCTGACACTCGACCTCAGCCACGCGTCGACGTCGCGGCTCCAGTCACTCGACCTCGTGCGCGCCTGGGGCGACCGACTCGCGCACGTCCACCTCACCGACGGGCGCGGATCCTTCAAGGACGAGCACCTGCTGCCCGGCGAGGGGGACCAGCAGGCATGGAGGCTCGTGGAGGAACTGGGCGCCAGCGGTTTCGACGGTCATATCGTCCTGGAGGTCTCCACCCGACGCGCGCGGACCCGCCACGAGCGCCAAGAACTGCTGGCCGAGGCGCTGCGCTCCACCAAGGAGATGCTCGCCAAGGGAGTGAAGGGCTGAGATGCGGCGCTCCGGCAGCGTTGTGACGCAATTCATCCGGTCCAGGGCCCTGCAGAGGGCTGCGCGTGGATCCGAGAGCGTCCGCGAACTGGCGCAGCAGTGGTTCGCGGGTGAACTCATCACCGATGCGGTCTTCCTGGCGGAGAAACTCAGGCGTCAGGGTCTCTCGCTCAGTTTCCACCACCTTCCCGGCGACAGTGGCGAGCTCAGCACCGTCACCGATCTGCCGCTCCTGCTGACGGCGCTCGGCGACGGCGCGCGTGGGGCGGAGCTGTCGGTGAAGCCATCCACCATCGGGCTGCGCGTCTCCGGTGCCCTGGCGCGTGAGAATCTCACACGGCTCTGTGGGGCCGCTGAGGAGCGCGGGGCGCACGTCACCCTGGAGATGCAACGCACGGAGGAATACGCCTCCACGCTGGGGTTGTTCCACGACATCCGGGCACACCACCCATCTCTGGGTGTGACCATCCCCGTGAACCTCAAGCGCTCCGAGAGGGACTGCCACGACCTGGCGACTGAGAAGGCGCGGGTGCGGGTCTGCGTGGGCTCCTACCCGGCCCCGCGCGCCCTCGCCATCACTCACGAGCACGACAAGACTCGCGCCCTCGTGCGGTGCCTCAGGATCCTGATGGAGTCCGACGCCTATCCCATCCTGGCCAGCCACGACCCCCGCGTGGTGACGATCGCCCAGGACATGGCCCAGCACAACGACAAGGGCAGGGACGGCTTCGAGTTCCAGATGCTGCTGGGCGTGCGCCCTCTGGAGCAGCGACGCCTCGTGGACATTGGGCTGCGGGCACGGACCTACATTCCGTTCGGCCCGGGCTGGTACGAATACCTCGCGACTCGCGTTGCTGCCCGCCCCCGCACCCTGCTCAGCTACGCACGTGCCGTCCTGGACAAGCGGTGACGCAGGCCCCTGCTGCGCCGGTGAGCCGCCAGCTCCGGGTGGAGATGCTGGTGGTGCTGGGCGTCTCTCTCGGGCAGTCCGCCGTCTATTCTCTGCTGTCGCTGATCAACAAGCTGACGCTGCCGGTGGCGCTGAACAAGCAGACCACCAGCATGAACACCAGCGCCACCCCGGACCGGCCATGGCTCGACCTCGCCTACCAGGTGGCGGGGCTGGTGTTCCCGCTCATGCCGGTTGTCGTGGTGCTGTACCTCCTCTGGGCCGTGCGCCGGCCAGAGGGTGGATCCTTTCGCGCCATGGGCTTCGACTTCAGGCAACCGGGTCGCGACCTGGCCTGGGGGTTCGCCACCTTCGCCGTCATCGGTGTCGCAGGGCTCGCGTTCTACTTCGCAGCGCGTGAACTCGGCATCAACACCTCCATCTCCGCCGCCAACCTGAGCGCCGCGTGGTGGACCATCCCGGTGCTGCTGCTGCGGGCCATCATGAACGGTGTGCTGGAAGAGGTGGTGATGGTGGGCTACCTCTTCACCCGCTGGCGGCAGAGCGGTGGCGGCGTGGTCGCGATTCTGGTGGGCAGCGCACTGATCCGGGGCGGCTACCACCTCTACCAGGGCTTCGGCGGCTTCATCGGCAACGCCGTGATGGGCGCGCTGTTCGGGTGGCTTTACCTCCGGACCAGGCGTGTGATGCCTCTCGTCATCTGCCACGCGCTGCTCGACATCTTCGCTTTCGTCGGTTACGCACTGCTGAAGCCCCATATCGCCTGGCTGTGAGGCGCCGGGCCGGGCAGACGCGGTGGGCAGTCAATGCGCCGTTCGCGCCACCTTTGCATAGAATCACCACCATGCGTGTTGGAGTGTTTGGAGCCACCGGTCAGGTGGGCGAGGTCATACGTCGATTGCTGGCGGAACGCGATTACCCAGTGGAGGAGATGCGATATTTCGCATCGTCGCGGTCCGCGGGACGCACCCTGGACTGGCAGGGACGACAGATCACCGTTGAGGATGCCGCCACGGCAGACTTCGCCCGACTGGACGTCGCCCTGTTCTCAGCAGGAGGCGCCACGTCAAAGGCGCTCGCGCCCACGGTCGCCGCGGCTGGCGCCATCGTCGTGGACAACTCCTCTGCGTGGCGGATGGATGAGCGTGTCCCCCTGATCGTGGCCGAGGTGAACCCCGGCGATGTGTCACGGGCCGGGATCGGCATCATTGCCAACCCGAACTGCACCACCATGGCCGCCATGCCTGCCATCAAGGCCCTGCATGACGCCGCGGGGCTGGCAGCCATGCAGGTCACCACGTTCCAGGCGGTCTCCGGCTCCGGTGTCGCGGGGGTGGCCACCTTGGCGAACCAACTGTCCCAGATCGACGATCCCGCCCGCCTCGCCATTGGTGGCTCCCTTTTCGCCCCCGACGACCTTGGGCCCTACGTGGCGCCCATCGCCTACAACGTCGTGGCGATGGCCGGTGCGCTTGTCGATGACGGACAGGGGGAGACCGACGAGGAGAAGAAGCTCCGCAACGAGTCGCGCAAGATCCTCCACCTGCCGGACCTGCGGGTGGCGGGCACATGCGTGCGCGTGCCAGTCTTCAGCGGCCACAGCCTCAGCATCCACGCGCAGTTCGACCGCGCCATCTCCGCGGAAGAAGCCCGCGACGTCCTCTCCGTGGCGCCGGGGGTCCACCTCGTGGACGTGCCGACACCGCTGCAGGCGACCGGACAGGACACCTCCTTCGTGGGGCGAATCCGGCAGGATCAGTCCGTCGAGGGCGGCCGTGGTCTCGTGCTGTTCCTCAGCAGCGACAACCTCCGCAAGGGTGCAGCACTGAACACCATCCAGATCGCAGAACTGCTGGTGCCATGACTGACGTCCCGGGGAGCGGGCACCGTGAGGAGGGGCGAAGGAGTTCGACCACACTGGCCGTCGTCGGTGCAGGAGCCATGGGCGAGGCGCTGCTGAGCGGCTGGCTCGCCTCGGGGTGGGACGCCGGCGACATCGTCATCGTCGACGCGTACGCGCCGCGGGTGCAGGAACTGCACGAGCGTCACGGTGTGCGCGGCGTGGAACTCGACGAGGCGGCCTCGGCCACAACCATCGTGCTGGCCGTCAAACCCCACCAGGTGGCCCCAGTGCTGGAAGCACTGGCACCGTCGCTGCGCGAGGACACCCTCGTCGTGTGCATCGCCGCAGGCGTCACCCTGGAGAAGCTGGCTGCTGGCCTACCGCAGGGCCAGGGGGTGGTGCGTGTGATGCCCAACACCCCAGCCCTCGTGGGCGAGGGGATGGCCGGCATCGTTTCCGGTCCGCACGCCACCCCGGCGCAGTGCGACCAGGTCGTGGAGCTCTTCGAGGCGGTCGGCAGAGCAGTGGTGGTGGACGAGCCGTCCCTGGACGCCCTGACGGCACTGTCCGGTTCCGGTCCCGCCTACCTGTTCTACATCGCCGAGGCGATGATCGAGGCGGGCGTGCACCAGGGCCTGACGCGACCGCAGGCAACCGTGCTGGTGAACCAGACGTTCGTGGGGGCCGGAGCGATGCTCTCAGGCTCCGGCGATTCGGCCACCGTGCTCCGTGAGCGCGTCACCTCGCCCGCTGGCACCACAGCCGCAGCACTGCGCGCACTGGACGACCACGGCGTCCGCGCGGGCATGCTCGCAGCTGTTGACGCCTGCGTTGAGCGCAGCCGCCGGATGGCCGACTGAGACCACGATTGGTCGGGGGCCCGGCCACCGGGTTACCATGGGGCATCGCCCGAGCCGGTGGTCCGACGGACCGCGCCGGTTGGGGCAGTCTCGAAATCATACCGAAAGGCACGAAGTGGGCTCTGTCATCAAGAAGCGACGCAAGCGAATGGCGAAGAAGAAGCATCGCAAGCTGCTGAAGAAGACCCGTATCCAGCGTCGTCGCGCCGGCAAGTAAGTTGTCCCTGCCCTCACGGGTCCTGCTCCTCACCCGCACCAATTGCACCCTGTGTGATGAGGCTGCGGGTGTTGTGACCCGGACCTGCGAGGACATTGGGGTGGGGTGGCGCTCCATCGACATCGATACCGATGACGCATTGCGCGCCGCCTACACCGACCATGTCCCCGTGGTGTTCACCGATGGTGAACTTCACGGGTATTGGTTCGTTGATGCCGAAAAATTGAAGCAAGCGCTCGTCGGACGTCCAGCCCGCCCCATGGGGGATCACTGGCGGCCGACGCAGCACCACCACGTCTGAGTTGGGGGACCCTTTTCCGTGACCGAGTCCGAGGAAGCGTTGCTCGCAAGTGCTGACGGTGCCGTCGGATCCCTGACCGTTGTGGGGGCTGGCCCCGGCAACATCGAGATGATGGCACTGGCCGGATTCCGGGCGCTCGGCCGGGCTGATCTCGTGATCGTGGACTCCGCGGAGAGCGCGGGCATCCTCGAGGACGTGGGCATCGAGAGTCGCGCCCAGGTGGTTATCGCAGCTGCGGACCAACACCGGCAACTCGTGGAAGCCATCGACGAGGGACGGCATGTCGTGCGCGTCACGGCCGACGACCACCTGCTCAACGGGTTCCACTCCGACGCGCTGCCGAGAATCCTCGCGACCCACCGTACCCGCACCCACGTTGTCCCCGGCATCAGCCGCTGGGACTGCGCACTGAACTTCGGCGCCGTCGCACCGACCGCCTCGCTGGCGGTGCTCGATGCCAGCCAGGACGTACCCCGCGCTGGTGAGTGGCCGACGGCGGACACGACCGTGGTGTGGACCACGCAGACACTCCTCGGAGCCGTTGCCGCCCGGGGCGCGAAAGAGCATGGCCAGGACGAACAGGTGCTGGACATCACCGGTCTGGGCACCACCTCCCAGGTGAGTCAACTCCTCACGTGGCGTGAGGTTGGCGCCCATGGTGCCGACAGCGGCATCGATCACTACCTCGTCACCGGGCCGGGGATCGCCGACGCAGCCCGCGGCCGCCTCGACTGGTTCGGCACCAAACCGCTCTTTGACTGGAGCGTCGTCATCCCCCGCACCAAGGACGACGTCGACGGCCTCGTCGCGCAGCTGTCGCGATACGGGGCGAGCAGCGAGGTGGTCGCCACCTTGTCCATCGAGCCGCCGCGCACCGAACAGGGCATGGAGAAGGCCATCCGTGGGCTTGTCGATGGACGCTACCTCTGGATCGTCTTCACCTCCCCGCATGCGGTGGAGGCCATCATCGAACGCCTCGCCGAGACCGGCCTCGACTCGCGGGCACTCTCCGGTGTGCTCATCGCGGCCGTGGGCCGCGGAAGCGCCGAGGCCCTGGCAGGCCACGGTCTGAGGGCTGACCTCGTGCCGGTGGGGGACAACACCGCCGGGGGGCTCGCCGTCGAGTTCCCGGCCCATGACATCCTCATTGACCCGCTGGACAGGGTGCTGGTCCCCAGCGCCGACGTCTCGGTCGCCACCCTGCTCGAAGGACTCGGCCGTCTTGGCTGGGAGGCTGAAGAGGTCACGGCGTATCGCACCGTGCGCGCAGCGCCGCCGCCTGCCGAGGTCCGTGAGCACATCAAGGACGGCATGTTCGACGCGGCCGTTTTCACCTCCTCGACGGCGGTGCGCAACATGATTGGCATCGCAGGCAAGCCGCACACCGCCACGATCGTGGCCGCCATCGGTGCGGCCACCGCAGCAGCGTGCGAGATGCACGGACTGCGCGTGGACGTGGTGGCCGAGGCACCCACATTCGAGTCCGTGGCAGAGGGGCTGGCGCGGTTCGCGGACCGACGCAAGGCCGAGAGGCTCGAACAGGGGCTGCCGGCTGCGAAGCCGTCGGAGCGCAAGCGCCGCAAGCGTCGCAAGGCACCCGACGACCACGCATAGGCTTGCTGCAAACGCAGACCAAGGAGCAACACATGGCTGAGGAACCGCGCATCGTCCACGTGATGCGTCACGGGCAGGTCCACAACCCCGGCGGCGTCCTGTACGGACGGCTGGATGGCTTCGGCCTGTCCGATCTGGGCAACGAGATGGGTGCGCGCCTGGCGCAGCACTGGGGTGACGTCCCTCTCACCCACCTGCGGTGCTCGCCGCTGCAGCGGGCACGGGAAACCCTCGCACCGACGGCGGCATTGTTCCCCCAGCTCGACATCACGATCGACCCACGGGTGATCGAGGCAGAGAACGTATTCGAGGGCAAGGTGTTCGGCGCCAGCAACAAAGCCTTGCGTAATCCGGCGATGCTCCGCTACGTCCTCAACCCGTTGAAGCCCAGCTGGGGTGAGCCCTACGTCGACATCGCAGCGCGGATGCTCGTTGCGCTGTCCGATGCCGCAGACGCCGCGGGGCCGGGCGGACAGGCATTGGTGGTGTCGCACCAGTTGCCCATCTGGATCGCCCGGTGCGACGCCGAAGGGATTCCATTCGCCCACGACCCCCGCCGGCGACAGTGCACGCTGGCGTCCGTGACGTCCTTCACCTACAGGGACGGCCGCGTCACCGCGGTGGACTATGCCGAACCGGCCGTTGACCTGTTGCCCTCGACGTCGCATCGGAAGTTCAAGGTGGGCACGTGAGACGAGGCCTCATCGCGACGCTCGCCATGGTGGCTTGTCTGATGGCGGGATGCTCTGCCGGGGCGGGCGGTTCCGGCCCGGATGGCACGATCGGGTTCGAGATGGGCGACGGGTCCGTGCTGATACTGAAGGCCGACGACCGCCCGGTTGCCCCCGAACTGTCGGGGACAACCCTGGATGGTGAGGCCCTGTCCACCGCCGATTATGCGGGCAGGGTGATCGTGCTCAACGTGTGGGGCTCCTGGTGTGCCCCGTGCCGCGCCGAGGCCCCGGCCCTGGTGGAGGCGGCGAAGCAGATGCCTGAGGTGCAGTTCATCGGCGTCAACACCCAGGACAACGATCCCGCCCCGGCCCAGGCGTTCGTGCGCACCTCCGGCATCACGTACCCCAGTCTGTACGACCCCAAGGGTGCGCTCCTGCTCGGCTTCGGCCAGGTGCCACCCAAGGCGATCCCCAGCACGCTGGTCATCGACGAATCCGGCCGCGTGGCCGCCCGGATGCTTGGTGAGGTGACCGCTACGACGCTCGTCGGCGTCGTGGAGGATGTCCGGGCCGCGGGATGATCCTTCTGGAGGGCTGGATCAGCCAGGCACTGGGAAGCTCGCTGCTGCTCGCCATCCCCGTTGCCGTGCTGGCGGGCATCGTGTCCTTCGCGTCACCCTGCGTCCTGCCGCTGCTGCCGGGATACCTCTCGTATGCCTCCGGGCTGGGCGCCACCCAGATCGCCGACGGCTCGGGCAGCCGACGCGCCCTGGTGTTCGGCACCGTCGGCTTCGTGCTCGGGTTCGCCGCCGTGTTCGTCCTCACCGGCGCACTCTTTGGTGGGCTCGGGGCATTGCTGCTCGAGCACCAACGACTCATCACCCTGATCGCCGGCGTGCTCATTATCGTCCTGGGCGCGGGGTTCATCGGCTGGCTGCCCATGCCCCCCCAGCTCCGGCTCTCCGTGGTGCCACGGATGGGCGTCGCCGCATCCCCACTGCTGGGTCTGGCATTCGGACTGGGATGGACCCCCTGCATCGGGCCGACGCTGTCGGTGGTGCTGACGCTCGCCCTCACGGAGGGCTCCGCCGCGAAGGGAGCAGCGCTGGCGTTCTTCTACGCTCTCGGACTCGGGCTGCCCTTCCTGGCCTTCGCCGCCGCCTTCACCCGCCTCGGGCCGCACCTCGGATGGCTGATGCGCCACCAGCGGGCACTGCAGGTGGCGGGTGGCGTGGTGCTGCTGCTGGTGGGCCTGTCCATGATCACCGGTCTGTGGGACGTCGCCATGGCTGCCCTGCGCAACTGGGTCTCCGCGTTCGGGACCATCCTGTGAGCCGCCGCAACTCCTCCGAGGCCCCCGCCATGCGGACGACGGAGTTCCTGCGGTGGTGCTGGACGCAACTGACCAGCATGCGCTCGGCGCTCGTGATGCTGTTCCTGCTCGCACTGGCCGCCGTGCCCGGATCCATGATCCCGCAGGAGAGCATCTCTCCCATCGAGGTGGCCGATTTCAGGGCCGCCAACCCCGGCCTGGACGCCGTCTTCCGACCGCTTGGGATGTACAGCGTCTACACATCCGTCTGGTTCTCGGCCATCTACCTGTTGCTGTTCGTGTCGTTGATCGGCTGCATCCTGCCCCGCATCGCGCTGTACGCCCGGGCGCTCAGGAAGCCACCGCCGGCATTGCCGTCGCGTCCCGACCGCCTTCCCGTGAACCAGTCCACCGCCATCACCGGCGCGACCGACGCCGCACTGGACCGCGCCGAGACCTGGCTCCGCGGAAAGCGCTACCGCACCCGACGCGTCGCCGAGGGGGTCAGCGCAGAGCGCGGCTACTCGCGTGAGGCCGGCAACCTCGTGTTCCACAGTGGCCTGGTGGTGCTGCTGTTCGGACTGGCGTGGTCCAACCTGCTGGGCTTCCACGGCAGCGCCGTCGTCGTGGAGGGCAAATCCTTCAGCAACTCCATCACGCAGTACAACGAATTCACGGCAGGGGGTTGGCGCAACACCGACGCGCTCGAGCCGTTCACCCTCACCGTCGACGCCTTCCACACGGAGTTCGAGACCGGCGAGGTCCAGCGCGGCGCCGCCCGTCGCTTCGATGCGGACGTCACCTTCACCGACGACAAGGGCGCGCGCGAGGAACTGATCCAGGTGAACACCCCGGTCATCACCGACGGTGGCACCCAGATCAACCTGCTCGGCCACGGGTACGCCCCACACATCACCGTCACGGACGGCAATGGTGACGTGGCGTACTCGGGTCCCGTCGTGTTCCTGCCCCAGGACGGCAACTTCTCCTCCGTCGGCGTGGTCAAGGCCCCCGACGCGCGGCCGAAGCGCCTCGCCTTCGAGGGCTTCTTCTTCCCGACGGCGGTACTCGACGAGCAGGGGCCCCGCTCCGTTTTCCCCGACGCCATGAACCCCGAGCTGTTCCTCAACGCCTGGGTGGGGGAACCCGCCAAGGAAACCGGTGTGCCGCAGAGCATCTACTCCCTCGACACCGCGGGGCTCAGTCCCGTCCCCGGGGACGATGGGGAAGTGCTGCGCATGCGCCTCACCCCGGGCACGGGTCTCACCCTTCCCGACGGGCTCGGCACCGTCACCTTCGACGGCTGGTCGCGCTGGGTGAAGCTGCAGGTCAGCCAGACACCCGGCAACACCCTGACCTTGCTGGCCCTGATGGTGGCGGTCGCAGGCCTGTGCGTGAGCCTGTTCGTACGACCCCGTCGCCTCTTCGTCAGGCTTGTCGCTGACGGTGCCGTCGTGGGGGGTCTCGACCGCACCGACACCGCAACGGGGCTCGAGGACGAGGTGGCGGAACTCACCACCTTTGTGGGTGGTGCCCCACAGGACGACGCGCCCGCGGTTGGGGACGTTGAGCAGCACACGGCACAATGGAGGCCGGGACGAGACGCAGACACGAAGGGACCTGGTGCATGACCACATCCGAGTTGTCGGACGTCGCGATGGTGGCTGCTGCCGTCGCCTACCTGGTCGCCTTCTTCCTGCACAGCGCTGAATGGGCCACTGCCAGGGGGCTCGCGCCGATCCGGCCGGTGGATGGGTCGGAGGACCCCCCACGCATCCGCGTCGACCTTTTCGGCCGCCTCGCCATCGCGGTCACGGTCGTGGCATTCCTCGTGCACGTCGCGGCTGTGGTGACCAGGGGTGTCGCGGCGGAACGGCCCCCGTGGGGCAACATGTACGAATTCGTCACCGCATCCGCGATGTTCGCCGTGCTCGCCTATCTCGTGGCGGCGTGGAAGCTGGGCGCCCGCTGGCTGGGAATTGGGATCACGCTGCTGGCTGCGGTGGCACTGGGCGGTGCCGTCACCGTGTTCTACGTCGACGTCGCACCCCTGGTCCCGGCGCTGCACTCGGTGTGGTTCATCATCCACATCGTGGCCGCCGCGATCTCGGGTGCCGCCTTCAACATTGCGGCTGTGGCGTCCGTGCTCTACCTCCTGCGCCGTCGCGCCGAGGCCACCGGAGCGCCGATCACCGGATACCTGGCCAAGCTCCCCACCGCCTCGAAGCTCGACATCTTCGCGTACCGGTTGCACGCGTTCGCCTTCCCGCTGTGGACGTTCACCGTCGCGGCCGGTGCCATCTGGGCCCAGTACGCGTGGGGACGGTTCTGGAACTGGGACCCGAAGGAGACGTGGTCCTTCGTCACGTGGGTCATTTACGCCGCCTACCTCCACGCCCGCGCCACGGCTGGCTGGAAGGGTGCCCCCGCCGCGATCATCGCGCTCATCGGTGTGGTGTCCTTCTGGTTCAACTTCGTCGGCGTCAACCTGATCTTCAGCGGGTTGCACTCCTACGCCGGGATCTGATTGCCATGAGCGAGTCGCAGAACCAGTGGCTGGTGGACCTCTACGAGGAGCACGGCACGAGCCTGCACCGGCTCGTGGTGATGCTGGGCGCTGAATCCGAATCCGGACACATCCTGCGTGCCTCACTCATCGGCCTGTCGCGCCGCGCCCACCGCCTGGTGGACCCGCTGGAGCGTGTGGAGTTCCTGGCAGAGGAGGTCGTGCACGACGCCCGCAGCGTCCGCGGCCAGTCCGGCACCCTCCACCTGCCTGAGGTGGCTGACACCCGGCAGCAGGAGATTCTCACGGGGATCGCCAGCCTGCCGGTGAGGGTGGGAGAGGTGCTGGTGATCAGCCATTACCTGTCGGTCTACGGGCCCGAGCTGGCCGGCATTCTGCGGATGACCGTGCGCTCTGCGAACCACCGGCTGGAGGAGGCGCTGGACACGCTGCGCCGCGACATCGGCGACCCCGCCCCGGGCAGTTTGCCGGGCGCCATCGAATCGCTGTCCCAGGAGGTCACCGCAGCCCTGCGCTCGTCGGCGCGCCTCGTGCAGCCCGCGGGGACCGACACCCTCGAGGCGGAACTGCGCACCCTGAACGACTCGGACCGGCGCGGCGTGTCACTCATGGTTTTCGTCCCGCTCCTGGTCGGCGCACTTGCCCTGGGGTTCTGGCTGGCTGCGGCGACGACCCCCGGCGTCGTCGTGGAGGCAGCGCCCACGACGGTGCCCACGGCCGCACCCACGGCTTCCTCGTCCCGATCGCTGCCGACGCAGGTCAACGACGTTCCCATCTACTACGTGGGGACGGACATGATGCTCTTCCGCGAGCTGCGCGACATCTCTGCAGCGGGTGACCTGGTGCGCGCGGCCATCGAGGCGATCCTCTCGGTACCCCCTCTTGACTCCGACTATGACTCGCTGTGGGGGACCGGGCGGCTCATCGACGTCGAGCAGACGGGGCACAAACTCACCCTCGACATGACCGGGTCCGTCTTCGAGGGGTTGACCACTGTCACGGCTGTCCAGGCAGCGGTGGACCAGATGGTCTACACCACCAGCGACCTGGTGGGGGACCCGGAGCTCCGGGTCTTCTTCAAGTCCGACGGTGGCGCGCCGCCCGCGTTGTTGCGGAGCGTTGAGGGATTTGGGCGCAGCGGTCTGGACCCGATGCCGGCGCTGTGGCTGTCCTCCCCGAAGAACAATGCCCGACTCGTCACAGGACCGCTCGTGATCGTGGGCAACGTCAAGCCCTCAGCCACCGCACCACTGGTGAAGATCACGAATGAGGACGGGGACGTGGTCAGCAGCACTACTGCGCAGACCGCCACCGATGCGAATGCCGAGGGGTGGCGTGTCTGGTCCGTCACTGTGTCCCTCGCCCCCGGAACCTACATCCTGGTGGCCTCGACGAACATCGAGGGCTCCGATGGGTTGTTGCGCTCGGCGGCGGAGAACAAGAAGATCACGGTCTCGTAGCTGGTTTCCCCCCTCCGACATCGAAAAGGTTCAGTGGGTGGCCACCCATGTGGCCGCACGCACCAGCAGCGTGGTCGGCACGAAACGTGCCATCTGTGCCGCCAGTTTGTTTGCTGGGCCATCCACGACGTAGGGCTTGCCAGCACGCAGCGCAGCGAAGGTGGAGGCCACCACCTGATCCGGACGCCGGCGCTGCTTCATCACGTCGCCATTGCCGGCGTTGTCGAAGAATGATGTGTCGGTGGGGCCGGGACAGATGCACACCGCCCGCACGCCGGTGCCCTCCAGTTCACCCCACAACGCCGAGGTGAAGCTCAGCACGTAGGACTTGGTGGCGGCGTAGGTGGCCATCTGCGGTATCGGCTGGAAGGCGGCCATGCTGGCCACATTGATGATGGCACCCCGGCCGCGGGCCACCATCTGCGGCACGACGGCGTGGGTGAGTTCGGTGAGCGCCACCACGTTCAGTTCCACCTCACTGGT
>JBBSRQ010000003.1:0-58675 GCA_038242845.1 Propionibacteriales bacterium | reverse complement strand
CTGTTCCGCGACCGCAACTTCGTCCTGCCCTCCGTCGTTGGGCTGAGCATCGGCATCTCCCTGTTCGTGGCGGTGGCCTACATGCCGACGTTCCTGCAGATGGTCAACGGTGTCACCGCCACCCGATCCGGGCTCATGATGATCCCCATGACCGTAGGATTGCTGTTCGCGGCGATCATCTCGGGGCGGCTGATTTCTGCGACTGGGCGCTACAAGATCTATCCCATCATCGGTACATCCCTGGTGGCGGTGGGGCTGGTCATGTTGTCCCGCATCACCCAGGACACCCCGTACTGGTACCTCGCCACCTGCCTCGTGGTGCTGGGGCTGGGGGTAGGATCTGCCATGCAGAACCTGACTCTCATCGTGCAGAATTCGGTAGCCGGTGAACTGCTGGGGACGGCGACGTCAGCGCAGAACTATGTCCGCCAGATCGGAGCCTCCGTCGGCATCGCCGTGTTCGGCTCCGTGTTCATCAGCCGGCTGACCAGCGACATGGCGGGCACACCGATTGGGGGTGTCCAGGGTGGGAGCGTCAGTTCGCTCACCCCCGAAATCCTGGCGGGGCTGCCCGAACCAGTGCAGCGGATGATTGCTGAGGCATTCTCAACGGCGATGCCTCCGCTGTTCCTCTACGCGGTGCCCGTGGCTCTGGCTGGCCTGTTCTTCGCATTGTTCATCGAGGAGCGACCGTTGTCAGCGCACCCCACAGCCGGGCGTTTGTCCACACCCGAGACGGTGCACCAACCGTCAAAGCCGACATCGGATGGCGTGCTGCCGCGAAGGGCGGTCGCCGGCCAGGTGTCAGTATCGAGTGGTCGGACCCCCACGCATGCTCGGTTGAGCTGACCTGTTCCGAACGGACGTCCGTTGCAGTCCGGCCACCTCGGAGTGAGCTGCCGCGGTGGACAAGCTCGATTACCTCAGCGAACACTTGTCGTTCTCGGAGACCACGACCTCTCCCTCCGCGTCCGAGCCGGGATCGGTGTCCAGCGGAGGGTCCGGGAGGTACCGCTCCACCCAGGCGGCAAGCACCGAGGCGACGAAGTGGGCGTCGGACGGTCTCGTCAACAGGTGATCGGCGCCGTCGATGGAGACGAAGGACTTCGGGTGCCGGGCGGCTCTGAAGATCTGGCTGGCGTTTTGGATGCCAACCGTCTGGTCGACGGGGGAGTGCATCACCATCAGTGCGGCGGGCAGCCTGCGAATCCGGGCATCCTGGGAATGGGCCTGCAGGTCGTCGAAGAACTCCTTGCGGATCTTGAACGGACGATCGGCGAGGCAGATCTCCGCCTCGCCGTGCTTCGCAATCTCCTCGCGGCTCCCCCGCAGGAGATGCAGCATGTGCCCGGTGTCCGCCGGTGCCGCAATGGTGGCCACCGCACACACCTCGGGCACCTGCTCTGCGGCCGCGATGACTGCGGCACCTCCGAGTGAATGGCCGACCAGCACTGATGGTGCGCCGTGGTGCGTGCGCAGGAACGCGGCTGCGCACAGGAGGTCGGCGACGTTGGAGCTGAAGGTGGTCTCGGCGAAGTCTCCGCCGGACTGGCCAAGCCCCGTGAAATCAAAACGCAGCACAGCGATGCCGTGTTCGGCCAACTCACGGCAATTCTCGAAGCGGCCACCACGTCCTTGCCGCATGTGAAGCAGTGGGCAAACACCGCAAATGCACGGGGAGGAACGTCCGGTAGTTCGAGCCGACCCACGAGGGTGGTGTTCTGGGACCCGGTGAATTCAACCTGCTCCGTACGCATGGGATGCACCTCTCGTCGGACAACAACAACCGCCACCCACAAGCGCTCCTGACTGTTACCACCGGGGGCTGAGCGCGGTCTATCGCCGCTTCACGAAGTAGAGGGAATCATCCAGATTGTTCCTCCACACCATGGCGTCCGGATCCCAGCCGATGACCGTGTAGCCAGGCGAATCGCCGGGGAGCAGGGGGAGAGCCTGCGTGACATGGGTGTCCTTCGAACTCTGGGAGTGTGAACGACGACTCTCCCGGAGTTGGGGCTCGGTCGCATCGGATCCCCATGTCGCGGGGCGGCGAATTTTCTACGACGTGATCTGTTCCTCCTCGCGGATGCGCTCCACCATCCAGGAGGCGAGGGTGGCCGTGACAGTGCCGAGGATCGCGATGCCACCGAGCATGAGTCCCACGGCGGCCAGACGGCCGGTACCCGTGACGGGGTAGTAATCGCCGTAGCCGATCGTGGTCATCGTGGTCACTGCCCACTAGCGGTGTTGGAGCGCGTGTCATGCTTGCTCATGACCGAACAACAGAAGTACGACGTGGTGAGCGAGTACGACGGCTGGGAGCTGCGGCGCTACCCTGCACATCTGGTGGCCGAGGTCCATGTCCATGGCGATTTTGACGAGGCCGTCAACAAGGGCTTCCGTTCTCTGGCGTCGTTCATCTTCGGCGACAACGTCGGTAAGCAGAAAGTTGCCATGACAGCGCCCGTCGTGCAGGCGCCGGTGTCCCAGAAGATCGCGATGACTGCCCCGGTGGTGCACGAGTCGACCGGCGAGGACCATGTCGTTGCCTTCGTCATGCCTGCGGAGTTCACCAAGGAAACCCTGCCGCAGCCCACCGACACCAATGTCCGCATTCGTGAAGTCCCCGAAGAATCGGCTGCTGTGAGGCAGTTCAGTGGCCGATCGACGGAAGCCAAGTTCGCAGAGCAGCTTTCCGGCCTGATGAGCCGCGTGCAGGAGCGCCCCAATCTGGTGATCCTCGGCCCGCCCCGCTACGCCAGGTTCGACCCACCGTGGAAGCCGGGCTTCCTCCGTCGCAACGAGGTGCTCCTGCCCGTGGAAGTACTCGCGGATTGATCTTGCGCCGATCTCTCCAGGTCAGTATTTCCGGCGGTTCCGCAACCTCCAGCGATTCGGGAACCGCTAACCACTTGGCACGAAGCGGTTCACGGCCCTGGCCCCACTATCCTTCGTCCATGTCGCTCCAGAATGCTTGGCAAGAACACGCGGTAACCGTTCGTCGTGTCGTCACCACGCAGCTTCCCACCAGACACGGAACCTTCGAGATGGTTGGCTACCAAGCCTCGGATGATTCCGAGCACGTCGCCCTGGTGTGGGGAAGGAACCACGGATTCTCCGTTGAGCCACCACTGGTACGCGTGCACTCCGAGTGTTTGACCGGCGACGCCCTGGGGTCCTATCGGTGTGATTGCGGGCAGCAACTCGACGCTGCGCTGCAGAAAATCAGCCGTGCCACGTCGGGCGCGCTGATCTACGTCCGTGGACACGAGGGGCGTGGGATCGGCCTGCTGAACAAGCTGCGCGCCTACGCCCTGCAGGACCATGGCCGGGACACGGTGGACGCCAACACCGAACTGGGTCTGCCGGTGGATGCCCGCGACTACAGCCAGAGCGCCGAGATCCTCCGCGACCTCGGCATCGAGCGCCTGCGGCTGCTGTCCTCGAACCCCGCGAAACAGATCGCGCTCGAGTCGATGGGCATCACAGTGGTGGGCCGTCAGCACCTCCACGTTCCGGCCCATGCGGAGAGTTCCTCATACCTCGCGGTGAAGCGCGCCCGGATGGACCACGATCCCGCGCCCCCAGTTGAGGCATGGGAGGTGCTGCGCCGCGGCCTCATCCCCGTGGGGGAGCTCGTCGATTCTCAACAGGAGCTGGTGGATCGCTATGGCCCCCTGGTGGAAGCGGGGGACTCGCTGGTCATCGCCCAGCTGGGACAGAGCCTCGACGGGTTCATCGCCTCGCGCGCCGGCGACGCTTGCTTCGTCACGGGCGAGGAGGACAGGGAACATCTGCACCGACTCCGCGCCCTGGTGGACGCGGTGGTCGTTGGCGCCGGGACTGTCTCTGTCGACGACTGCCAGCTGACCGTTCGAGCCGTGTCGGGCACACACCCGGTGCGGGTGGTGCTCGATCCGCGGGCACGAATCCCGCACACGTCAGTACTGCTGACCGACCCCTCGGCGCCCACGCTGTGGCTGGTGGGTCCTGACGCACAGCTGCCGGACCGGGTCGCCGACCACGTCGAACTGCACCGGATGGAGTCCGACCACGACTTCGTTCCGTCACGCCTTCTGGGCTTCCTGAGGGAGCGTGGCCTGTGTCGGGTCCTCGTGGAGGGTGGCGGGGTGACCGTGTCGAGATTCCTGCAGGAGGGGGTACTGGACCGGCTGTTCCTGACGAGCGCCCCGCTGCTCGTGGGCGACGGCGTCCCTGGCATCCGTTTCGACGGTGCCGACGAGCTCTCCGGCGCACTGTCCGCGCCGATGCGACGCTTCGTCCTGGGGGAGGACATCTGTTCGGAGTTCAACTTCGCCGCAGCCCGCGGAGGTGCACCGCGCTAGCTCTGCGACGTCAGCCGACGTTTGGAATGGCCACGAGATCCTCGTGGCCCACCCGTACCGTCAGGGTGCCCTCGCGCAATTCCTGGAGCCTGGATGACAGCCATGCACGGGAGGACTTCGCTAGCGACGGGTCGTGTTCGACTGCCGAGGCGACGCGGTCCTTGAGATAGCGCTCGGCGAGTACCGCGTCGTGCGGTCCCAGTTCCCACGGCGTTGCAATGACCTCCACATCGAATCCGGCGGCCAGCAGCACCCCTCGGGCCACGGATGTGGCGCCGGGCCCGGCCAGGCCGTCGCGCTGCTGATGTGCGTTGAAGATGGCATCGATGCGGTCATCGAGGGACATGCCCGGCGTGATGTCCACCCGTCCGGTGACGCTGAGGCTGAACAGTGCGGTCACTCCGGTCTCGGCAATGCGCTGGCAGAGCGACTCCACCTGGGCCGTCGTCAGCACGTCCAGCACTGCGGAGCAGGTCACCAGGATGGGGACGTCGTCGCGGAGCTGGGCGGCGGCCACTTCGTCCAATTCGGCGGCGAGTCGCCGAACGCTGACCACCTGTGCGGACGGCTTGACCGGCGCGAGCCGGAGGAGGTCCTCGTCCCGGTCGATCAGCGTCCAGGCCTGTGGCACGTCGAGTCGGGGCCCCAGCCACGCGAGGTTGGATCCGGTGCCTGCCCCGAGGTCGAGGACGGAGATGGACCCACTGTCGCCGAGGTCGGCGGAGAGGTGCTGCGATAGCCGTTGCAGAGCAGGCAGGGTGGGGCGTCGGGCTGCATGATCGGCAGGGCGTCGCAACGACAACCAGTCGCTGGCGGCACGCTGGACGAGCTGCTTCACTCCTGGAGGATTCGTGCCAGTCCCGCTGCTGTCTCGGCCCATCGCTGCAGCCTAGGACGCCGGGAGATCGCCGCAGCACGCCATCGCTCTCGGCACCCCGGACTCGACAGCCAGGACACCAACACTTCACCCAGGTGCTCGGCATCGCTCGGGTCGACGATGGCCCCCGGACGCTGCGCGAATGGGTCGATCAGTGAGGCGTCATGGCCCAGGAGCGCTTCCACTGCACCTGTGCCCGCGGGGACAACCGCCGGGATGCCCCGCGCCAGTGCCTCCGTGACGACCATGCCGAATGTCTCACTCGTGGATGTCAGGATGAGGAGGTCCGTTGCGTCCCACACCCGGGCGAGCTCGTCACCGGTTAGCGCGCCATGGAAGGTGACCCGACCGGGTGGCAGATGCTGTTCCGCGAAGCGGTGAAGCATGCCGGCGTACTCTGGCGCGATGGCGTCGGAACCCACCAGGTGCAGCGTCCATGGAAGCTCTGCGACGCCTGCGAGGGCCCGCAGGAGATGCAGATGGTTCTTGACGGGTGTCAGCGCTGCCAACGCCAGAAGCTGGGGCAGGGTGCTGCCGGGGGAGAGCGGGGCGGGCGATGTCCCGGGGAACAACACGTGTGGGTGGACACCGGGGTGGCGTCGAACCACGTCGGAGGCCGACCACAGGCTGGCACAACTCACCGATGAGGCTGCCAGCAGCGCGTCGCGCTCGTGGGACGCAAGTTGTCGACGGTCATCCACCGACAACGAGGGGTCGGCAGTCAGGAGCGAATGGACGAGAATGTGCACCCTTGCGCCGGACTCCACCGCCGACTGCACAGCTCCTGCCTCTGCCAGCGCCACGATGCCGTCGACCACCACCGGATGGGGCCCCGACATCGCCGCCATCAGTGCTCGCCGGTCCTCGTCACGGGGGTGCGGCCACGCGCCGGGAACCGCCAGCACCCGAACGGAGTGCCCCAACGCCCGCAGGGCGGCAATGACTGCTGTGTTGTAGTGGGTGCCCCCGCTTGGCCCCGGGAGGTCGCGTGGCACGAGGAACAGACACTGCATGGGCGAGTGCTCAGTCAAAGTCGACGTCGTGGGCGGCCCAGGCACCGGGGTGCTCACGCAGCAGCACCTGCAGCCCTGCAAACTCGGATTCGTCGAAGCGCGTACGGAGTTTCTCGGAGATGTGGCCGGCGACGGCTTCGGTGGTGCTCAACCGGCCTGCGAAGTCCGGGTGTTCGTCGAGGTTCTTATAGCGCAACGAGTCGAGCACCTCACCCAGTATGGAGGTGGCCTCACCGATGTCCATGACCACGGACTGCGGGCCGAGCTCGCGACGTCGCCACGTCACCTCCACCGCCAGTGTGGCGCCGTGCATCTGCTGCGCAGGGCCGAAGAACGAGTCCGGCAGGCTGTGGGCGATCATGATGTGGTCGCACACCGTCAATGAGTACATCGCTGTGACACCTCCGTTTCCGTCGGGATGGGTCCGGATTGGTGGTCCGTGGCCGCCAGACTACGAGGTGGCGGGGTAGGAGATGAGCCTGAGCATCCCGGGCAGCGCGCCGCGTGACATGTCCTCCAGGACGTTCGGCAAGTCATGGAAGCTGGAAGTGCCACCCAGGAGTGAGTCGAAAGCTGGGTCGGCCAGCATGGAAAGCGCCAGTTCCATCCTGTCGACGTGGCTCCTGCGAGCCCGCCGCGATGCGGCGATGGTTCCCACCTGGCTGCTCCGGATGCGCAGCCGGCGGGCGTGGAATTCCAGGCCCATGGGAACCCTGGGGCAGTCCGTGCCATACCAGGACAGTTCCATGAGGTCACCCTCGTCACCCAGCTGCGCCAATCCCCCGGCCAAGCCCTCCTCGGTGGCGGATGCGTGGTAGACGATGTCGCACTCGGTGATGGCCTCATCCGGATGCGCCCACTCCACCCCCAGTGCGGCGGCGAGGTCCTGTTTGGCCGGGTCCGGGTCAACCAACTGCAGGCGTGACAGCGGGAAGCGGTGCAGCAGTGAGGACACCGATGCCCCGATGATCCCGGCGCCGACGACTGCGATGCGATCACCGATGTGGGGTGCACAGTCCCAGAGCGCATTGATGGCGGTCTCGACGGCACCGGCCAGTACCGCCCGATCGCTGGGAACGTCGTCGGGGATGAGTGTCAGGGCATTCTCGGGCACCACGTAGACGTCCTGGTGGGGGTGGAGACAAAACACCCGTCGCCCCTCCAGCGACGGGGATCCCTGTTCCACCACTCCCACCGACAGATAGCCGTATTTCACGGGGAACGAGAAGTCTCCGTCCTGGAATGGCGCCCGCATGAGCCCGGCCACGCCTGGTGGCACGACGCCTCGGTGCACGAGCAACTCCGTGCCGCGGCTGATCCCAGAAAACAGCGTCCTCACGAGCGCCTCGCCGGGCTCAGGGGACCTGAGTGGTTCCGTCCGCAGCTCGGACTGGTGCGGAGCGGTGGTCCAGTAGGAGGTGGCCGAAGGATCAGAGTGATCAGGGGAGGACATGCGTCGATTCTGCCCGTTGCATACGATGAGGGTTGCTGGACCATGGACCCCGACTTCGTGCACGGTTGTTCTACCGCCGGGTGCGGGCCGGGCGCGGGTGCTGTCGTTTCCGACGAGCCCCAGGTAATCGTGGGCGAGGGGACAAAGAGATGCAGAAGCACCGGGGCCGTCAAGGGCGAGCGGTTGTGGACGCCGTGGCCACGTGTGTCTCCTCTCTCTTGCTGGGTCTGGCGCTCAGCTTGGTCACTGACGCGACGCCATCGGCACGGTTGGCCGCTGTGGGGGTTGGCCTCATCATCCCCACACTTGCCGCTCGGAGCGTTCTGCGACGTCGTCCCCGGACCTCCACCGCGGCGGACCGTGTGACACTGCTGCGCGGGATCATGGCGGGTTGTTGCGCCACTCTCGTCGTGCTGGGGCTGCTGGGCGACACGCCCCTGCCGTCCTGGCCGCTGTTCCTGCTCGCTCTCGCGTCTTATCTCCTGGATGGCGTGGACGGCTGGGTCGCGAGGCGAACGTCCACCGCGACGCTGGCGGGAGGACGTCTGGACATGGAAACTGACGCGGCCTTCCTCGTCGTGCTGTCGGTTGCAGCGGTACCGACGATCGGTGTGTGGGTCATCGCCATCGGGGCCATGCGTTATCTGTACTGGGCCGCTGCGTGGTGGCGCCCGGCGCTGCGAGGCCAGTTGGCGTTCAGTCACTTCCGTCGGATCACGGCCGGTATCCAGGGCGGCGTCCTGGTGGGTGCTCTCATCCCTGTCGTTCCGCCCATCGTCACGGCGGTCGCTGCGGCTCTGGCGCTGGCCCTCCTGACGGTGTCCTTCGGCAAGGACGTCGTCACACTGGAGCGATCCAGGTGGGGCTTGGGCCAGTCGGTGAAGGCCTCTTCCCATCCGGCCCGACGCCGGTAGCGTCAACCCATGGACAGCAACGTCGTGTTGGCAGCCAGCGCCGTGATCACCGATGCCGAGGGCAGGGTGCTGCTGGTCAAACGAGGCAAGGAGCCGCAGAAGGGCCGATGGTCCGTACCGGGCGGGAGTGTCGAGCCGGGCGAGACGTTGGAAGCAGCAGCAGCCAGGGAGGCACTGGAGGAGACGGGGTTGGTGGTGAGCATTGGCCCGGAGCTCTGGGCACTCACCACCCCAACTGTCGACGGTCGGATGTTCGAGATCCACGACTTCGCGGCAACGGTGGTCAGTGGCGAGCTGACCGCGGGCGATGATGCCGACGACGCACGCTGGATCCGGCCCGAGGAACTGAAGGATCTGGTCCTGACCGTCGACCTTGCCGCGTATCTGCGCCGAGCGGGCATCCACCCCCCGGACAGCCCCTGACCACGAACCAGGGCCACGACCACGGCCGCGGCCATGGCTGCCCGACTCAGCGTGATCCACATATCTCTGTCCCGAACAGTGGTAGGGATGGAGGCAGGTCAACGAGTCGACAACGGCGAGGAGGACGGCATGCAGGACAGTTTTGGTGCGAAGAACACACTGGTGGTCGATGGACAGAGGTACGAGGTCTTCCGACTGGATGCGGTCGAAGGCTCGGAGCGTCTCCCGTACAGCCTGAAGATTCTGCTGGAGAATTTGCTCCGCAATGAGGACGGACGTCTCGTCACGGCCAAGCAGATCGAGGCCGTTCGTGACTGGGATCCGAAGGCGGAGCACGGCTCCGAGATCCAGTACACGCCGGCGCGGGTGCTGCTGCAGGACTTCACCGGTGTCCCCTGCGTCGTCGACCTTGTCGCGATGCGCGACGCCATGGCCGCCCTCGACGGTGACCCCCAGAAGATCAACCCCCTCATTCCCTCGGAGTTGGTGATCGACCACTCGGTGATCGCGGACGTGTTCGGCCGGACCGATGCGCTACAGATCAACGCGAACCTCGAGTTCGAGCGCAACAAGGAGCGCTACGAACTGTTGCGCTGGGCGCAGCAGGCGTTCGATGATTTCGTCGTCGTGCCGCCGGACACCGGCATCTGCCACCAGGTCAACCTGGAATACCTGGCGCGGGTGGTGTTCACCAGGCAGAAGGGCGACGTCACACAGGCGTACCCCGACACACTGGTGGGGACCGACTCCCACACGCCCATGATCAACGGACTGGGTGTGCTCGGCTGGGGGGTCGGTGGCATCGAGGCGGAGGCCGCCATGCTCGGCCAGCCGATGAGCATGTTGGTGCCGCCGGTGCTCGGCGTCAAGCTCACGGGTTCCCTCAAAGAAGGAGTCACCGCCACCGACCTGGTGCTGACCGTGGCCCAGCGTCTGCGTGAAGTGGGAGTCGTCGGCAACTTCGTGGAGTTCTACGGCGATGGCGTCGCAGGGATCCCGCTGGCCAACCGTGCCACGTTGGGCAACATGAGCCCGGAGTACGGCGCCACCTGCGCGATCTTCCCGATCGACGACGAGACACTCGCCTACCTGCGCTTCACCGGTCGTTCCGAGGACCAGGTCAGGCTCGTCGAGGCATACGCCAAGGAACAGGGGCTCTGGCATGACCCCGAGCACGAGGCGACGTATTCCCGCAGCATCGACCTGGATCTGAGCGAGGTCGAGCCCTCCATCGCAGGTCCCCGCCGCCCGCAGGACCGGATACCCCTGTCCAAGGCCCGCCGGGTCGTGGGCGGACTGCTCAACGACCCGAACCGCAGCCCTCTGGAGCTGGTGGGGCTTGATGATGCCTCTGATTCTTCATTTCCTGCGAGTGATCCCATCGCAGTCGACCACAACGACAACGTCGAGCCAAAGGTGTGGAAGACCACCCATCAGGGCGAGCCCTGGCCGTCGGACCCTGTGGCCGTCGAGCTGGGCGGTGAGAAGACCGAGATCGACAACGGACACGTGGTGATCGCAGCCATCACCAGCTGCACCAACACCTCCAACCCGTCGGTGATGCTCGGCGCCGGCCTCCTTGCCAAAAAGGCTGTGGAGAAGGGGTTGCGCAGCAAGCCATGGGTCAAGACGTCTTTGGCTCCCGGTTCCAGGGTGGTCACCGACTACTTCGAAAAGGCAGGTCTCACTCCCTACCTCAACGAGTTGGGCTTCAACCTCGTCGGGTACGGCTGCACCACGTGCATCGGCAACTCCGGTCCCCTGATCCCGGAGGTCAGCCGAGCCATCGGCGAGAAGGACCTGTCAGTCAGCGCCGTCCTGAGCGGTAACCGCAACTTCGAGGGGCGCATCCACGCCGAGACGAAGATGAACTTCCTTGCCTCGCCGCCCTTGGTGGTGGCCTACGCATTGGCCGGCACCATGAACATCGATCTACTGGTGGATTCCCTGGGCACCGGCAGCGACGGCAAGCCCGTGTACCTGAAGGACCTCTGGCCTACCAGCGAGGAGATCCAGCAGTCGATCCACGAGTCGCTGCAGGCCGAGATGTTCTCCGACGGCTACGCGGATGTCTACTCCGGTGACGACAACTGGAAGAGCCTCGACGTCGGCACCGGGGACATGTTCGCGTGGGACAACGACTCCACCTACGTGCGCAACCCACCCTATTTCGAGGGCATGGCGCGCACGCCCGAACCTCTGCGCGACATCGCCAACGCTCGAGTGCTGGCACTGCTGGGGGATTCGGTCACGACCGATCACATCTCTCCTGCCGGGACCATCCGTCGCGACTCCCCGGCTGGGCGGTACCTCGAGGAGCACGATGTGGAGCCCGCGCAGTTCAACTCCTATGGCTCCCGCCGCGGCAACCACGAGGTGATGATCCGGGGCACCTTCGCCAACGTCCGTCTCCGCAACCAGTTGGTGCCCGGAGTGGAGGGTGGTTACACGCGACACATGCCGAGTGGCGACGAGCTCAGCATTTTTGACGCGTCGGAGCGATACATCGCTGATGATGTGCCGTTGGTTGTCATCGCGGGGAAGGAGTACGGCTCAGGATCCTCACGGGACTGGGCTGCAAAGGGAACCCTGTTGCTCGGAGTCCGTGCTGTGCTCACCGAGTCGTATGAGCGCATCCACCGCTCCAACCTCATCGGCATGGGCGTGCTGCCGCTGCAGTTCATCGACGGGCAAACTGCGCAGAGCCTCGGCCTGACGGGAGAGGAGACGTTCAGCATCACCGGGTTGGAGGGTGTTGACGAGATTCCCGACGAGGTCACGGTGAGTGTGTCCGGAGACTCGGGGGAGTCGACGTTCACCGCTGCCGTACGAATCGACACCCCCGCGGAGGCGAACTACTACCTCCACGGCGGCATCCTGCAGTACGTGCTGCGGCAGTTACTGGACGCCTGAAGCGACGACACTCATCGGGAATATAAGCATCGACCACCGGCCGCTACACAGCGGCAGGTGTTCGATGTCCGTCGACGGACGAGACGGTGGCCCGAGGTGAGTGGTCTCCTGGCATCTGCGCGGTCGACTTCTGAGTACAGTCTGATGATCCGCATTGACTTGAGCATTAAGAATCATCTTCACTGATATTCCGTAAGTCGCGCCTCAACGTAGAGGAAGTTTTGTCATGCGTTTCCCCTCAATGTCCCCCGAGCAGGAGTTGGGTTTTCGGACCCGTCTGCGGCGCACGCTTGTGGCCGCAGGCATCGCAGTACTTACTGCTGGGATCGCCGTTCCCAGCGCCATCGCGTACGAGTCACCCGCACCGTCCCCATCAGCGTCGGGGAGAGCGACGGTCATGCCTTCCATCACCCAGTCACCGAAGCCTCCGCAGAGTCCAACCCCCACGACTCTTCCCAGCGTCGCACCATCACCGTCGGAAGCGCCGACCACCACCGCTGTGCCAGACCCCGCCCCAACCCCGGGGGAACCAACCATCGTGGCCATCCCCAAGGTCGTCGGTCCGCTGGCGTCCACCAGAAAATCCCATCCGTTCGGAGCAGCCATGTTCCAGGGTGTGCCGGAGAATCTGCAGAAGAAGGGGTACGTGGAGGAGGAGTACATCATCAGCGGGACGGCCAACGTGTACGACTGGCCTGCACCCGGTCCTGCCGTCGTCCGAACTGCTGACGCGCCGTACACCACGCGTATTCTCGTGCGGAAACCCATCAAGGGAGCCAAGTTCAGCGGCAACGTCGTTGTGGAGCCGATGAACCCGTCAAACCTTTTCGACCTCAACATCGGCTGGGCCATGATGAACCGTCAGATGGTCAACAACGGTGACGTGTGGGTGGGTGTCACGGTCAAACCAGTGTCGATCGTCGCGCTGAAGAAGTTTGATCCTGACCGTTACGGCTCACTGGGGATGGCTAATCCGCTCAGCCCCGACGACCCGTTGAACTGTCAGGTCTCCGGCAGCGATGACCGCGCCTCCGAGAATGGTCTGGCCTGGGACATCATCAGCCAGGTGGGGCAGCTCGTCCGCAGCCAGGACGCCCGAAATCCCATCCGCTACGGCGCCCAACACCGCACCGACGAGGTCTATGGTTTCGGGTACTCACAAACCGGTGGCTATCTGTACGACTACATCAACGGCATCCGTCCCCTGGCGGAATCTGCGCCCGGCAAGCCCATCTACGACGGGTACATCGTTGCGGTTGCCGGGGGTGCCTTCGTGGGCAACGTGCCCATCAACCAGTGCGCCAAGGTTCCGCCGGTGACGGATGCGAGATATCAGTTCTCCAACGTCGGAGTGCCGATCATCCACGTCATGTCCCAGTCCGATTACCTCGTGGGGATCACCGCACGACGACCGGACAGCGACGCACCCACCGACCGCTACCGCCACTACGAAATGGCTGGCGCCGGCCATGCCACACCCGACGAACTCAACTATGCCGCGCAGCCGGCAGACATCATCAAAGCGGGCCAGCCGGTGCCACCGATGTCCTGCAACGAGGGGCCGAGGAGCCGGTTCCCCAGCCACATCTTCTTCGATGCATTCCTGCGGAACCTGGACGACTGGGTGCGCAAGGACATCGCTCCACCCCACGGATCGCCGATCATCGTGGTCAATGGTGAGCCCGTCATCGACGAGTTCGGCAATGTCCTCGGCGGTCTGAGGTCCCCATACCTGGACGTGCCCACCAGCACCTGGTCGGGCACGTCAACGGGCGCGTCGTTCTGTTTCATCGCTGGCCATGAGGTTCCGTTCCCAGCATCGACACTGGCCAGTCTGTACCCGAGTCACAACGACTACGTCCGAAAGGTCAGGAAGGACACCCAGTTGCTGGTGGGTCAGCGATTCATCACTGCCTCGGACGGGAAAGACATCATTGCGGAGGCCAAGCAGTCCGACGTTCCCTGACAGCGGGCCCGGCAGGGGCGACTCTCAGCCACACAGCACCAAACCGTCCGTGTCGCGGCCACCGCACGCATACCCGGCTCATCCGCTGGAATCCGTACAAGTGGTTGCCGGGTATACAGACCTCAACAGTGACGCCCGCCCACCCGCGGCGTGCATCTGGGCGGGACACCCGGAAGCAGGTGCACGGCACTGGGAAGAAGCAAGCCACCCGGAAACGTTGTGCTTGGCATGAAGAAGATCGGGTTTCTCTCTTTCGGCCACTGGAGTCCTTCCCCACAGTCGGAGGTGCGTACCGCGGCGGATGCCCTGTTGCAGTCCATCGACCTCGCCGTGGCCGCAGAAGAGGTGGGAGCGGATGGGGCCTACTTCCGGGTGCACCACTTCGCCCGCCAGTTGGCCTCACCGTTTCCGTTGCTCGCCGCGGTCGGGGCCCGAACCAGTCGAATAGAGATCGGTACCGGCGTGATCGACATGCGGTATGAGAATCCTCTCCACATGACGGAGGATGCGGGCGCTGCCGACCTCATCTCCGGGGGCCGGTTACAACTTGGCATCAGCCGCGGATCGCCCGAACAGGTGATCGACGGGTTCCGCCACTTCGGCTACGAACCGGACGATGGTGACCACGCGAGCATGGCACGCACCCACACCCGCATCTTCCTCGAACAGCTCGAGGGCAGGGGCTTTGCTGCGCCCAACCCCCGTCCGATGTTCCCCAACCCGCCGGGCCTGCTGCGCCTGGAGCCCCATTCCCCCGGACTACGGGATCGGATCTGGTGGGGTGCGGGCTCCCGTGCAACCGCAGTGTGGACTGCGGAACAAGGCATGAACCTGATGAGTTCAACCCTGCTAACCGAAGACACCGGGGTGCCGTTCCATCAACTCCAGGCCGAGCAGATCCGGATGTTTCGCGATGCCTGGAAGAGGGCCGGTCACGCCCACCAGCCACGCGTCTCAGTGAGTCGCAGCATTTTCCCGATCGTCAGTGACATGGATCGTGCCTACTTCGGTGGTGAAGCGGGCAGCAGCGACCAGGTCGGACACCTCAACGGAGGCACGGCCCGCTTCGGCAAGTCCTACGCGGGGGAGCCCGAACAGCTGATCAGGGACTTGGCGGAGGACGAAGCAATCGCGGCGGCCGACACACTGCTGCTGACCCTGCCGAACCAGCTCGGCGTGGAGTACAACGCCCAGGTGCTCGACAACATCGTCTCGTACGTGGCCCCGGAGCTTGGGTGGCGCTGAGGAGCAGCAACACGCTGGAGCCTCACCGCCCTGACGTTCTCGCACCAGAGCAGGGATAGCGTCGTGGCATGGACATCATCCTTCTTCCGGGGCTGTGGCTCCGCGCAGCTGCCTGGTCGGACGTCGAGGAGGATCTCGTCCGAACCGGACATCGGGTGCAATCCCCAACCCTGCCCGGGCAGGGAGATGGGCGAGCGGACGCCACACTGCAGGACCAGGTCGATGCCGTTGTGGCGGCCGTCGACAGGATCGAGGACCACGTACTGGTCGTCGGCCACTCCGCGGCATCTGCTCTCGCCTGGGTGGTGGCTGATGCTCGGCCCTTGAAGGTCGCCGGAGTCGTCATGATCGGTGGCATGCCCGCTGCGGATGGCAAGCCGTATGCAAATTTCTTCCCCGTGGAGAACGGCCACATGCCGTTTCCGGGGTGGGAACTCTTCGCTGGTGCCGACTCGGCGGACCTGGACGATGCTGCCAAACAACGCATCCAAGCCGACGCCGTTGCGGTGCCTGAGAGTATCTGCCATGCGGTTGTCGGCCTTTCCGACGAACGGCGTTTCAGCGTTCCGGTGACGCTGGTCTGCCCGGAGTACTCGCCTGCGGACGCGCAGGAATGGATCGACGCCGGTTTCGTCCCGGAACTGTCCCGGGCGGAGCGAGTGACGATCGTGGACATCGACTCCGGCCACTGGCCCATGATCACGAAGCCAGCCGAGCTGGCCGGCATCATCGCTGCAGCCACTCGCTGTGAGTGACTGAGCTTTCAGTTGCCGGTCTGGAGGATGCCGGCCTCGCGGGCGACATGAATGGCGCGAGCGCGGCTGTCGACGTCGAGCTTGGTGAAGATGTGGACCAGGTGGCTCTTGACAGTGGCCTCGCTGACGAACAATGATTTCGCGATCTGTTTGTTCGACGCGCCTGTCGCCAAATGATGCAGCACCTCCAGTTCCCGTTCCGTGAGCCGTGGAGTGGGGTTGCGCAAACCACGCATGACTCGGGTGGCGAGGCCGGGTGCCAACACCATTTCCCCGCGGGATGCTGTCTGGATGGCGTCGACGATGGTGTCGGGCGCCACGTCCTTCAAAAGATAGCCGGCCGCCCCGGCCTCGATGGCGCGCAGGATGTCGGCATCACGATCGAACGTGGTGAGAATGATGACAGCGGGGGCCGGGGCAAGGGACCGTAGGGCGGCGGTGGCTGCCACCCCGTCCATCCCCTCTCCCAGGCGCAGGTCACACAGGACCACGTCCGGCCGCAGATGTGCGGCGAGCCAGAGACCTTCCTCACCGGTGGCAGCCTCACCCAGGATCTCGATTCCGGGCCGGGCCCCGATCACGGCACGCAGCCCGGTGCGCACCACCGGATGATCGTCGACAAGCAGGACGCCCACAGCCATGTCAGTCCTCCCGTGAAGCGTGGATGGGCAGGTGGGCGGACAGTGCGGTGCCGTCGCCCGGGGTGCTTTCGATCTCAAGTCCGCCGCCCTGCTCCCTCAGACGGGACCGCATGAACCTCAGGCCGTAACTGGAGTTCGCCACCGACGGCGTGCTGCCCCATGCGCCGACGTCGAAGCCGCTGCCGTCGTCGACGACGTCGAGCCGTACCGTGTCCTCCGCGTCGAGCAGGCTCACGACGACGTGGGAGGCGGCCGCGTGCAGCCGGACGTTGGCCAACGCCGACTGGGCGGTGCGCAGCAGCGCCACCTCGTGCGCCGTCGGGAGTGTGGGCAGTGAGTCATCGACCCGCAGTTGCGTTGCGATACCGGTCTCCGCCTCGAAGCGTTCCAGCATGCGGGCGATCGCGGCCGCAAGGGCGTTGTCCTCCAGTTCTGAGGGTGTCAGCTCGGCCACGATGCGGCGCACGTCGGCCAAGCTGTCACCGGCAAGCATCTCCACCTGATGAAGCGTGCGATCGGCCTCGCCGGGTGCGCGATCCAGCTCAGCACGAGCCAGCAGGCGAATGGAGGAGAGTCCTTGCGCGATGGTGTCGTGAATGTCGCGAGAAAGTCTCGTGCGCTCCGCGATTGCGCCCGAGTGGCGTTGCGTCAGTGCCAACTCCTCCTGCAGGGCCGCCATCTCCTGCTGAGCCAGCGTCAGGGACTCGACGAGAAGCTCCCGCTCCCGTGCATCACGACGCAACTCCAGGTAGCCGCGGGAAACCCCGAGCGCGAACACGCCCCCAATCAGGGGGCCGAAGATGGCTGCGTAGGTGGTGGTGCCGCCGTTGTTCACCGGGGCCAGTGCCACGACGCCGAACACCAGCAGCGCGAAGGCCACCGAGGACCAGCGGGGCAACAGGTGGCCGGCGAGCAACCACAGCACGAACGCGAACCAGACGAACTCGGGTGACACCACCACAGCAGCCAGCGTCCACAACGCAGTGAGCCCGACGAGCCACCAGCGCGCCGCCACGGGCCCGCGGTGATGGTTGGAGAGCGTCACGCCGGCTCCGTACCAGAGCAGGATGGCTGCCGCCGCGAGCACGGGTGCCATGGCGGGATTCTCCGCGACCGCCCGCGCCGCCCCAACCACCGCCAGCGCCACCGCGATCACATGCTGACCCAGTTGCATGGTGCGCAGCGTCGCGGTGGCTGTGCGGGGACGCTGGGGGTCATCCCACGAGGACACGTTCCTCTTCATGTCGTGCTTCCCCCACTTTGTCGACGTCGCCCTCGATGGCCCGCGGCCACCACATCCTGTCACCGAGCAGACCGAACAGTGACGGCACGATGATGGTGCGCACCACGAGCGTATCCACCAGGACACCGAGACCGACGATCAGGCCGAGCTGGCCCAAGGTGACCAGCGGCAGGACGCCCAGTGCGGCGAAGACGGCTGCCAGCACGATACCCGCGCTGGTGATGACGCTACCGGTGTGGGCGACGGCGTTGACCATGCCACGGCGGGTACCGACGACGTGGGCCTCGGCGCGTGCGCGGTGGACCAGGAAGATCGTGTAGTCGATGCCCAGCGCCACCAGGAACATGAACGACAGCAGCGGAACCTGCAGGTCCAGTGCGTCCTGCTTGAAGATGATGCGGCTCAGGAAGGATCCCGCACCAATGGCCGCGGCCGCGCTTGCAAGGTTGACCAGCAGCAGGAGTAGGGGCGCCACGACGGAACGCAGCAAGAGCAGCAGCACGACGAAACTCACGGCCAGCACCACCGGGGCGATGACGAGGAGGTCTCTGGAGTTGCCTGCGCGGGCGTCCAGGTCCGTCGCAGTCGCGCCACCCACCCGCGCCTGCGCGTCGGGGATGGCATGGACGCTGTTGCGCAGCTCCGTGACCTGGTCGAGGCTCTCAGGGGTGCTGGGTCCGTACTCACCGGTGACCATGATGCGGGACCACTGGCCGTCGGTGGTCTCACCCGTCACCGTGGCGCGCACCACACCGTCGAGTTCCGAGACAGCGTTCACCACGGGCTCGGCCTCGGAAGTCCTTGCGACGATGAGGATGGGTTGCGACTCGCCAGCGGGGAAGTGTTCGGACAGGACCTCGAGGCCGACGGCGGACTCAGAGGCCACACGGAACTTCTCCACCTGGCTGAGACCCACCTGTGTACCGAGCAGGCCGGTCGCCATGATGGCCAGCAGCAGCATGCCTGCGCCGAGACCGACGAGGGGACGGCGCACAACATGGGCGGCGACGGCTCGCCAGTTCCGGCCCTGTTCGACACCCGAGCCGGGCTTGGGGACGAAGGGCCAGAACACCTTGCGGCCGCACACGGCGAGCACCGGAGGCAGGGCGAAGAGCACTGCGACGAGGGCGATGAGCAGGCCCACTGCCGAGGAGATACCGAGGCCTCGGGTGCCGGGGATGACGGCGAACGCGAGCGTCAGAAGGGACAACACGACGGTGATATTGGACGCCAGGATGGCAGGAACAGTCTTCCGCCACGCCGACGCGAGGGCGGCGCGGTGGTCGTCGGAGAACATCAGCTCCTCCCGGTAGCGGGAGATCAGGAGGAGCGCGTAGTTGGTGCCTGCCCCGAATACCAGGACGCTGATGATGCCGGCGTCGAACTGGAGTTCCAGGGCCGTGCCCACAGCGGCCGTCACCTTGTTGGCCAACTGGTCGGCGAAGGCGACGACCAGCAGCGGCAGGAGCCACAGGACGGGGGAGCGGTAGGTGGCGATGAGCAGCACCGCGACGATGAGGATGGTCACCAGCAGCAGCGTGAAGTCGGCGCCATCGAAGGAGGACGTGACGTCGGCGCCGAAGGCGGGCCCGCCGGTCACCTGCATGTCAACGCCAGCAATGGGCTGGTCGGCGATGGTGGCGCGCAGGTCCTTGACGACCTGCGCGGTCTCCGCATTGTCGGTGCCCACCGTGATGGGGGTGATCACCACGGCCGCGCGTCCGTCCTCGCTGGGCATGGCACCGGAGGCCGAGTGGCCTGTCTGGACATCAAGATCCGGTTTCAGGGCGTCCATGGACGCGAGGTCTTCGGAGGTCAGGACCGCGCCGTCGGCACGTGCTCCGACGATCAGGACCGATTGTTCATCGGCATCGGGGAACTGCGCGAGGAGTGAGGAGGCCTGGGTCGATTCGGAGCTGGGGGGTGCTGCATCGTTCCCGGCCGGAGCGGTCGCGCGCCCGAAGACGCCGAACGCGGCAAGGAAGATGACGAGGACGAGGGCGAGAGAGATCCAGGCCCCGCGACGGGACGTGAGACGCTCTGGAAAGTGCGAGGGAATACGGAGTTGTGCCATGACATCCATCCCACCGCGGGAGGCATGGTCAGGGCATCGCCGAACCGGTTGAATCCCGCATCAACCAAACGGTTGACACGGGGTGCGGTCAGCTCTCGGCGCCGAGGTTGCCCGTCAGATTCGCGTGGAAGCGGGTGGCCTGGCCGTTGAGGCCTTCGAAGGAGACGGAGGTGCCGAGCCGGTCGTACTTCGTCATCACTGCGTCCAGGGCGGCCACCGTGGAGGCATCCCAGATGTGCGACTGGGACATGTCGATGACGACGTGACCGGGGTCCTCGGTGTACTCGAACTGTGTGGTCAGGTCGTTGCTGGAGGCGAAGAACAATTCGCCGTTGACGGCGTAGTGCGCAGTGGCCCCGTCGTCGCTGATCGTGCGCTCCACCGTCACGAAGTGCGCAACGCGGCGCACGAACAGCACGGAGGCCGCCAGTACTCCCACCACGACCCCGATTGCCAGGTTGCTCGTCAGGACAACGGTGATGACGGTGATGACCATCACGGCGGTCTCGCTGCGTGGGAGGCGCTGGAGGGTGCGCGGGTGGATGCTGTGCCAGTCGAAGGTGCCCACGGACACCATGACCATCACCGCGACGAGGGCCGCCATGGGGATCATGCCGACGAGGTCGCCCAGACCCACCACGAGGATGAGGAGGAACACTCCGGCGAGGAAGGTGGAGATCCGCGTCCGTGCTCCGGAGGCCTTCACGTTGATCATGGTCTGCCCGATCATGGCGCAACCACCCATGCCACCGAACAGGCCCGAGAGGACATTGGCCACACCCTGGCCCCACGCCTCGCGGGTCTTGCGGGAGTGGGTGTCCGTGACGTCGTCGACGAGCTTGGCGGTCATCAACGACTCCAGCAGGCCCACCAATGCCATCCCAAGTGCGTAGGGGGCGATGATCTGGAAGGTCTCCCACGTGAGCGGGACGTTGGGGAAGAAGAACTCCGGGAGGCTGCGTGGTAGCTCACCCTGGTCCCCCACGGTGGGGACGCTGATGGCGAGCACCACAACTGCGACGGTGGTCAGGACGATGGACACCAGCGGTGCTGGCACCACCGTCGTGAGCTTTGGCATCACGAACATCAGCAGCAGGCCGCCGGCAACAAGCGGGTACACCAGCCAGGGGACGCCGATGAGGTGGGGCAGTTGGGCGGAAAAGATCAGGATGGCCAGCGCGTTCACGAACCCCACCATGACGCTGCGCGGGATGAACCGCATCATCTTTGCCACGCCCAACAGAGCCAGGACCACCTGGAAGATCCCCGCGAGGATGACGGTGGCGAGGAAGTAGTCCACGCCGTGGTCGCGGGCCACCGGGGCGATGACCAGCGCGACGGCACCGGTGGCGGCCGTGATCATGGCCGGTCGTCCGCCCAGGAAGGCGATGGACACGGCCATCACGAACGAGGAGAACAGGCCGTACCGGGGATCGACGCCGGCAATGATCGAGAACGAGATGGCCTCGGGGATCAACGCCATCGCCACGACGAGACCGGCCAGCACCTCACGAACAAGGATGCGGGGAGTCCGCAACGCGGTCATGACCGACGGGTCGGGAGCGTAGCGCGACGTCGGGCTGGGGGCATGGCGGACAGCTGTCAAGGGGAGTCTCCTGGGCGTACCGGGTGGGAAGAAGGGCGCTCACGGCGCACGATCCACCGCGGACGGCGGAGCAGGACGGGCCGATGATGTGAACAGGCCGTCTACGACGATACACAGCTGACTTGCCGTGCTGCGAATTCCGCGCAGTCGTCCGAGTCGGCGTCGAAAGACGGATTTGAAAGCGCAGGCCACGGCCCGGCTACGATCGGTTGGGGAGTCGCGAAAGGTCAGGAGGACCATGCACGACCACGGTCATTCCAGCTCGACGGCTGCGTTCGCGGAAGCTGCGGCGACGCATCGCACACGACTCGGCGTCGCCTTGGGCATCACTGTCACCATCCTGCTCGCCGAGATCTTGGGCGCCATCTGGACCGGATCGTTGGCCCTGTTGATCGATGCAGGCCACATGCTCACGGATGCCGGCGGCCTGGCGATGGCCCTGTTCGCCTCCTACCTCAGCACCCGGGCGGCGAGTGACAAGCGGACCTGGGGTTTCCGACGGGCAGAGGTGCTGGCCGCCTCCGCCCAGGCCGCCGTGCTGCTGGGCGTTGGTCTCTTCGTCATCGTTGAAGGCATCGGACGGCTGTCACAACCGCCGGACATCCCCTCCACGGAACTCCTGGTGTTCGGCATCATCGGGCTCGTCGGCAACGTCGCCTCGCTGCTCGTGCTGGCCTCCAGCCGGTCCGCCAACTTCAACCTCCGGGCCGCGTTCCTGGAAGTCGTGAACGATGCCGTGGGTTCGGTGGCGGTCATCATCGCTGCCATCGTGATCGCGACCACCGGATGGGCCGGCGCGGACTCGATCGCGGGGTTGCTGATCGGTGTCCTCATCATCCCGCGCGCCATCACGCTCCTCATCGAGACCACCAACGTGCTCCTCGAGTCCACCCCGCCGGGCCTTGACCTCGCCGATGTCCGGCATCACCTGCTGGCGCTCCCGGATGTGCTGGAGGTCCACGACCTCCATGCGTCGCAGATCGCGACGGGGTTGCCCATTTTGACGGCGCATGTTGTCGTGACGGCAGAGTCGTTCGCTGATGGTTCGCTGCCACAGTTGCTGGCCAGCGTCCAGGACTGCGTCGCAGAGCACTTCGACGTCAGCGTCGAACACTCCACCATCCAGTTCGAACCACCGGGACGCTCGCGTGGATGCCCGACCCATGGGTGAGCGGACCAGTCACTCGAACTGAGAGTTTCTCAGCAAATCTTTGGGAAATGTTCAGGACGGAGTTAAGCTGATCCGGCCGGTCCGCCCCGGCACGTCTCTCCTCAAGGAATCATCCATGGCACCCAAGTTCCTCATCCCAGCCATCGCCGGAGTATCGGCGCTGGCCCTCGTCGGCACAGCCGGCGTTGCAACGGCACTGCACAAGGACGAGGTCGAACTCGTCGTCGACGACGTACCCACGTCGATCGCGGTCAGGGAGAACACGGTGGCGCAGGTACTGGAGTTGGAAGGCATCTCGTTGGGGGAGCACGACATCGTGCTGCCGGCGCTGGACACGCGCATCAGCGACGGCCTGGAGATCTCGGTCGCCTACGGACGGCAGCTCGAGCTTTCCGTCGATGGCAAGAACCGGACCGTGTGGACGACGGCCTCCGACGTCGGGCAAGCCCTGGCCCACCTCAACCTGGATGCAGCCGATTCGAAACTGTCGACATCGCGCTCCACCGGCATCACCCGTGAGGGTCTCTCCGTCGAGATCGCCACAGCCAAAAACGTCACACTGACGGTCGCGGGCGCACCCACCAGGATGACCATCGCCGGCACCGTGGCAGATGTCCTGACCAAGGCGGCAGTCACACCCGACGCCGACGACAGTGTCACACCATCCGTGGAGACGGACCTCACGGACGGTCTCGCAATCACCTACGTCGACGTCGAGACCAAGACGAGCACCAAGAAGGTTGCCATTCCTTTCCGGAAGACGACTGCCACGTCGGACAAGCTCGACAAGGGCACGGACAAGGTCACCACAAGGGGCGAGGCCGGACTCACCCGCGAGACCTACACCGACGTCTACCACGACGGGAAGCTGATCAGCTCCACGCTGGCCAACACCGTCGTCTCCCGTCAGCCGGTGGCTGAAGTAACCACCGTGGGCACCAAGGAGCCGGCACCCGCACCCGCAGTCAAGGATGAGCCGGCACGGACCTCGAAGAACGAACCGGCACCGGCCTCGAAGAAGGACTCGTCCTCCGCGTCGAAGAAGCTGACCCCTGCATCAGGCAGCACCTGCATGGCCTCGTACTACTGGGAGGCCCAGCCGACAGCCAACGGTGAGCAGTTCGACACCAACGCCATGACGGCGGCCCACAAGTCGCTGCCGTTCAACACGAAGGTGAAGGTCACGAACCTCGCCAATGGCAAGAGCGCGGTGGTCCGGATCAATGACCGCGGTCCCTACATCTCGGGCCGCTGTCTCGACCTGTCCACGGCCGCCATGTCGCAGATCGGCGGCACCTCCGCCGGCGTGGTCAAGGTGGCCTACGAGGTCGTGGGCTGAGCCACAGCCCATCGCGAGCGGCTCACCGGATGTCGGCGCTGTCCGCGAGGTCCTCCCGGCGCATTGCCAGGTGACGCTCCACCCGCTCCACGTCGTGGGGGTGCGCTCCGCTGGCGCGGAAGTCCTCCAGCAGAACCCTCACCTGTTCCTGCACTCGCACAGGGATGTCGGCGTGCACCGACGCCTTCTCAATGCGTACCGCCAGGTCGATGAGTGCCTCGAGTACCGGCACGTGGTCCGTGGCGAAAATGCGCACCTGATCGAACGGCAGGTCCACGATTTCCTCGACGGACACCGTCCTGTAGCGCACGCGCACGGTGCTGGACCCGTCCAGCAACGTGTTCCCGGGACTGGGCCGTGAGACAGCGACGGTGATACCTGCGGCGACCTCCTCGATGGCATTGACGGCGGTGTAGGGGTCGTTGGTGCCGGTGGAGAGTGCGCGAACCGCCAGTTCCAACACCTGCTGTTCCGCGAAGCGGATGTCCTGGTACTCAGACCGCGAGTTCCCGATGCGTATGGCGCGACGTACTTCCCCAACGACGTCGTCGGCCTTCTCGGAGGGTCGGACGACCACCAAGGGTTCATGATCCAGGATGTGGTCCCCAACCCTGGGCACCACCTCCAGAACCACATCCTCGTCCTTCGCGATTGAGCAGAGCTTCTCGTAGTTGATTTCGACGAGGTAGCCCACAACGCCAGCGCTGACAAGGGCGCCACCCTCCCCGAGCGGTCCGGTGAAAACGACTCCATCCGTGGAGCCCTCGGGATGCATGCGTTCCACCACGTCCCGGAAATTTTTGCGAACCCCATGGGCGAGCGTCTCGACGCGCACGGAGGCGGCGATGTGGTGGATGAACCACACCAGCAGGGCTGCGTTCGCCACCGCCATGAGCACGGCCATGTTGACGGCGAGATGGGGGACGAAGGCAGAGAGGTCTTCATCCTTCGAACGGATCGTACGCAGGATCAGCAGCGCGTAGACGAAGGTGGCAACGAACACCCCGAGGACGGTCTGGTTGCCGCGGTCGGCCATGAAGTTGCCCACGAGCCGGGGGCCGTAGGTGGCGCTCGCGGTCACGACGACGGAGATTGTGATGGAGAACGCCGTAGCTGCCACAGCCAGCATCGAGGTGCCGATGGCGCCCAGCATGGCCCGCGACCCATCGATCCCGACGCCGTACACCCAGAAGAACCACGGCGACGAGAAATCCAGGGGAAGGGACCTGTCAAGCGCAACCATGCCCTGAGCCAGCAGGAACGCCACTACCAGGCAAAGGGTGGGAATGAACCAGAAGGACTCGCGCATTCGGTACCACCAGCCAGCCAGTTGTCTCATCGCACCAGAGTATGGCCGGTGGCATCCTTCAGGGACGGCGACACGAAGCCAGCTACGCGGGGCCGTCCTCCGGCACGGCCGAGTGGCTGACCACCGGAGCCATGGGGAACTGGCCACGCAGGAAGAAGGCACCCAGCGTGCCGGCAAGCGTGGCGAACACGGCCACGGAGTAGGTTGCCAGGACCACATGCAGGATCTTGGCGAAGCCTGTCTGGGTGCTGAAACCACTGCCCGTGATGGTGGCAAGCGCGGCCTCGTAGAGCGCGGTGCTGTATGAGTCCTCCGGCGTGAGGGCGTAGTGCAACTGGCTGGCCGCGAGGATCACCACGACCGTTACCGCCGCCAGCGTACCGATGCGGCTCGAAAGCAGCCGGCCTGCGGATCGCGAGCCCCGTACGCCCGCCGACAGGATGCCACCGAAGCGGGCCAGGCGGCTCAGTCGTGCGAAGCGCAGCAGGCGCAGACTCTGCAATGCGCGGAAGAACCGCAAGAAGGGCACCAGCAGGAAGATGACCTGCCACCAGTTGCGCTTCCAGAACTTGGCCTGGAATCGGGCGATGTAGGCACGTAGCAGGAACTCGGCAACGAAGATTCCCCAAAACATCCAGCCGGTGATGGCGAGTGCACGTGCCCAGCCCGGATCTGCGACCAGCAACTGGCCGAGCACCACGAAGAGGAAGATCAGGCCCAGGTAGCCCATGGGCCGGTCGAGGCGGGCGGCAAGGGCCTCGGCAGCGTCGAGCCGCGTCTCGGCATGGACCTCGGTCTGGTCCGCAGTCACGAGCTCACCACTCCCTTGACCTCATCGAGGGCGGAGCCGTTGCCGTATTGGCTCATGGGGATGACGCTCATTGTGCCGTTGGTTTCCAGGATCACGGCACCCACCTGTGAGAGGTCCCCGATGCCCTGCATGCGGACGGCCTGGTGCACCTCTGATTCGGTCAGTCGGTTCTGGCGCAGCGCCTCGGATCGCAGCTCGCCGTCGGAAAGCAGGAGCGCCGGCCGTGAGGTGAACACCTGCCGCGCCCATGGCCAATGGGTGGAAATCCACGCCATCAGGAACTGCAGGAAAGCCAGCAGGGCGAGAGCCAGGACCCCCTCGGACCATGAGGTGTCGACGCTGAGCAGCAGCGTCGCCAGCGTGGAGCCGAGGGACACCGTGACAACGAAGTCAAAAGCGTTGAGCTGGCTGAGGGTGCGCTTGCCGGATGCGCGCAGCACCACGATGAGCGTGGCGTATCCAGCGGAGCCCACGAGCAGGATGCGGAGCAGATCGCCCCATGAGTCAAACCACATGTCAATCTCCTGGCGTCTCAGTGTTGGTGGGAATTCATTGATGGTCGATCATGCAGGGGGCACGCTTGGAGGAAGGGAAACCGCGAAGCCAACCAGAGGACCGCCGCGGCCACCAGTAGTATCCAATACCATCAGCAGCCGCGGGGCTGAGGTGACCCGCCGCCGGTTGCTTCCCCGGATTCTCGTCCTGACGATTCTGGGCGGACCTTTCCTTGAGCTGTCTGGCATTTACAGTAGCCACGTCCGCAGTCATGCTGGTGTTTCGTCACACTGACTTTCGCGGTGCAGCACAGGACGAGGATGAGTACATCCACACCGGGAAGGGCGACTTCGAAAATGATGTTGGTACTGACGATCCTCGGTGCGGTGTTGATACTCGTCGGACTCAACGACATGTTCCACAGCCTGCTGCATCCGCGTGGCAGGGGTGCGGTCAGCCATGCGGTTCTCGGCGGAGTCTGGAGCCTGTCCCGTTCCCTGGGACACCGCTTCGGCTCCGGCGCTGGCCCGGCAGCCATGGTTGCGGTCACCGTGTTGTGGGTCGTCCTGCAGGTGGTGGGCTGGGCCATGATCTACCTTCCCCATGTTCCCGCTGGGTTCTCCTACGGACCTGGTGTCGACCCGGCCCGCTATCCGGAGGTCATGCAGGCGCTGTACTTCTCTGCGGTCACGCTCAGCACTCTGGGGTTCGGCGATGTGGTGGCGACGCAGCCAATGATTCGCTTTTTGGCGCCCGCGCAGGCACTGACGGGGTTCGCCCTACTCACGGGAGCCTTTTCCTGGTTCACGCAGGCCTTTCCCCCACTGTCGCGTCGGCGGGCACTGGCGTTGGACATCGCCGGTCTCGCCGACGCTGACTACGTTTCAACACTGACGGACCTCGACACGACGACCATCAGCCGAGACCTCTCCACGCTGTCCGCCGACGTGGACAAGTGCGTCGTCGACCTGGTGCAGCATTCCGAGTCCTACTACTTCCTTGAGGTTCAGCCGAGCACGTCCCTCGCGCGACAGCTCCCGTACCTGATGGAGCTGCGGGACCGGTCAGCGAAGTGCACCACACCCGACGTCCGGCTTGCTGCCCTACGGCTGGGAAGTGCTCTCGATGGGCTGGCCACCGAGTTGAATGACCAGTTCCTCGGCTCGGGCGGTCCCCCTGAAGAGGTGTTCCGTGCGTACGCCCGCGATCACGAGCGCACTGGCAAGCATTGAGACATGATGCCGAACGCGCACCACATGGTGCATCCTGTGCTCCATGGCGCTCCTGATCGACCCTCCCGTGTGGCCCGCCCATGGCACGCTGTTCTCCCATCTGGTCTCCGACGTGGCCTACGACGAGCTCCACGAGTTCGCTGCGGAGGGCGGCGTGTCGCGGCGCGCATTCGACCGTGACCACTACGACGTACCCGTGGAGATGTATGACGACCTGGTCCGCCTGGGTGCGGTCCCGGTGCGGTCGAAGGAACTGGTGCAGCGGCTGATCGCCAGCGGGCTGCGTCGACGCAAGCATCTCTGGCCGCCGACGCAGTGACGTTCGCCGGGAAGGACGTCAGAGGAAGTTGACCAGGCCCACGAAGACGACGGTGCCGGCGCCGACGCTGAGCAGGGTGCGTCGTCCGCATCCCAGGTGAACCGCAACCGTGACGGCGGCGGAAACGGACGCCTCCCACAGGCGCGTGGTTCCCTCGAAGGCGGAGGACTGGAACGTGGCAGCAGCCAGGATGAACAGGATGCCCGCAGGCATCCAGACGGCCATGTTCCGCACAAACGTGGACTCACGCAAGGGCTTCAGCAGCAGGAACGGCACAGCGCGCAACGCCACCGTGATCACGAACGCGATGCCCATCGCCGCCAGTACGTAGGAGACGTCAGGCATGACGCCCCCGCAGCCGTCCCACGACGTCGTGCGCGATCAGCCCCACGACGAACAACACCAGCCCGGCGAAGAGCGCAGAGTTGGGTGCCACGAGGAGGGCGACGGTGAAGCTGAGCCCTGCCAGTACCACCGGCGGCACCTGGCCGCGTGTGCGGCAGGCATCGAGCGTCAGAGTGATGAACAGCGCGCAGAGCGCGAAACCGAGACCCTCGATGGGCGCGGCGATGAGGCGCGCCGCGAGGACGCCGACGAGACCGCCCACCAGCCAGTACGACTGGAGAGCCACCTGCATCGACACCAGACGCCACGACGTCCACCCGGAGGGGCGGGCATTGGTGATGGCGTACGCCTCATCGATGAGCGCATACACCGAGTACGCCTTCGCCAGGGGGTTGCGGACCGCGTGCAGAGGAAAGGAGAAGGCGTAGAAAACGTGGCGGAAGTTGACGAGGAAGGTGGTGAGGGCGATGGTGGCCAAGGGTGTGACGGCGACGAGGAGCCCCACCAAAAGCAACTCCATCGACCCAGCGAACACGGCCACCGACAACGCGGGCGCCACCCACCAGGACAGGCCGGAGTTGAACACGAGCAGCCCGAAGGCGATGCCGAGCGGGAACAGACCCAGGCCAGCCGCCAGCGAGGACCGAATCCCGGCGAGGACCTCGACACGACGTCTGGTGGGATGGTCGGCGACGATGGAATCGTGCATGCACGCCATGCTTTCAGATCCGGCGGGAAACCCACCACTCACAGGAGCCCACTGAACCGTTCCACGTCGGCGGCGGTGCCGGAGACGATGATGAGGTCCCCGTCCTCCACCATGGTCTCGGCAGTGGCATGGGTGAATCCCTGACCCGCCCGCTTCACCCCGACCACGGTCACGCCGTACTGGGTGCGGACGGTGGACACGCCGAGGGAGAGCCCACACATGCTTTGCGGCGGCCGCGTCTTGACGATGGCGTACCCGTCGTCAAACTCCATGTAGTCCAACATGCGCCCACGCACGAGGTGGGCGACGCGCTTGCCCATGTCGTGCTCCGGCCGCACGACATGGTGCACGCCGAGTTGGGAGAGGATCCGGCCGTGTGACGCCGTGACGGCCTTGGCCCACACATGGGGGACACCCAGATCGAGCAGCACGGAGGCCGAGAGAATGCTGGACTCCAGATTTGTGCCGATGCCGATGACAGCCCTGTCGAATTCGTGCACCGAGAGTTGGCGCATGGCCTCCGCGTTGGTGGTGTCGGACTCCACCACATGGGTCAGCCGCCCCGCCAACGACTGGACCACTTTGCTGTCCAGGTCGATGCCGAGCACCTCCACGCCCTCGGCAACGAGTTCCAGTGCGAGTGACTTGCCGAACCGTCCCAGCCCCATGACCACAACGGGTGCGTCGTCGGGCGCCTTGTGTCCCGACAGCTTGTGCCTAGCCAATGAGTGGCCTTCCTTCAGGGAGGGTGTAGCCGAGTTGCTTCTCGCGCAGCGCGAGCGCTGACACCAGTGTGATGGGTCCGAGCCTTCCGACGAACATCAGGGCCGCCAGCACCAATTCTCCAAGGACCGGCAATTGTGCCGTGATGCCCGTCGACAGTCCGACGGTGGCGAAGGCCGAGACAGTCTCGAACAGCACGTCGCGCAGCGGGAGGGAGGTGATCTCCAACAGCAACAGCGTGGTGGACACCACCAGTCCCATCGACAGCAACGCCACCGCCAGGGCTTGCCGCTGGACGCGGGAACCGATGCGCCGGTCGGCGACGTTGACATCGCGACCGCCGCGTACCTCGGAGAGGACGACGAAGAACAGGATGATGAAGGTGGTCACCTTGATGCCACCCGCGGTGCCGGCGGAGCCACCGCCGATGAACATCAGGACCGTGCTGGCCAACAGGGTGCCATCCTTCATCTGGCCGTAGTCGAGGCTGTTGAACCCTGCTGTGCGGGGCACGACGCCCTGGAAGAAGCCGGCGAGCATCCTGCCGGGTTCGTCGAGCGTCCCGAGAGTTGCCGGGTTGGTCCATTCGTTGGCGGTCACGAAGACCACTCCGACGACCAGCAGCCCGAAGTAGGTGGCCAGGGTGAGACGAGTGTGGATGCTCCACTTCCTCGGCCGGGTGAGCTCTCGTCGTAGTTCGAGCAGCACGGGGAAGCCGAGTCCGCCGAGGATGATGGCAGCCGCGATCGGGAGGCAGACCCACGGATCTGTCACGAAGCCCATGAGGTTGTCGGAGTACAGCGCGAACCCCGCGTTGTTGAACGCGGAGACAGCATGGAAGATGCCCAGATACACGGCCCTGCCGGGTGGTTCGTCGTGACCGAGCAGGAACCTGCCCGTGAGGAACGTCGCGACGATGACCTCAATCAGGAAGCTGACCTTCCCGACTCCCAGCAGGACAGTGCGGACATCCCCCAGACCCGTGCTCTTGGTTTCGGCCGCCGCGGTGAGCCGCGTGCGCAACCCCATGCGGCGGAACATGAGCAAACCCACCATGGAGGCCAGCACCATGATGCCGAGCCCGCCCACCTGAATGAGCACGAGGATGACAACCTGGCCGAACCCGGTCCAGTAGGTCGCCGTGTCCACGGTGATGAGCCCTGTCACGCAGACCGCGCTCGTCGCAGTGAAGAGTGCGGTGACCAGCGGTGCGCCCCCTGGACCGCTGCGCGCGATTGGCAGCATCAGCAGGATGGTGCCGACGGCCACGGCACCGGCGAACGCCGTGACGATCACCTGCCCGGGGGAACGCAGGAACCGGCGACGCGTCCTCCCCGCGGCGGAACTCGTTGTCAGGCGCCCTCGGGCTGCGTCTTGGGCCACCGAAGAAACCTACCCCCTTGAGCGACCGCGACGAGTGCACGCCCGTCAGCCATGAGGTGGGTTGCGGAATCGAAGTTCAGTCCCTGACGATCATGGCCATGCCACCGAACGCCGGCAACTCAACGGAGAATCCACGCAGATCGTCCACCGTGCCCACTTTGCGGCGGCTGCTGAGGTCGAAGACACGTCCCTGGGGAAGCATCTCGGACTGCACACGTGCTTCGATCTTCTCCGCACCGAAGTTGAGGGCGGTGATCTGAGTGGCTCCGATCTCGAGTTCGTTGACGAGCACGAGCAGGGACTTGCTGCCCACCTCGGGGATGTCGACGAGCTTGGCTGAGGCGAGGCCGTTGCGCTTGCGGACCTTGAGGATGGCGGCGAGCCGGGAGGCGAACGAGGTGTCGCGTTTCAACTGCTCGGGGATGGGGCCGTACAGCGCCCGCGCCCGGGGCATACCGGAGGCGGACTTCTTCACGTCGGGCGCCACCCCGAGCACGTCGTAGGCGCCGCGTTCGATCCAGCGGGTGTCCCCGGAGCTGATGAGCGCCCTCACCTGCTCGCGCTCGAGCGGCAGTGCACCCACCAGGTCCCAGCCGGAGAGGGCGAACACGCCGGGCTGCCAGGCGTTGTACATGCACATCAGCAGGTGTGCCGTCGTGATGCGCCGGACGTCGGCGTCGGTAATGGCAGACAGGTCAGTGATGCCGAGCGTGGCCGTGACGATGGACGCCGTGGTGCTGGCGATGCCGTTCTGTGTGAAGACGGCGTTGTACGGCGCTGCCTCGCCCGTCAGCTTGTCGCGCATTGTCTGGCGGATGTGGTGCGCCAGTTCCGAGCCGGTGTAGTCCTGTCCACCGAGGGTGTAGATGTCGTCGCGGTGCGCTGCGGCGAAGTGGACGAGCTCGTAGGTCAGCTCGTCGTGGTTCTGCAGGGCATGGACGAGTGAGGCCTGGTCGACGCCCAGCTCCATGGCCTCCCGCATCACGAGCCTCAGGAACTCGGTGTCGCTGGTGCACAGGGCCACCTGGGCGGCGGGCCGGGTGATGAAGTCGTAGGACAGGTCCGGGCCCACCGCACCGGTGCGCTGGATGTCGTCGATGGCGAGGTTCAGCTCCTGGAAGGTGAATCCACCCACCTTGCGCACCAGCGAGCCGATCAACTGGTTGGCGGCCTGGGACATGGGGTGGCCTTCGGACCAGGCGGGGGACTGGCCAAACGTCTTCTCCACACCGAGGAATCCGTTGGCGTCCAGACGCAGCCCACCGGATCCGAGGTCCACGATGGAGTGAAGAGCGTCGCCCATGACCAGCCGCATGCCGGCGCAGGTGGGGTCGAGCCAGTTGATGGTGGGCTGGCCCTCCTTGAAGTAGTGCAGGTAAACCCAGCGGCGCACCTTGCCCTTGGTGTCGGTGATCGGGGGCGTGCAGGACCAGTTGGTCTCCTTCAGTCCCGGCTCGTAGAAGATGACGCGCTGCAGGGCGCCGATGATGTAGCCCTCCTCCGCGAGTGCCTCCTCCGCCTCCGGGGTGAGGTTGACCGAGTCACGCCCCTCGGGCACCTCCGGGAGCAGGTGCCAGGCTGCCTTCGGAATGTCGATCATGTGGTAAATGCCGGGGTAGTCACGGTAATTGAGCTCGGCCAACCTGAAGTCGGCACCCTTGCCGGTGTGGCCCGGGACGACGTCATCGATGATGGTGCCGTTGTGGCGCGAGGCCGTCTCGCACATGGCGCGAAACTCGTCCTCAGTCCCGAAGAGGGGGTCGATGGCCATGCTCATCCGGTCGAAGTGGCCATCGACGCTGGGGGTCGGTTCCCACCCGTCCAACCCACCGGCAAGTTTGACGGGGCCGGTGTGAAGGGCGTCGATGCCGATCTGCGAGAACGCATCCCACAGCTCCGCCGAGCCAAGAGCACTGAGGAAGGACGTGCCGGGCTGGGTGATGTGGGAGAGGGGGTAGGCGGTGTACCAGACCGACGCCTGCGCCAGTGCTGCCCGGGGATCCGGATGTGCGTAGGGGTTGGCCCACATCGCGTGGGTGCCGGCGAGCTGGCGTGAGACCTGCTGGGCATCATGCAGCATTGACTGTTCCTCGAGCCAGTCCACGTACGCGCGGTTGGACCCGTGCGGTTCGAAAGGCGGAGTGATGGGGCTCGCGTCCTCGTCACGGCGCCTGGCCCTGGCGCGCAGCCGCGCAGGTCGCGCTGCGAACCGGTGATCGTCGAAGCTCAGCTCGGGAAGTTCCTCGGCGATGTCCTCGCCGATGTTGTTGCGTGCCTCATCCGGACGGTCGTCTGCGTGCCTCATCATTGATGCAACGCTACCGCTCCCGGGGGCTACGTGGGATTTCACGCCGGACTTGAATGCGCGAAGGGGCGCCGGGCATGCCCGGCGCCCCTCAATTGAGGAATGGATGGTCCCCTCAGATGGAGATCTCTGACCTCCTGTTGCGCATGCCGATCATGACGCAAACGGCCCCGACGAGCACGGCAGCGACACCCGGCAGCGCGAGGTCCGGGTCCCCGCCGGTGTTGGGCAGCTTCGGACGGTTTCCCGTCCCGCCCGGAGCCGGTTTGGTGGGCGCCGATGTTCCGGGCTCCGTGGGGGTGGGGTTGCCGGGCTCCGTCGGAGCCGGGGACGGTGAGGGAACTGCGCCCACGACCGTCATCGTGACGGAGTCGGTGGAGGTGTCATCGCCGACGGTTTGGGTGGCGGTGATCGTGTGATCTCCGGGCTCCAGACCAGGCAACACCGTTGTCCAGGTCCCCTCATCGGTGACCGTGGTGGTCGTGCTGATCTCGCCGGTGGTGACAACCACGGTCGCGCCGGGCTCACCGGTTCCGGTGACAGGAACACCATCATCGCCGGGGGTGACCTCGGCACCATCAACAGGGCTGGTGATGACCACATCAGCAATGTCGGCGGCTTCCGGCGACGCAAATGCAGTGGCATTGGCGAGCGACACGGATGTCAGGGGGGAACCTGTCAGGTTGGGAAGCAGGGTCACGCTCAGGGCACGGACCGTGTAGGAACCATCACCGAGATCCGCCGGACGGACAGGGTTGTCAATCGTCGGCTGGTCGTTGATGGTGATGCGAGCAACATTGTTCAATACGCCAGAAAGCAAGGGGTCGAGCGCGTCAACAACGGGTGTCACCAAGCCGTCGATGGTGGCGGAAAGAGCGGTACCGCTTTCTGCCAGGACGGCCTCAATGGCCGGGTTCAACGCAGCAAGAAGCGGGTTCAACACCGAATTGGTGACGGCATCCAGTAGGGGATTGAGCAGGGCGCCGAGTGCGCCAGTGAAGGACACATTGGCGGTGGCTTCTCCTGCAAGCACCTCAGCGAGAGTCCCCTGGATGGTGACAGCACCCGAGATGTTGACCAGGGGGAGACCCAGGAGCGTTCCCGAAACGGACAGCGGCACCGAGATGTCCACGGCTGCTGATTCCAGCGCGGAGAGCGTTGCTGCTGTCACTGCGGCAGATACCTTGCCCAGTGCGTTGCCGACGCCCTCGGTGATCTTGGTGATCGTGCTGGCGGTCAGTACGTCGGTGTTGGGCGCAAGGTCGTTGAGACCATTGCCGCCCGGATTGACGATCTCGGCAAGGTCAATGCTGACGGTGCCTGCGACGAGGTCAACTGTGACGGATTCGTCGTCACTCACGAACACCGCGCCGGGTCCGCCCAACAGTTCATCGACGACGGCGCTGACATTGGGAGGGGTGACGGCGAGCGTCGCGTCACTCACAGCCACGCTGGCCGAAGCGAGGCCCACGTCCACACTGATCGCTGGAACGACGTCAAGCACGTCTTGCAGGACGCTGCCTTCGCCGACGAGCCGGTCGAGTGCGGTGGTGAGGTCCGTGGCGGTGGTGTCCACAGCTCCACGGATGGGCTCTACGAGGTTGCCCACCAGGGGTGCGTCCACAGTGGCCTTCAGGTCTGCCACGCGATAATCGGTGGTGACTGTTTCTTCGCTTGCCTCGGCACGCGCAGCGACTGCGCCGACTTCGAAGGCGACTCCATCGATGGCGCCCCCGAGGTTCACACCCAGTTGACTCAGCAGTGCCGTCACATTGATGGTGGCGTTGCCGATGTCGGACGGGTTGTCCTCTTTACTGATGGAAATTGTGCCATCGTCCCCGACGACCCCGGACGCCGCTGAGGCGCTGGTCCGTTCAGGGGCGAAAGCGGCGCTTTGGACAGTTCCCATCTGTCCGAGGTCCAGCAGTCCGGGAACGGTGTCGGTGCCGATCAGGGGAATCTGAATCAAACCGTCGTCCGTCAGTTGGAGATCGAGAGTCTCCAGCAGCGACAGGTCGAGTGGTTCGGCGTCCGCGAGGGGACCACCCGGGTTGACGGCGTGGGCGGTCGCCACGTCGAGCAGCTCGGTGTTGAGCAAAGACGAGGAAATGAGTTGAGCAAAGCCTTCGCTGTCGCCGCTGGGCGACAAGGTGGAGGCGGATGCTCCTGCAACGCTGGAGAAGGCGAGGACACTGCTCACGGCGAGTGCGGCGGCGGTCTTCCCTCCCCATCGTTGTCTCCGGATGACGGGTGTTGACATAGAGGCGCCCTTTCGTGGGGGGATTGGCGCTGACCAATTGGACGTCGGCGGTCCGCGCGTTTGAAACGCTATCAATTGCTGTCGTGTCGTCTTCTCGAAGTGTTGCAAGGTGGACATAATAAGTCCAGAAGACGACAATGAGGGATATTTTGTCCCCCAAAGTTGTCCATCACGTGACGAATTGCCCAACAATCAGGAGCGTCGGTTGCCCGCGTTCCGCGTCATTGGGGCGGCCCGTGAAAGGTAGGCTCAATTGTAGAATTGGAAGATTCTTCCAACTGTTCAATGCAAAGATTCACGAGACGCTCGCGGGGTGATTCCGAACATGTCGCGCAATGCCAGTTGTGCTGCGAACAAACCATTCATTCCATGAACGGCCGGACCAGGAGGGGTTGCACTGGAGCAGAGGTACACCCCGGGGATCGGCGTGCGCCACGGTGTGCGTGATACCACCGGTCGCTTCACCAACTGCAGGAGGGACAGCTCACCGGTGTAGATGTCTCCGCCAACTTGATTGGGGTTGTACGCCTCCAGCTCATGGGCGCGGCGGGTTGACGAGGCCATCACGAGATCCCGGACACCGGGTGCATGGCGCTCCAGTTCGGTGATCAGGAGCGGGAGTGGGTCGACGGAGGAGTCGCGGGGGGCGTGCATGTACGCCCAAAAGGTGTGGCCGCCCGCGGGTGCGCGCGAGTCGTCGAGGATGGAGTGCTGGGCCGCCAGGAAATATGGCCGCGCGGCCACGCGGCCACGAGCAACAGCGTTCTCGGAGGCGGCGATTGAGTCCCAGTCGCCTCCCAGGTGCAGCGTTGGCGCGAGCGCCAGCTCGGGCTCACGCCACGGGATGGGGCCCGACAGTGCGAGGTCCACCTTCGCCACCCCGGAGCCGTAGCGGTACCGCCCCAGAGCACGTCGGTACTTCTCTGGGGCGGCGGAAGTGCTTCGCAGCAACTCGGGAGACGTGTCGAGCAGCACGACGCGGCTCGGCGGCACCTCGTCGAGGCTCTCGATGAAGTGGCCGGTCTCAACGAGGCCGCCGTGCCGTTCCAGCTCCCGGACCATTGCATCCGCGATCGCCTGGGAACCTCCCCGGGGGTAGCCCCACCCGCCGGCGTGGCCATGGGCGGCGAGAAGCAGTCCGGCGCCGGACGGCGCGAGCGAGGGCATCCGGCCCGCCGCATGCGCCGCGCAGCCCGCGAGCAGTGCCACCGGTGCCTTCGTGGAGAAGAGCCGCCGCATCAACCCGGAGCCCAGGGCAAGGGTCCGCGCACCGAAATGCGCGGTGGCGACAGGGTCACGTGGGAAGCGCAGCAGTTGGTGGCCGGTGAAGTCCACAACGCCGTCGATGCGCCGAACGAGGGGCCCCATGAGATTCCGCCACAGTGGGCCGTCCGGGCCCAGAGCCTCGACGCTCCGGTCGAGGTCACGCCACGCCACAGCCGGTGGTGCGCCGTCGAGTGGGTGGGCGTAGGACACCTCCGGTGTGATCCAGTCCAGGGAGTCCAGGAGCCCCATGTCGCGGAAGAACGGGGACGTCACAGCGGCCGGGTGAATGGCTGAACACACGTCGTGGTGGAAGCCCGGGAGCGTCAGCTCGGCGGTCCGTAGCCCACCGCCGACCGTGCGGGCGCCTTCCACCACTGTGACCTCCAGACCCTCCTTGGCCATGGTGATGGCTGCTGCCAGTCCATTGGGGCCGCTGCCCACCACCGTCACGTCGCGCATGCAAGCCAGTGTGCCCTCGCCCCCGGACGCAACCGCGGCGCCGCTCCAAAAGGGGGGCGACGCCGCAGTGGTTCACGGTGTCCTACAGCTTGACGACCATCTTGCCGGTGTTGGCCCCACGCAACATGTCGATGAACGCCTGCGGTGCGTTCGGCAGGCCCTCGCGGAAGGTCTCGTCGAACGTGACGGAACCGTCCGACAACCAGCCGGTCATCTTCTGCGCGAACTCGTCAGCCTTGTCGAAGAACTCGCCGACGAGAAAGCCGCGGATGGTGAGAAGCTTGCCGATGGCAGAACCGAGGTTGCGGGGTGCGCACGCCGGCTCCGTGGCGTTGTACTGGGAGATCGCTCCACACATGGCCACCCGGCCGTGAACGTTCAGCGAGGTGATCGCTGCTTCGAGGTGGTCACCACCGACGTTGTCGAAGTAGACGTCGATGCCCTCCGGCGCCGCCTTCTGCAACTGCTCGGACACATCGCCATCCTTGTAGTTGAAGGCCGCGTCGAAGCCGAGCTCCTTCAGACGCGCCACCTTCTCGGGCGAGCCCGCGCTGCCGATGACACGGGAGGCGCCGGAGACCTTGGCGATCTGGCCGACGATGGAGCCGACAGCGCCAGCTGCGCCGGACACGAAGACGGTGTCGCCTTCCTTGAACTGGCCCGCGTATGTCAGGCCCGCGTAGGCAGTCAGCCCGGTCATGCCAAGGGCACCCAGGTACGCGGACTCCTCCGAGAGTGACGGGTCGACGACCTTCGCCTGGGAGGCGTGGACCACCGCGTGCTCACGCCATCCCAGGTTGTGCAGGACGGTCGCGCCCACCGGCGCATCGTCGCTGGTGGACGCAATGACCTCACCGACGGCGCCGCCCTCGAGGGGCTCGTCGATCTGGAAGGCCGAGGTGTAGGACTTCGAATCGTTCATCCGGCCACGCATGTAGGGGTCCACGGACATGTAGTGGTTGGCCACCAGGATCTGGCCGTCGGACAGCTCCGGCACGGAAACCTCCGCCAGACGGAAGTTCTGCGACGTCGGCCATCCCTCGGGGCGGGAGGCGAGCAGGATCTGATGGGTTGTGTTGGGAAGTTCAGTCATGTGAACGCTATCTTCCTAATTGAGGTGTTCGTGTGGGGGTGGTGCAGCTCAGGGTGTGAGTAATGCAGTGCCGGTGAGTCGACGTGCCAACGTGCGCAGCAGTGCTGCTTCGTCGGCCGTCAGGTCCAGGTGCGAGGCAACCTCATGCTGGACTGCAAGGACAGGCTCCTGCAGAGCAGTTCCTGTAGGAGTCAGCCGGATCCGGACGCGGCGCTCGTCATCAACGGCGCGCTCCCTTGTGATAAAACCCAACGCCTCGAGCCGCTTGAGGAGTGGGGAGAGGGTCCCACTGTCCAGGTGAAGCCGTTCACCCAGTTCCCCGACGCCCATGTCGTCGGTCTCCCAAAGCGCCAGGAGCGTGACGAACTGGGGATACGTCAGCCCCAAACCGGCGAGTCCTTCCCGGTAGGCGTTCGTGATGGCACGGGATGCAGCGTAAAGGGCGAAGCAGAGTTGCTCGTCGAGTCGCGCGGGCGCATCCATGCTCAGGCGACCTTCATGCTCGGGTAGTCGGTGTAGCCTTCCGCGCCGCCGCCGTAGAACGTGGACTGCTGCGGCTCGTTGAGCTCAGCGTCTTCCCGCCAGCGACCGGCGAGGTCGGGGTTGGCCAGGAACGGACGACCGACGGCGACGAGGTCGCCCTCACCCTTGGCGATGATGGCCGCAGCGTCCTGTTTCGATGTGATCTGGGCGAAGCCGGAGTTGGCCATGATGGGGCCCCCGAACCGGGTGCGCAGGTTCGCGGCCAGATCCGCGGTGGGGTCGGCAAGAATGCTCAGGTAGGCCAGACGCAGCGGTGCGATGCCATCCACCAGTGCCTCGTAGGTGAGGCGGGTGTCCTCGGGGTCCTGCTCCAGGACGCCCTGGATGTTGTGGGCGGGTGAGATCCGAACCCCGGTGCGCTCCGCTCCAATGGCCTCGGACACTGCGGTGATGGTGTCGACGCTCAGGCGTGCACGGTTAGCGGGGGAGCCGCCGTACTCGTCGCCGCGCTGATTGGAGGAGGGTGCCAGGAACTGGTGCAGGAGATAGCCGTTGGCTGCGTGGATCTCCACACCGTCCAGTCCGGCCTCCACTGCGCAGCGTGCTGCATGCACGTAATCCGCCACCACGCCGGCAATCTCGTTGGTCTCCAGTGCGCGTGGCATGGTCATGGGCAGCGCTCCGTTGGCCGTCACAATCGTCCCGGGGGCGGCCACGGTGCTGGGAGCGATGGACTCGAGGCCATTCTTGTTCTCGGGGTGCGCCACGCGGCCGCTGTGCATGAGCTGCACGAAGATGTGCCCGCCCCTCTCATGGACGCGATCCGCGACCAGGCGCCAACCCGCCACCTGTTCAACAGTGTGGATGCCGGGGGAGTTGAGGTATCCCTGGCCCACGGCGCTCGGCTGGCTGCCCTCGGCGATAATCAACCCCGCCCCGGCGCGTTGCGCGTAGTACTCGGCGTTGAGCTCCGTGGGGGCCATGCCCTCGCCTGCGCGGTTGCGCGTCAGCGGTGCCATGACAAACCTTTGGGGAAGGTTCATGTTGCCGATGCGGATGGGGGAGAAGAGGGAATCCATTCGTGCTCCTGTGAAGATGGCCTATGCGTACGAAACTGAGTGTACACGATTCAATTGTGCACAATGAACTTTTATGTCAGGTCAGCTGGCCGGCCCCTCCGCGCGTCAGTGGGCGAAGATCCGACAGCAACGATCCCCCGGAACCTGATGGTTCCGAGGGATCGACCTGCGCAGTGGAAGTTCTCAGCCCGTGACGATCGGGCGGCTGGGGTCGGTGATCCAGTCGCTCCACGATCCCGGGTAGATCGGCAGGTCATCGGTGACGCCAGCCACTGCCGCTGCAAGCGCCACATGACAGGCCTGGACGCCGGAGCCGCAGTACGCCGCCACCGGCGTGCCAGCCTCGATTCCCAACGACGAGAAACGTGTGTGCAGCTCATCCGCGGGTAGGAAGTACCCGTTCGGACCGACCAGCTCCGGCGCAGGCAAGGACTGAGCGCCGGGGATGTGTCCGGCCACGGGGTCCACGGTCTCGTCCTCGCCACGGAACCTGTTCGCGGGTCGACCGTCGAGGAGGACACCCGTGGTCGCGATGCTCGAGGCATCCTCGGCGTTGATCGAGGCCAGTCGCGGAGACGTAGCCATGAACTCGCCCACCTCAACGCCCTCGTTCGGACCGGAATCCACAGGCAGGCCGGCGTCCTGCCATGCACCCCAGCCGCCGTCGAGTACCCGCACATCCTCGTGCCCGAAGTACCGGAGCAGCCACCAGGCGCGGGCGGCGGCGATGGACTTCCATCCGTCGTAGACCACCACAGGGCGGTTCTGCGTGACACCGACGGCGCGCATGCCCGACTCGAACCGCTCCGGAGTGGGCAAAGGGTGGCGTCCGCCGACGCCACCCGCCGCGGGGTCCGACAGCACCGCCTCCAGGTCCACGAAATGGGCACCCGGGATGTGTCCCTGCTGGAAGGCGTCGCGGCCGCTGGCCGAGCCGGGTCCGGACCAACGGATGTCGAGCACCACGGGAGCAGTGGCCGGGTTGGTGAGTAAGCCCTCCAGTTCCGCGATGGTGATGAGGGTCTGACTGTTCATGACGGAAACCTACTCCAACGGTGAGTCGTCGCGGCGCGTGAGAGTCCAGTCGGGGCTCTCATCGTTGTACGGCGCGGTGTCCACATCGGGGATGCCGTCGCGGTTCATGTCCACACCGCGGGGGTGGCGGGAGTCCCACACCAGGGCCAGCGACGCGAGAACCGTCGCCACTGCAGTGCCGATCAGCACCCCCAGCTTGGCGGCGGCCGTGTGCTCGGAGTCGGGAAAGCTCAGTTCCGCGATGAGCAGCGACACAGTGAAGCCGATGCCCGTCAACAAGCCGATCGGCAGCAGGTCCCGCACCCCGAGACCGTCCGCGAGCCGCAGTCCGGTGAACGTGGTGACCAGCTTCGTGGTACCCAGCACCCCGATCAGCTTGCCGGCAATCAGCGCGACGGTGATGGCCACGAGCACAGGCTGCGTCCAGACGGAACCGGCACCGTCGGCGGCGAAGGCAACACCGGCGGAGAAGAACGCAAAGATCGGCAGCACGAGGCCGGAGGAGATGGGCCTGATGCGGTGTTCGATCATGTGGGTGCGGGTGTCAGGCTCACCATGGATCTGGCGCGCCGGGACGACGAATCCGAGAAGCACACCGGCGATCGTGGCGTGGACGCCGGACTCGTGCATCAGCGCCCAGGCCAGCAGAGCGACAGGGATCATGGCCCACCACGGCATCTTCCTGGTGCGGGCGAGCCACGAGAACGCCCCAACTACGACGAAGCTTCCCACGAGGTACCAGAGGTTCAGGCCGGAGCTGTAGAAGATCGCTATCACGATGATGGCCAGGAGGTCGTCCACCACGGCAAGCGTCAAGAGGAACGTGCGCAGCGCTCCGGGGAGGGTGCTTCCAAAAATTGCCAGGATGGCGAGCGCGAACGCGATGTCCGTGGCAGTGGGGATGGCCCACCCTCCCGAGGCACCCGGGTCTCCCAGTACGTTCACCAGCGCCACGTAGACCAGTGCGGGCACTGCCATGCCGCCGATCGCTGCCATCACCGGGACGGCTGCACGGGCGGGGGAGCGGAGGCTGCCCACGACCAGCTCGTGTTTGAGTTCCAGCCCGACGGTGAAGAAGAAGACGGCCAACAGGCCATCAGCTGCCCACACCGCCAGCGGAAGGTCCAGACGGAGGGAGGCAGGGCCGAGGCGGAACTCCGAGAGTGCCGCGTAGGAGTCCGCAACGGCGGAGTTCGCAAGGATCAGCGCCAGGATGGCGGCGCCGATCATGAGCCCTCCGCCCACCTTGTCGCGCGCGACGAACTGGGCGATGCGCTGAGGCACGGACGGGGCCACGGACGTGCTTGGCATGGGTTTCCTCGGGGTAGGCGAACAGCGTCGTCGACCAGACTTCCCGACACACCAAGACACACTTTACAGGCACTGTGCCGCCTTTACAGGCACTGTGCCGCGATGGTGCCGTCCCACCTGTTGGACGCTTTCGGAGTCCGGGAATAGCGCCGCCACCCTTGGGGTTGTCCACGGCAGTCCGTGAGTAATGCCTGGTCCCTAGAGGAGAACCCATGACGTATCGCCCCGAAACCCTTGCCGTGCATGCAGGTCAGGAAGAGTCCGACCCGGCGACCAACGCCCGCGCCGTCCCGATCTACCAGACGGTGTCCTTCACCTTCGACGATGCGGAGCACGCCGCTGACCTGTTCGCACTGCGCAAGCCCGGCAACATCTACACCCGCATCATGAACCCCACCCAGAACGTGTTCGAGGAGCGTATGAACGCCCTCGAGGGCGGCGTGGGTGCACTCGCCTCCGCGTCCGGGGCTTCGGCCGTCACCTATGCGGTGCTCAACCTGACGTACTCCGGTGACAACATCGTGGCCCTGTCCACTCTCTACGGTGGCACCTACGCCCTGTTCGCGCACACACTGCCCCAGTTCGGCATCGAGGTGCGCTTCGTCGACCCTGCAAAGCCCGAGGACCTGGGGCAGTACGTCGACGACAAGACGAGGCTCGTCTTCGGAGAAACCATCGGCAACCCGTCACTGAACGTCATCGATCTCGACGCCTGGACCACGGCGGCCCACGAACACGGGCTCCCGTTCATCCTCGACAACACCGTGGCCACACCGCTGCTGACCCGCGCCTTCGATCACGGTGTGGACATCGTTGTGCACTCCGCCACCAAGTACATCGGCGGGCACGGCACCACCCTCGGCGGTGTGATCGTCGACTCCGGCAAGTTCGACTGGGCGGCGAACGCCGATCGCTTCCCGGGCCTCACCCAGCCGGATGACGCCTACCACGGTGTCGTCTGGACCGACGCCGCCGGCCCCGCCGCCTACATCATCCGTGCCCGCACGGTTCTGCTGCGCAACACTGGCGCCACCATCTCGCCCATGAACGCCTGGCTCCTGCTGCAGGGCCTGGAGACGTTGCACCTGCGCATGGAGCGTCACTGCTCCAACGCCTTCACCATCGCAAAGCACCTCGAGAACCACGACGCTGTCGCGTGGGTCAACTACCCGGGGCTCGAGTCCAGCCCCTCGCATGAGATCGCACAGCGGGTGCTCGCCGACGGCCAGTTCGGCGGTCTCGTGTCGTTCGGGCTCAAGGCGGGGCGCGAAGCTGGCACGAAGTTCGTCAGTGGGCTGGGGCTGTTCAGCCACCTCGCCAACATCGGCGACGCAAAGTCGCTTGTGATCCACAGCGCCTCCACCACCCACTCGCAGCTTTCCGACGAGGAGCTGGAGAAGGCAGGCGTGCCGGGGGAGATGGTCCGCCTGTCCGTTGGCATCGAGCACGTCGACGACCTCATTGCCGACCTCGAGCAGGCGCTGGCCCAGGTGTCCTGACCCACCCCAAGAAGGGTCGCCCGGTCCCGTGGAGGTTCGGGCGACTTTTCCCTGTCCACCGACGGGTGCGGGATCTCAGGTGAGCTGTGCATATTCGCGGCGTCGATCTGCCTGCCGCGCAGGATCAGGGATCGGTGAGGCCAACAACAATCGCTGGGTGTAGGGGTGCTGCGGCTGGGATGTGACGACGTCACCGTCGCCGTTCTCGATGATCTTCCCATGCAGCATGACCGCCACCCGGTGGCTGATGTAGCGCACCACTGACAGGTCATGGGAGATGAACAGGTAAGCCACGCCGGTCCGCGCCTGGATCTCGATGAGGAGGTCGAGGATGCGGGCCTGCGTGGACAGATCGAGCGCGCTGACCGGCTCGTCGCAGACGATGAGCCGCGGCTCCAGAGCGAGTGCGCGCGCGATCGCGATGCGTTGCCGTTGCCCGCCTGAGAACTCCCGGGGGAGCCAGCCGCCGGCATCACGGTCAAGATCGATCTGGCCCAGCAACTGGGTGATCCGGGCGGACGCATCCTGCCTCGCCATGCCCTGTGCCGTCAGCGGTTCAGCGAGGATGGCCTCCACCGTCATGGCCGGATTCAGGGACGAATAGGGATCCTGGAACACCACCTGAATGTCCCTGCTCAGGGATCGTCGGGTGCGTCGGTTCGCGTGGGTGATGTCCCTGCCGTCAAAGGTGACGGTGCCACCACTGATCTCAGCCAGTCCCAGCACCGCTCGGCCCAGCGAGGTCTTGCCCGACCCGGACTCCCCGACGAGCCCAACAGTCTCCCCGGGCAGCACGTCGAGGGAGACATCATGAAGGGCATGGAAAGACGGACAGCGCCAACCGGATCCGCGGTAGACGACGTTGAGGTCGGTGAGATCCAGCAGCGGTGCGGCCGCGCGATCAACGGTGGTCACGACGTCATCTCCAGGTCCTCGTCACGCTGTCGGCGGGCGGGGGCATCCTCGAGCGTTGAATCCAGCAGCATCCGCGTGTACTCGTGCTCCGGGTGGGTGAACAGCTCGTGCACCGATTTCTGCTCCACGATCCTGCCGCTCCGCATCACTGCAACTCTGTCGCAGATGTCGGCCACCACGCCCAGGTTGTGCGTGACCAACACCATTCCCATGTTGCGTTCCTTCTGCAGGCTGCGCAGCAGCGCCAGCACCTCCACCTGCACCGTGACGTCGACGGCCGTGGTGGGCTCGTCCGCGATGAGAAGTTCCGGGTCGCAGGAGACCGCTCCCGCGATCAGGACCCGCTGGGCCATGCCCCCACTGAGCTGGTGGGGGTAGGAGCCGAAGGTGCGTGCGGGGTCGGGAATGCCCACCCGCTCAAGCAGGTCAAGCGCGCGTCGTTTGGCGTCGGCCCGCGAAAGCCCCATGATCACGCGCATGGGCTTGGTGAGTTGGTAGCCGACCGTGAAGGAAGGATCCAGGTTGGACATGGGCTCCTGCGGGACGTAGGCCATTTTTCGGCCGCGCAGTTTTTCCATGGCTCGCCCCGACAGCGTGTCCAGTTCCTGCCCGTCGAGAAGCATTCGTCTGGCGGACACCGACGCCTCGGGCGGCAGCAGGCCCAGGATGGCGAAGGATGTCTGCGACTTCCCCGAGCCGGACTCTCCGACGAGGCCCAGCACCTCACCCCTGTTCACGTGGAGGGAGACGTCCTGGACGACGACTTTCGCTCCTCCTTTACCGCCCGGATATCGCACCTGGAGGTGCTCCACCCGCAGCAGCGCATCGTCTGCCGAAGTCGGTGTCGCGACTGTGGTGTCCGTCTTCCGCAGCTCGTCGCCATCGGCGAGGTCCGCGGCGGCGACGCTGTCGTCCACGGGGTTCTTCACCGGTGCCCAGTTTCCCTTGCCGGTGGCACGCGCACCGCCGAGTGAGTCGGCCAGCGCGGTGCCGAAGAGAACCAGGGCCATCACAGTGAGTCCGATGGCGACGCCCGGCGCGATGACCAGGTTGGGTGCTCGCTGGAAGTTCTGGAAGGCGGAGCTGAGCTCACCGCCCCAGCTGGGCCGAAGCGGGTCCCCCAGACCGAGGAACTCCAGCCCTGACTGCGCAATGATGGCCATCCCGAACATGAAGGATGAGCGCACCACGACCGGACCGAGGACCACCGACAGGATGTGCCGGAAGATGATGCGGAAGTCACTGAGCCCGGACACCCTGGCCGCGTCGATGAACAGCTCCTGCCGGACGCCGACGACGGCGCTGCGGGTGAGGCGGAACAGGTCCGGCGATGCCAGCACCCCGAGTGTGACCATCGTTGGCGTCAGCCCGCTGCCGAGCGAGGCGATCACCACGATGATGAGGAGAATCTGGGGGAGTGACATCAGCATGTTCGACAGCCAACTGGCGAGGCCGTCGAACCAGTTGGAGTGGTACCCGGCCAGCAGGCCACCTGGCACCCCGCAGACGATGGCGGCAAAGACCATGATCGTCCCGGCCTTGAGACTGACCCGGCCACCCCACAGCAACCGGCTGAGAATGTCCCGGCCGTTGCCGTCGGTGCCGAGCGGGTGGTTGGGACTGGGCCCCTCGAGGGACTCCTTCAATACCACCAGACCGGGGTCGTGCGGGGCGATCCAGGGGGCGAGGATGCTGGCGATGACGATGCTGAGCAGGACGATTCCGGCAATGATCCCCATGGGGTTGCGCAGCAGGGTTCGGAGCCAGCGGTGGGAGGGGCGGGTGGGTGGGATGGCCGCCGTGCTCATGAGATTCGCACCTTCGGGTTCAGGGCTGCGTAGAGGACGTCCACCAGGAGGTTCACGGCGACGACGATCAGGACGGTGAAGAGCAGCAGACCCATGATGACCTGGATGTCACTGTCCGCCGATGCGTTGATGGCCACGGCCCCCAGCCCCTGCAGCCCGAAGACACGCTCTACGATGGCAGCGCCGCTCATGGCTGCGATGAACTGCAGGGACAGCATTGTCAGGGCCGGCGGCGACGCATTCCGCAGCACGTGCGTCAACAGGATGGTGCGGCCGGGTAGCCCGCGACTCCGCAGCGTCCGCACGTAGTCCTGGTTGTACACCGAGATCACCGAGTTGCGGAGCTGTTGGGCGATGGCGGCAATGGAGCCGATGGCCAAAGCCACCACAGGAAGGGTGATCGACAAAAGCCATGCGGCAGGGGAGTCCGTGAGTGGGACGTAGCCGGTGGCAGGGAACAGGCGGAGTTTGACCGCGAGGACCAGCGCCAGCAGGATCGCCACCCAGAAGTTTGGCAGGCTGAAGCCCAGCACCATGACGACCTGAAGGATGCGGTCGAAGGAACCCGGCCTGATGGCAGCCAGCAGTCCCAGCGCCACACCGAACACCGCCGCCACGACAACGGCGCCCAGCGCCAGTGAGACCGTCACGGGCATGCGTGTGATCAGGAGGTCCAGCACGGAGGAGTTGCTCGCCGTCGACTGCCCGAGGTCTCCTCGCACCGCATGGCCCAGCCAGTCGAGGTACTGCTCCAGCACGGGACGATCAAGTCCGAGTTGCTGACGTTTCGTTTGCACCTGCCCCTCGCTCGCGTACAGGCCCAGTGCCCCGCGGGCGGGGTCCATTCCCGTGCCCAGGAGGAAGAAGAACATTCCTGTGACCACGGTGAAGGCCAGCAGCACACCCATCGCCAGCCGACGGGCGATGAAACCGAGCATGTCCACTCCTTCGTGGGGGATGCGGTGCTCGGCGGTGGCGAGCCGGTCTCCCGGCCGCCACCGCCGAAGGAACTCAGCTGGCAGGGGCGAAGAATCGCAGGCTCGGCACAAGTTGAGCCTGCTGCATGGTCACCTTGATCTCCGGGCTGGAGAGGTAGATGTTGTCCTGCAGGACGATGGGCGCGAACCAGGCATCCTCCACCAGGTGGGTGTTCAGTTTCTGGTACAGGGCCGTCTGCTCATCCCCCTGGTTAACGGGAATCTCCTTCATGAGGCGGGTGACCGTGTCGTCGGTGTAGCCGAAATGATTCCACAGCGCATCGGTGGTGAGCTTGTTCAGGATGTCGGTCCACGCCGGAATGTTGGTGGAGAAGGACAGCATGAACGCCGGCTGGCTCTTCAGCGTCTCCAGACCGCCTGCGGCGAAGCCGTTGACGGGCACCAGGTCCATCGTGATGCCGACGTCAGAGAGGTACTGCTGCACGATCGGCACCAGCGGGGACATGAACCCCTCGCTGTAGGACGTCTTGAGCGTGAACCCGTCGGCGTAGCCGGCCTCGGCCAGCAGTTCCTTCGCCTTGGCAGCGTCGTAGGGGTACCTCGAGTTGAGGTCTTCCTTCCACGCCTGACTGGCGGGGTTGAACGTCTGTGTGGTGACCTGACCGCGACCGCTGTAGTGGGCCTCGAGGATGGCCTCCCGGTCGAGTGCGTAGTTGATGGCCTGGCGGACCCGGACGTCACCCAGGGCTTCGGAGGCCTCGCCGCCACGATCCTGCAGGATGATGCCCTGCCATTCGCCGGGCACACTCTGCACCGTGAGTCCGTCGGTCTCCGCCTGCGGCACCATGTCCGAGGTGCCGTACATGAACTGGATCTGGCCGGTGGACAGGGCGTTGTAGCGGGCCGTGAACTCCTCGTAGGGACGGATCGTGATGCTGTCGAAGGGGAAGGCCTTGCGGTTCCAGTAGTCCTCGCGAGCCGCGAAGGTGTACTCGACGCCGGAGTCAGAGCTCTCCAGCACGTACGGGCCAGATCCCACCGGCTCGACCTCAAGATTGCCCTGACTGATCGACTTCGGGCTCACCATGAAGCCGAGGTACGTCGCGAGGCCCGACAGGAGGCCGGGGCTGGGTTCGCTGAGGTTGATCGTCACGGTCATCGGGTCGGTGACGTCAATGGTCTTGATGACCTTGGCGGCCTCCGAGGCGCTGCCGGCGCCCTCCTTGCGTGCTTCGAGGTTGACCTTGACGGCCTCACCGTCGAACGCGGTGCCGTCGCTGAACGTGACGTCGTCCCGGAGTTTCAGGGTGAGCGCCGTCAGGTCCTCGTTGTACTCGTACTCGGTGGCGAGGTTGCCCTCAATCTTCGACTCCGAGGTCTTGCGGAGCAGCGGGTCGTAGATGGCTTCGGCGTAGTGGATGACGGCACCTTCCTTCATCTCCCCCGGATCCCAACTCAGCAGGTCTCCGTTGTTGCCGAGGACGAGTTGCAGGGTCCCGCTCGTTTCGTCGGTGTTCTGCTCCTCACCGCTGCACGCGGTGACTCCGAGCATCGCCACGATGAGTGCTGTCGCGAGTATTCGCCTTGTCTTCACTGTCGTTCCCTTCACACCACGACGCGCTCGCCGGTCGGCGATGCGATGAGTCACCCTGCCCGAGTGTTCACACGATGATCCCTGATAACGGGTTCCAACGGCTGGGATCGTGAACGGACGCAGGCGGGGTACACCATATCGTTATCATTCGGTATTCGAAAGACATCGTTTGTGGGGCCGCGGAGGCTGTTCTCACGACAGAGGTCCCGTCGACCTTCGGATGATCAGGTCGGGATGGAAAAGCATCTCCGTGCGGTTGACGGCCTCACCGTTGAGGGCGGCCAGAAGGGCAGCAACGGCTGCCTCACACATCGCCCTGACAGGTTGGCGCACGGTCGTCAGTGCCGGATCAGTGAAAGCCATCAGTGGGCTGTCGTCGAAACCGACGACGGAGACGTCCTTCGGGACATCGAGCCCCCGTGACCTGACCTCACGGATGGCGCCCAGCGCCATGATGTCCGACCCACACACGATGGCAGTGTGGCCCCCGTCCAGCAGGTGCGCAGCGGCAAGTAGACCGCCCTCGGCCGTGTAGATGGTCGAAGCAATGTTCGAGGGGGTGAATCCCATCGACGTGAAGGCCGCGATTTTTCGTCGCGTTGGCAGGTACTTCTCCGGGCCGATGGCCAGACCGATACGCGTGTGGCCCAAGGACCGCAGATGCGCCACCGAGGACGAGACGGCGTCCAGGTCAGAGCAGGAGAAAAAGGCGCCGTCAAGATCATCAGCTTGCGCGTTGATGAACACCGTCGGCACACCGGCTGCGATGAGGCGGCTGTACGGCTCATTGGAGGCCAAGCTGTCTGCCGGCGTCCCGGACACCGAGATCATCCCGACGATGTTCAGGTCCTGCAGCGTCTCCAGGTGTTGCACCTCGCTGGTGCCAGCGGCACCGGCAGCGCAGACCACGTTGGGGTGGCCGGCCGAGAACAACAGGGTGTCAAGTTCTTCAGCAAACGCAGAAAACGACGGGTTCGACAACTCAGGCACGAGAATGGCCACCAGGCCGGGTTTGGCCACGGAGCGGTCCCGCGAGTATCCGAGCTCCTTCATGGCGCTGAAGACGGCCCCGCGTGTGGACTCGCGCACGCCGGGCTTGCCGCTGAGTACGCGCGACACGGTTGCCGTGGACACACCTGCGAGCACGGCCACGTCGGACATCTTCGTTGCGACACGCGTCACTGCAACTCCTCGGGCACCTTGGGACAGGTCACGGTAGCGCAACAACCAACGCAACTTACTGCAACTGTCATTTTCACCTGTTAGCGTTCTCCCACTGGTCCAGCAAGGTTGCTGGGCACATCGAAAGGATCACCCATGCGCAAGCATTTCCTCGCCCTGGCAGCTGCTGGTCTGGCGTTGACCATGACGGCATGCGGCGGCAACGCCGGGCCCGCCGAGACGACAACCCCTGCCGCCACCACCGAAACTTCCGCCAGCACCGAGACGTCCGCCCCCATGGAGGACGTCGGAACACTGTCCATCTGGATGGATGAGAACCGCATCGAATCCTTCACGGCGCTCGGGGAGAAGTTCAAGGCAGCCACCGGCATCACACTGGACATCGTCCAGAAGCCAACCGCCGACGTCAAGACCGACTTCATCGCCCAGGCCCCCACCGGCGAGGGTCCCGACCTGATTGTCGGCGCCAATGACTGGACCGGCGACCTCGTCAAGAACGGCGTCGTCAGCCCTGTCGAGCTCGGTGCCAAGATGGACGGCTTCTCCGAGCCCTCCGTCCTCGGGTTCACCATGGATGGGTCGCTCTACGGCGTGCCCTACGCGGTGGAGAACCTGGCGCTGGTCCGCAACAATGCGTTGGTGAAGGACACCCCGGCCACCTTCGACGAGGTCATCGAACAGGGCAAGGCCTCCGGCGCAGAATTCCCCGTGCTGATCCAGCAGGGTGCCGAGGGTGACGCCTACCACCTGTACCCGCTCCAGACCTCCTTCGGCGCACCGGTGTTCACCGCCGACGACAACGGTGAGTACACCGGCAAGCTGGGCATGGGTGGCGAGCCCGGCACCAAGTTCGCCGCGTACCTGAAGAAGCTCGCAGACGAGAAGGTGCTGAGCCCCGCCATCGGCGGCGACCAGGCCAAGCAGGCCTTCCTGGACGGAAAGAGTCCCTACATCATCACGGGCCCCTGGAACATCACCGACTTCGAGGCCGCGAACATCGACTTCTCCGCCTTGCCGGTGCCCTCCGCCGGCGGTGAGCCGGCACGTCCGTTCCTCGGGGTCCAGGGCGTCTACCTGTCCTCGAAGTCCGAGAACGCGCTGCTCGCCAACCAGTTCCTGGACTACATGACGACGCCCGAGGCGCAGACGACCATGTACGAACTGTCCCGTCGCACGCCCGCGCTGACGGAGTCCGCCGATGCCGTTGACGACAAGGTCCTCGCTGGGTTCGGTGAGGCCGGCAAGGACGGCGACCCGCTGCCCTCCATCCCCGAGATGGGTGCCGTGTGGACCTTCTGGGGTGCCACCGAGATCAGCATCATCAACGGCAGCGCCGCAGATCCCGCCGCAGCCTGGAACACGATGATCACCAACATCGAAGGCGCTTTCTGACCTTCGACAACAGCTGTGCGCGGGGCTTCGGCTCCGCGCACAGCTCCCCACTCGCAACGAAGCGACAAGGACAGCGTCTGTGACCACCACCACCGAAGCCCCACAGAAACGGGCTCCACAGCTCTCACATGCCCGTGACATCACCCGGCCGGGCTTCTACATCAAGCTCGTCCTGATGGCGCTCGTCAACGCCTTCGGCATCTTCGGCATCATGGCGTCATGGGCGAACAAGGAATGGGGCGTACTCGCCTTCCTGGCACTCACGCTGGTCATCGCCGACTACGTGTACTTCTCCAAGCGCGCCATCCCAGCGAAGTACCTCATGCCGGGGTTGGTGTTCCTGGCCGTTTACCAGCTGTACGTGATGGGCAACACCGCCTACGTGGCCTTCACCAACTATGGCGACGGCCACAACGACGCCAAAGGGCCGGCCATCACCCAGATACTCAAGACTTCGGACAGACGGGTGGAGGGGACGCAGACCTTCCCCGTGTCCATCTTCGAGAAGAACGACGCGCTGTCCTTCGCCATCGTCGACGACGGCACCGCCAGGATCGGCGACCAGGAGGCACCCCTGCAGGACGTTCCCGATGCCGTCATCGACAACGATCGTGTGACGGAGGTTCCCGGGTACGAACTCCTGACTCTGTCCGACATCCAGGGCCGGCAGAAAGACGTCCTGGCACTGCGTGTCAGCCTCAGCGACAACCCGGATGACGGATGGCTGCGCACCGACAACGGAACGTTGTCCTACGTCGCGAAGTCGTCCCTGCGCTACGACGAGGCAGCCGACACGTTCACCACGCCTGACGGCAAGGTTTACACCGCCGATCCGAAGCAGGGACTGTTCGTCGCGGAGGACGGATCGAGCCTGACCCCCGGATGGCGAGTGCTGGTGGGAGCCGACAACTTCACGCGCATGTTCACGGATTCCCGGCTCTCCGGCCCGTTTTTCAAGATCCTCGTGTGGACGTTCGTGTTCGCCATTCTCTCGGTCCTGACCACGTTCGCTCTGGGGCTGGGACTGGCCACCATCTTCAATGACGCCCGGGTGAGGGGGCGAGTGGTGTACCGGGCCCTGTTCATCCTGCCCTACGCCTTCCCCGGGTTCCTTGCCGCACTGGTGTGGAAGGGAATGCTCAACCAGCAGTTCGGCATCATCAACCAGAGCCTGCTCGGTGGAGCCTCCATCAACTGGTTGGGGGACGGCACGCTGGCGAAGCTGTCCATTCTGGGGGTCAACCTGTGGCTCGGCTTCCCGTACATGTTCCTCGTGTGCACCGGGGCGTTGCAGTCCATCCCCGGTGAGCTGACCGAGGCCGCCACCATGGACGGCGCCGGACCGCTGAAGCGGTTCCGCACCATCACGCTGCCTCTCCTGCTGGTATCCGTGGCGCCCCTGCTCATCGCCAGCTTCGCTTTCAACTTCAACAACTTCTCGCTCATCTACATGCTCACCGGCGGTGGTCCGAACTTCCCCGGCTCGCCGATCCTGGTGGGTGAAACCGACATCCTGATCTCAATGGTCTACTCGGTGGCCTTCGAATCGGGTGTCAAGCAGTACGGACTCGCCTCTGCCATGTCCATCGTCATCTTCGTGGTTGTCGGGTTCATCTCGTGGCTCGGCTTCCGCCAGACACGCAAGCTTGAGGAGGTCATGTGATGGCACGCCGGGTCAGGACCGAAACACGTCTGCGAGGGGCACGCTGGTGGAAGGAGGTGGGCTGGAAGCACGTGGTGGCTGTCGTCATGATCGCCTTCTGCGCCTTCCCCCTTCTCTATGTGCTGTCCGCATCGCTGAGCCCCGGTGGCACGTTGACTGGTTCGGCCACCATGTTCCGTGAGGTGTCCGGCAAGAACTACGTGGACCTCATGGATACCAACTTCCCGCAGTGGATGCTGCACTCGCTGACCGTGAGCAGTGCGACGGCGGTGGGCACAGTTCTGATGGGTGCTGCCGCAGCCTACGCCTTCAGCCGGTTCCGCTTCACGGGGCGGCGCGGGGGACTGACGGCGCTGCTCATCATCCAGATGTTCCCGCAAATGCTCGCGTTCGTCGCGATCTTCCTGCTGCTGTTGACGCTACGCGACGTCTTCCCCTTCCTCAGCCTGGGGGAGCTCACCGGGCTGATCGCCGTCTACCTGGGCGGGGCGCTCGGAGCCAACACGTTCCTGATGTACGGCTTCTTCAACACCATCCCGAAGGAACTGGACGAGGCCGCCAAGATCGACGGCGCCACGCACGCCCAGATCTTCTGGGGCGTCATCATGCGGCTCGTCACCCCCATCCTCGCCGTTGTCGGGTTGTTGTCGTTCGTGGCCACTTACGGCGAGTTCATTCTGGCCCGGATCGTGCTGGCCAAGCCGGACAACTACACGTTGGCGGTGGGGCTCTACGTCTGGGCATCCGATGAACGCAACGCGCCCTGGTCCCTGTTCGCCGCGGGGGCGGTGCTTGCCGCAATCCCCGTGGTCATCCTGTTCATGTACCTGCAGAAGTACATCGTCGCTGGGCTGACCGCTGGCGGTGTCAAGGGTTGAGTGGCAGAGTCGCCGGTCGCGCCGAGGTGGGACCGGTGGCCCTCGCAGGGGGCCATGCAGCACAATGGGGCATCGTGGAGCAGCGTGAGGGTGGGGAACAGGGGTACACGGTCACGGACACCGTGCGGCTCTTCGACGCCGGAGCCCCCCTGGTCCTGCGAAGCGGTGCCACCGTGGCGGAGGTGGACGTCGCCTACGAGACGTACGGCACGTTGAATGCCGCCCACAGCAATGCGGTCTTCATCTGTCATGCCCTAACGGGGGACGCCCACGCGGCGGGCTGGCGCGAAGGCGACAAGCGCCCCGGCTGGTGGGACACCATGATCGGGCCGGGCAAGCCCGTTGACACCGACACGTGGTTCGTGGTGTGCGCCAATCTGCTGGGTGGCTGCCAGGGGACCACCGGACCATCCTCGACCGACCCGGCCACGGGTGAGCCCTACGGCCTCGACTTCCCGCTGCTGGACATGTCCGACTTCGTGACGGTGCACCGCGCACTGGGGTCCCACCTCGGAGTACATCGGTGGGCCGTCCTGATGGGTGGGTCGCTCGGTGGCATGCAGGTGCTGCAGTGGGCGCTGGATCACCCTGGGGACGCGGACAATGCCATCGTGCTCGCCGGGTCCTCGCGGCTGACGGCGCAAAACATTGCCTTCTCCGCAGTCGGCCGCCAGGCAATCATGCGGGACTCCGGTTTTCGGGACGGCCGATTCCTCAGCGAGGGCACGTCTCCCAAGAAGGGGCTGGCGGTGGCGCGGATGATGGCGCACATCACCTACCTGTCAGAGGAGGCGTTCTCCGAGAAATTCGGACGGGCGGCCCAGGCGGGGGAGCTCACCCCGAATTTCGGGGTCGACTTCGCCGTCGAGAGCTACCTGAATCATCAGGGTGAGGCGTTCCAGTCCCGGTTCGATGCCCTCAGCTACCTCTACCTGACCCGTGTCATGGACTACTTCGATCCGTTCGCGACGCCCGGCGCCATCGATGCGCTGGCGTCGGACCGCACAAAATTTCTCGTCATGAGCTTCGACACCGACTGGCGCTTCTCCACGGAGCATTCGCGCCGCATCGTCCGGCACCTGGAGGGTGCCCGTGTGCCGACGTCCTTCCGCGAGGTCCACTCGCCCTGGGGCCACGATTCGTTCCTGTTGATGATCCCCGATTACCACGACACCATCTCCGCGTTCATGGAACGCGCGGCGGCGGAGGCTGGCCTCCGATGAGTGACACCCTGCGGCCTGACCTCCAACTGATTTCCCAGCTCATCCCCGAGGACTCCCGCGTGCTCGACCTCGGCTGCGGCGACGGCGAACTGCTGCGCCTGCTGGTGCGCAAGGGGTGCACCGGAACCGGCGTGGAGATCGAGCCTGCCGAACTGGTGGAGGCGCTGCGCGCGGGCGTCAACGTCATCGACCTGGACCTCAACAGCCAGCTGGGGGAGTTCGGGGACGACTCCTACGACGTTGTCATCCTGTCCCGCACGCTGCAGAACGTCCACAAGCCGCGCCAGGTGCTGGAGCAGATCAGCCGTATCGCGGTGCACTGCGTGGTCTCGATGCCCAACTTCGCCCATTGGAGCAGCCGCGCGCGCCTACTGACAGGCCGGATGCCGATGTCCAAGGACCTGCCGTATCCCTGGTACGACACACCCAACCTGCACTACACGTCGCTGAAGGATCTCGAGCCGCTGTTTCGCAGCCTCGACCTCCGGATCGACCGCTGCATCCCGTTGAACGCCCGCGGTGAGGCGCATGTGATGGGCAACGCCGCAGCGAATTTGCTGGCCAGTTCGGCGGTATACCTGCTCCACGCCAGGCGTTGAGGTCCCGGCGGCGAATCCCACGGGGCGCTGACCGTGCACGAGTGTCCTGGGCCCGTGATGCTCACTGGTCGAGCGTGCTCTGGCGACTATTTCTCGCTGCCGTCGTTTGCACTCTCCAGCCCCAACGGCGTCACCGTTGCGAGTGCACGTACCAACGAGCGCACCAGCGACCTGCGATCGTCCGCTCGGGTGATGGCGTGCACCATGAGCGGTGGCACGTCCGGCAGCGGTAGCACCCGCACGTCTGCGGGTACCTCGTCGCGCTGCGCAGCGAGGAGGATCGTCGCACCCTGTCCCCGGGCGACGTGTTCATAGACCGTCAAGCTGTCTCTTGCGACGATGCTGATCAGGTGCGCCTGTGACAGGGGGCGCAGGTCCCCGAGCCAGAACGGCGCCATGAACTCGTGTGAGAGGTTCGGGTCATACAGCAGCGGCACCTCCAACACGTCCGACTGCTGGAGGTGGTCTGCGTCCGCGTACGGGCTGTTGGCGTGCACGGCGAGGACCCGGGCGACCGCGACCAGCGGCGTCGAACGGACCAACGGCGCACGCACAGCTCCAGCGTTGAGCTGGACGTCGACCCGCCCGTCGAGCAGCCAGGGCGTCATCAGAGGCAGTGGCACCCGCTGAACCACTACTCTGGCGCCGGGGTCCTCGTCCTGCAGGAGGTGTTGCAGTGCGAGAGCCTGCTTGACAAACGCATGGCCGTCGCGGCCGTCATTCGGCACACCGAGGACCAGAGTGGTGCGCGGATGGCGGGCTGCTTCACGCAGGTCCGCCTCTCGGGCCAACAGAAGTTCGAAGTTGCGGAGTGCCTGCACCCCGGCCGACGTCAGGACCAGCACGCCCGTTGGACCGCGCACCAGTAATGTGGCCGAGAGTTGACGCTCGAGCCGCAGGATTCGTCGGGACAGGGCCGGCGAGGTCACAAAGAGGCGGGCAGCCGCCCGCCCGTAGTGCATCTCCTCACTCAGGACGACGAAGCTCTCAGCGCACTGCAGGTCCACATGCATCGGCACCTCCAGGGGACGCTCGACGGTGCACCACCGGCGATCATGAAAGTCAAGCACCGATGCACGGTGTGCACCACCCCTGTTCGCAGGCCGGAGCGGCGACCAAACTGCAGTGGAGAAACGACTTGCATGTCAAAAGGGAGGGTGAACGCGATGAGCCTGTCCATCAAACTTCACAGCATCAGAAGTCTCAATGAGTCGAGCGAAGCCTCGTCATCCGATGAATACTACGTCCTGGTGGTCGTTGCCACGCTCCGCCCACCGGTCCCGAACGTGCCAATTCCGGCGGTACCGAACTTCCGGGTGTTCGCCTACGGCGTCTTCGAGGACATGGACGACGACGACGACGCCCCCGTGCTTGTGGGCGGCCCGCCCTTCTGGGGGATGGACGGGGTCCCTGCCGACATCGTCGATCCGACAGATGTCGCCATCGTCGTGTCCGTGCTTGAGTACGACAACGGTGGACCGGCGCAGTATTCCGAGTTGGTCAACGCCAGGACCGCGCTGTCACTGGGTGCCTCCGCGGGGGCACCAGGCCCCGCCGAGCGCGCGGCTCGCCTTGCTGCAGACATCAGCAACGTGCTGAACGCAGTCGACGTGCCCATCCCGTTCTCGTTCGATGACGACCACATCGCCACGCTGCAGTTGGTGCTTGATCAGTCGGACCTCATCGAGTTCGGGACGAAGGACAAAGTGATGGTTTTCGAAGGTGATGGCACCACCGTTGAGTTGGTCATCTCAATCTCGGACAGCCTGGCTCCGCCACAACCCAACTGGCGCTTCTGCAGCAAGTGCAACGCGCTGTTCTTCGACGGCTTCCCCGAGAAGGGGGTCTGCCCCGCCGGTGGTAGTCATGGGGCGGCTGGACTCAACTTCGCTCTCCCACACGACATTTCCGGCGATCAGGCCAACTGGCGCTTCTGCCACAAGTGCAGCGCCATGTTCTTCGACGGCTATCCCGCCAAGGGTGCGTGTCCGACGGGTGGGGCGCACGAGGCGGCCGGATTCAACTTTGTGTTGCAGCATGACGTCGATGGCCCAGGGCAGGATTCGTGGCGTTTTTGCCACAAGTGCAACGCCATGTTCTTCGACGGCTTCCCCACCAAGGGTGTCTGCCCTGCCATCGGCCCGAGCGCTCACGAAGCCGCCGGCTACAACTTTCGTCTCGGCCATCTCTGATCCCTGACACCCGCCCCGGCAATCGGGGCCCGCGACAAGGTCACATGATCCGAAGGCACCTGATGGGTTCGGGCGTCGTCTCGGAAGCAAGGATTTCACCACAATCACATCGGCCATCCCACGAGCTGGGATGCCGGTCTCACCTGGAGGTGTTTCGGATGCCAAGAATGGATCTCAGTCAGACGGTCAAGCTGCT
>JBBSRQ010000002.1:0-62614 GCA_038242845.1 Propionibacteriales bacterium | reverse complement strand
GGCCGCCGCGCCGCCGGCGACGCACGCCTGCGCCACCTGCGACATGGTGCGCGGGTCCCTCATCGGCTCACCGGGGTACGCCTGGCAGGAAACCACGAGGCGTCCCGCCATCCCATCGACGAGATCGGTCATGACAGCAGACCGGTGCTGACCAGTACTTCGCGGACGGCTGCGATGTCGTCGTCGGTGAAGACGGCCAACGGACGGGGCTGCGTGGGCGCGTCGATGACGCCCAGCAGGGACATGGCGATCTTGAAGGCACCCACGCCCGTACCGTCGCCACCGCGTCCACGCGGCTTGAAGACGATCTGGAACTCGGCGTTGATCTCCTCCTGGATGGCGACGGCGTGCTCCCATTTGCCCGCGACGCAGGCATCCCAGAGCGCGCGGTAGCGCTGCGGGTCCACGTTGGCGAAGCCGGGGACCATGCCGTCGGCGCCGATGAGCATCATGGCCTCGTTGACCATCTCGTGGCCGGTGAACAGCTTGAGCGGCGAGCCGGCGGCACGGTTCAGGGCGATGAGGCGACGGAACTCCACGTCATTGCCCGAGGAGTCCTTGACTCCTGCCAGCACGCCCTCGACGCCCAGCGTCACCAGCATCTCAGGGACGAGTTTGAGCCCGCCGAGGCGGACCGGCACGTCGTAGGCGAACACGGGCACGTCGACGGCAGCGGCCACCATGCGGAAGTGGTCGGCGATCTCGGAGAGCGAGTTGAGGGCGTAGAAGGGGGCGGTGACGACGATGCCTGCCGCGCCGGCGGCCACCGCGCGGTGTGCCTGCTGGATCACGCGGGGGGCAGTCTGCTCCATGCAGCCCACGAGTATCGGGACGCGCCCATCAGTACGCGCGGAGATGGCGGCGACGACGGCCTCGCGCTGGTCGTCGGTCAGGTAGGCGACCTCACCGGTGGATCCCAGCACGAACAGGCCGTGCATGCCGCCGTCGATGAGGTGGTCGACGACGCGATTGAGCGACGCGAAGTCGATGTCTCGATCCGCCGTGAAGGGCGTGACCACGGGGGGATAGATGCCGACGAATTGCTGGGTCATGCTGATCGCTCCTGGAGCAGGGATGGCACTGCGGATAGCAGTTTGGCGGTGTAGGGGTCCTTGGGATGATGGAAGATCTGGTCTGTCGGGCCCATCTCGACCAGTTTCCCGAAATACATGACGCCGATGCGGTCCGAGACGAAACGCACGGTGTTGATGTCGTGGCTGATGAACACCAGCCCCAGACCGAGCCGTTCCTTCAGATCGCTCAGCAGGTTGAGCACCTGCGCGCGGACGGAGACGTCGAGGGCGGAGGTGGGCTCATCGGCGATGATGACGTCGGGCTCCAGGGTCAGCGCCCGTGCGATGGCGACGCGCTGACGCTGACCGCCGGAGATCTGGCGTGGCAGGACGTCGAGCGCGGACTGGGGGAGTCCCACCAGCTCCAGCAGTTCCTTGACCTTCGCCAGCCGCTCGCGTGGCGTGCTGAGGCCGTGCACCCGATACGGGTCCAGCAGTGTGTCCCTCACGGTCATGCGGGGGTTCAGTGCGGTGGCCGGGTCCTGGAACACAACCGAGACCGACCGGCCCAATGTGCGGCGATCTGCATAGGAGGTGCCCACCCTCTGGCCCTTGAACAGCACTTCGCCGTCGGTGACGGCCTGGAGGCCCACCATGACGCGGGCAGTGGTGGACTTGCCGCAGCCCGATTCGCCGACGATGCCGACGGTCTCGCCGCGCGACACGCTGAGGCTCACGTCATTGACGGCGTGCACCTTGTCCGGGCGGAAGAGCTTGCCTGTGCGTGCCTTGTGCACGACGTGCACATTGCGCAGCTCGATGACTGGCGTCTCCGTCGCCTGCGTGGTTGTCTCAGGCATGTTGCGCCTCCTTCACGAGGGCCTCGCGCAGCTCCGGGGTGCTGGCGAACAGGTGGTCGCTGCCGTTGACGGGCAGCAGTTCGGGGCGCTGTGTCAGGCCGAGCTCCGGATGGGATGACCGGGGCGCGAAGCGGTCGCCCGGCACGAACTCGCGTGGCGATGGCACTGTTCCGGGTACTTGGTGGAGGCGGTCGGCGCCCTCCTCGATGGAGAGCACGGCCCCCAGCAGGCCACGGGTGTACTCGTGCCGGGGATCGCTCAGCAGGTTCGTGGTGGAGGCCTGCTCCACCACCTGGCCGGCGTACATGACGGTGATGCGGTGTGCCACCTCCGCCACCAGTGCCAGGTCATGGCTGACGAAGACCATGGCAAAGCCCAGCTTGGTGCGCAGCTCGTTCAGCAGGTCGATGACCTGGGCCTGCACCGTGACGTCGAGGGCCGTGGTGGGCTCATCGGCGATCACGAGGCGGGGGTTGCGGGTCAGTGCCATCGCAATGAGGACGCGTTGGCGTTGGCCACCCGAGAGCTCGTGCGGGTAGGACTTCAGCGTGCGAACGGGATCGAGACCCACGAGTTCCATGAGGTCCTCGGCCGTGCGCTGTCCGCCCCGCTTGGTGAGCTGCTTCATCTGTGAGCGGATCAGCATCGACGGGTTCAACGAGCTCAGCGCGTCCTGGTAGATCATGGCCATCTCATGGCCCCGTAGCGCGTTGCGTTCCTTGGGGTTCAGCGTGAGGAGGTCGACGTCGTCGAACATGACCTTTCCGGTGATCCGTGCGGTGTCCGGCAACAGGCCCATAATGGCCATCGACGTGATCGACTTGCCGCAGCCCGACTCACCCACCAGCCCCATGGTCTCCTCCGGTCGCACCGTGAACGAGACACTGTCGACGATGTTGACGTCACCGTGGGCGCCGGGGAAGGCGATGCTGAGATCGATGACCTCGAGCAGGGGTTTCGCGTGGGGGTTGGCCAGGACGAGACGGTCGGTGCGCTGGCTCTCCGACGCCTTGAGGTGGGCGAGGCGCTCCCGCAGTGATGCTGCCTGTGAGGTGTGGCTGAGGGCGATCCCGCCGGCAGCCTTCTCGCCGCGCAGGGCGGCCTCGTCGGCCTCGACGTCCACCTTGACCTTCACCCGGGGCGATGCCATGGCGTCGGTGAGGCCCTCGGAGAGGATGTTGAGGCACAGCGTGGTGATGAGGATGAACAGGCCCGGGAAGAAGGTGGCCCACCAATGGCCGGACAGCAGCAACGCCTTGCCCTCGGAGAGCATGTTGCCCCACGTGGGTGTGTTGACAGGGCTGATGCCGGTGCCGATGAAGGACAGCGACGCCTCGAAGACGATGGCGTCGGCCACCAGCACCGTGGCGAACACCATGATGGGTGCCAGACAGTTGCGTGCGATGTGCTTGACGAGGATCCACGACGTTTTGGCGCCCATCACCTTCGACGCGGACACGTAGTCCTCGCCGAACTGCGACATGACGTTGGCCCGCACGACTCGGGTGAGTTGCGGCACGTAGAGGAATGCGATGGAGGCGATCACCACGGGCAGCATGGGCAACCGGGTGGCGAGCGCGGAGACGAGCACAGCGGCCAGTGCGATGCCGGGGAAGCTCATGATGACGTCGAGGATGCGCATCAGTATCTCGGCCACCCACTTGCGGGCGGTGGCGGCGATAGACCCGAGCACGGCGGCCACCAGCAGTGCGATGGCTGTGGCGCTCAGTCCCACGACGAGGGACACGCGGGCACCGAAGATGACGCGGGATGCGATGTCGCGTCCCTTGGAGTCGGTCCCGAACCAGAACTCGGAATCGGGGGCGATGGCGCTGTCGGGCAACTTCTGGATGCCGACACCTTCGATCTTGACCTCGGTGTAGACGATCTTGTCCGGGGGAACGAGCCCGGAGGCGTCTGGGGAGAACGGCGCGATGAGCGGCGCGAAGACGGCCATGAGGACCACCGCCGCCACGACCACCAGGGCGATGCGGGACCCGATGGGCAACGACTTCAGCGACGGCAGGCGCAGGCCCGGCGTCTGGAGCTTTGTCTTGGATTCGGCCGACAGCATCACACGCTCCTGATACGCGGGTTGACCATGACGTAGAGGAGGTCCACGACCATGTTGATGAAGATGAACGCGATGGCCACCGTCACCGTGACTCCCTGGACGATGTTGACGTCGTTGCGGGTGATGCCCTGGAAAATCAGCTGGCCCATGCCCTGGATGTTGAAGATCATCTCGATCACGACGGCGCCACCCATGAGGTAGCCGACGCGCAGGCCCAATACGGTGATGGGGGTGATGAGCGCATTGCGCAGAACGTTCCGGCCGATCACCACCGACTTGGGGATCCCGGCGCCGATCGCGGTGCGGACGTAGTCGCGGTCGAGTTCCTCCACCATGGCGGTGCGGACGACGCGGGTCAGGGAGCCGGCCACGGGGATGGCGAGGGCCACCGTCGGCAGGAAGACCTGGTCCACGTAGGCCGCCGGGTTGTCCACGAACGAGACCCAGTCGGTGACGACGGCGGGGAAGAGACCCGCTCCACCCGGCACGTTGCCCAGCCACTGGATCAGCAGGAGAGCGAGCCAGAACGACGGCGTCGCGAGGCTGGCGATCGAGAACACGCGGATGGCCTGGTCGGGCCACCTGTCCCGGTACAGCGCCGCGATGACGCCGAGCAGAGTGGAGACGATCACGGCCAGGATCAGGCCCAGGAATGTCAGCTGCAGCGTGATGGGGAACGACTTGGCCACCATGTCGGAGATGGGGACACCCACGAACGAGGTGCCGAGGTCGCCCTGCACGAGGTTGGTGAGGTACTCCCAGAACCTGAGCAGCAGTGGGTCGTTGAGGTTGTTGAGTTCCCGGTAGTTCTCGAGCGCCTGGGCGCTGGCGGACTCACCGAGCGCGAGGCGGGCGGGATCTGCACTGGAGAACGACATGACGATGAAAACGAGCAACGTCACCCCGAACACCATGATCGGCAACGCGAGGATGCGTCGTCCGAGCAGACGGAGGAGGTTCGACACGACGGTTGCTCCTTTGCACTCGTCAGCCCCGTGTGGGGGACTCTGATGTTACTGAAACCCGGGGCGGGCGGGGTGGTTCGGAGGTCCACCCCGCCCGCCCGAGGGACAATCAGATGGACGAGGAGACGTCCACGAAGGACAGGCCTGTGACGGCGAGGGGCTTGAAGTTCTGCAGCGTCTCGGGGTCAAAGGCGGTTGGCGTCTTCCGGTGGAAGATGGGGTACAGGGGAACCTCTTGGGAGACGACGTCGAAGATCTCGTGCCAGAGCTTCAGTTGGTCATCACCGGAGGCCTGGCCGGCCTTGTCGAGCAGGCTTTGGACCTTCTTGTAGGACTCGGAACCCTTCCAGTGCATCCGGGAATCGGTCCATGTGTCACCGGCGTACCACCAGCGCAACAGGAGGTCGGCGTCGTCACCGAAGACCGACGGGTCACCGGGGGCAACGACGATGTCGAACGCATCCGGCGCACCGTCGATGGTGGCATAGACGTCGCTGGACTTCTTCTCCTCGTACGCCACCTCCAGGCCGACGGCCTCGAGCGAGCCCTTGATGATGGGGCGGGCGGCGCTGAAGAAGTCGTGGTCGGAGGAGAGCAGGCGGACCTTCTTGAGGCCGGTCTCGGCCAGCAGTGCCTTGGACTTCTCCACGTCCTTCGTGTAGACGACGGCCGCCTCCTTGTAGGAGGGGTGCTCCTTCTGCACGAAACAGGTGGCGGGGGTGGCCAGGTCCGACATGCCGACGGAGCAGATCTGGTCATAGTCCAGGGCGTACATCACCGCCTGGCGGTTCTTGACGTCCTTCATCGGCTCGGAGCCACAGTTGAACATCGTGAACACGAGGCCGAAGCCCTGCTCGGCGGCCACGCTCTTGCTCTGCGACAGGGTCGCGAGGTCGGCGGCGGGCACCGAGTCAATGGCCTGGACGGTGCCCGAGCTCATGGCGTTGGTGCGAGTGGAGGCATCCGGGAGGATCTGCCACGTCATGGACGCGGCCAACGCGGGGTGTGGGCCGTTGTAGGCGTCGTTGCGCTCGAAGACGACCTTCTGTGACGCTGCGCCGTTGTCGGTCATCGTGTAGGCGCCCGTGCCGATGGGCATGAGGTCGAACGCCTTGGGGTCGGCCTCGACGGCGGCCTTGGGGACGATCTTGACGACTGAGAGGCGCTCGGGGACCAGCGAGAAGGGGAACTTCAGCTTCACGGTGACAGTGGTGTCGTCCTTCTTCTCGACGGAGTCGAGGAACGGCAGGAAGGCTGCGTACAGGGACTGGTTGGCCTCGTCCATCACTCGGGTGAAGGAGAACACGACGTCGTCAGCGGTCACGGGCGTGCGGTCGGTGAACACGGCGCCGTCGCGCAGGGCGACCTCCCACGTGGTGTCGTCCACCATCGTGGGCATGTCGGCGGCCAGCGCCGGGTAGACCTCTCGGGTGGCGGGGTGGATCTCGGTGAGACCCTCCATGGTGTGCCAGTTGGCTGCCAGGGTCAGCGCCGCCGTGGTGGTCATCGGGTCGTACCCGTTGGTGCCCAACTCGTAGCTGATGCCGGCCGTGATCACGCCGTCGCTGGAGGCTGCAGGCACGGTGCCCGTGCCGCTCGTCTCGGCACCACCCGTGGGGGTGGAAGCGGGAGTCTCAGCGGTGGGGGTGGTCGTGCCGCAGGCTGCCAACGTGGCTGTGATGCTGGCGGCCGCGGTGGTCGCGCCCAACAGCTTCACGAAGGACCGACGGGACAGGCCCATGCGGGCTTCTTCGGGGAGATGCATCGTTGAACTCCTAGATTGTTCTGACGTCTGATGACTGACGTGGTGCCTATACTATGCACATAGCGGGTTCGGGGCAACGATCCCGGGGGTTACGGTTCGATAACATCAGGTCCGACGAAGGACTCCGGGAGAACAGGTCAGGTCTCACAACATGTCGCCAACAGCACCCCAGCGAATCGGCATCCGTGCCGGTGGCTCCCTCGCGTCCGAGGCTGCCCGCGAGATCAAGAGCCTCATTCTGACCAAGGGAATGCGTCCAGGCGATCCGCTGCCCAGCGAGTCCGAGCTCTGCGAACAGCTCGGCGTCTCACGTTCATCGGTTCGAGAGGCCATCCGCACCCTGCAGACTCTGGACATCGTCCAGGTCAAGCACGGTCGGGGAACCTTCGTCGGGAGCATGTCCCTCCAGCCACTGGTGGAGACGCTCGCCTTTCGCTCCGTGATCAGTCCGGGCGACGACTTTCGTGCGCTGCGCGAGGTGGTGGACGTGAGGATGAGTCTGGACCTCAATTTTGCCGAGCGCATCGTCGGACACTTCAAGGGAACACATCACGAGGGCCTGCATGCGCTCGTCGACGAGATGGTCGAGGCCGCGAAGCGTGGCGAGTCCTTTGCGACTGCGGACCGACAGTTCCACACCCAATTGCTGATGGAGACGGGCCGCGAGATGGTCTCGCAGCTTGTTGCCGCGTTCTGGGACGTGCACACCGCTGTGCTGCCGCAGCTTTCCATCCCCACCCCCGGCGACATCGAACTGACCGCCCGGGCCCACGGGGCGGTGCTGGCTGCCGCGGAGGCCGGCGACGTCGAGGCCTACCGCCGTGCCGTGCGGGACCACTACGCGCCCCTGCTCCGAGTGCTGGACGCCGCGGATGGTGAGCCCGCGACCTGAGGTTTCGCTCGTGACGCAACCCCCTAGGATGGGCCACGTCCCCTGCAGTCCCATCCCCAAGGAGCGAAGAAGTGGCGTTGACCGCTGACGACGTTGCCCGGCTTGCCGGGTTGGCGCGCCTCCACCTCACTGACGCCGAGTGCGCTGAGCTGGCCCCCGAACTCGACATCATCCTCAGCTCGGTGGAGCAGGTCTCCCGGGTGGCCCAGGCTGACATCCCGATGATGACGCACGCCCTGCCGTTGACCAACGTCATGCGGGACGACGTCGTGATGCCGTCCCTGACCCCTGATCAGGCGCTCTCCGGTGCGCCAGCCACGGAGGACGGCCGGTTCCGCGTCCCCCAGATCCTGAGTGAGGACTGATGACTGACCACACGTTGCTCACCAAGCCTGCCCACGAACTCGCTGACCTCCTGCGTTCCGGTGAGGTCACCTCGGAGGAGCTCACCTCGCTCCACCTCGAGCAGATCGAAGCACTCAACCCCGTGTTGAACGCGTTCCTCGTGGTGGACGCCGACGGCGCACTGACCGCAGCCCGCGCCGTCGACGCGCGGCGTGCCGCCGGGGAGGACCCCGGGCCGTTGGCCGGTATCCCCATTGCAGTCAAGGACAACTTCTGCACCCGTGACCTGCCCACAACGTGTGGCTCGAGGATGCTCGAGGGATGGGTGCCGCCCTACGACGCCACCGTCATCACGCGGTTGCGCGACGCTGGTCTCGTGATTCTCGGCAAGACCAACATGGACGAGTTCGCGATGGGCTCCTCCACGGAGACCTCGGCCTTCGGGCCCACCCGCAACCCCTGGGACACCGACAGGATCCCGGGTGGTTCCGGCGGCGGCAGCTCTGCTGCCGTGGCTGGTTTCCTTGCTCCGCTGGCCGTCGGCTCCGACACCGGGGGCTCCATCCGTCAGCCCGGTGCCGTCACCGGTACCGTCGGCGTCAAGCCCACCTACGGGGGCGTGTCCCGCTACGGCGTGGTGGCCATGGCCTCCAGCCTGGACCAGCCCGGTCCGGTGGCACGCACGGTGCTCGACGCTGCCCTGCTGCATGAGGTGATGGCGGGCCACGACCCGCGCGACTCCACCTCGATTGACCAGCCCGTACCTGCGCTCGGGGACGCTGCCCGCTCACGCGATGTGCGTGGCATGCGGATCGGTGTCGTGAAGGAGTTGGGGGGCGAGGGCTACGACGAGTCCGTCGAGGCGCGTTTCCTCGAAGCCGTCGAGCTGCTCAGGAGTGCTGGCGCGGAGGTCGTTGAGGTCTCCTGCCCGAACTTCACGTACGCGCTCAGCGCCTATTACCTCATCCACCCCGCGGAGGTCTCCAGCAACCTGGCCCGCTTCGATGCCATGCGCTACGGCATGCGGGTGGGAGACGACGGCAGCAACTCCGCCGAGGCCGTCACGAGCATCACCCGCGGTGAGGGTTTCGGACGCGAGGTCAAGCGTCGCCTCATCATCGGCACGCACGCGCTGTCCAGCGGCTACCACGACCAGTACTACGGGTCCGCACAAAAGGTCCGCACACTCGTGGCGCGCGACTTTGACGCCGCGTTCGAGCTGTGCGACGTTCTGGTGTCCCCGACGACGCCCACGCCTGCGTTCAGGATCGGCGAGCGCATCGACGACCCCATGGCCATGTACAAGGCCGACCTCTGCACCATTCCGTCGAACCTGGCGGGCAATGCCTCCGCCTCGTTCCCCGTCGGACTCTCGGAGGCGGGGCTCCCCATCGGCCTGCAGGTGATGGCCCCGCCCCTGGCCGACGACCGGTTGTACCGCGTGGGTGGCTTCCTGGAGGCTGCGCTCGAGGACACCTGGGGCGGCCCCCTGTTGCAACGCATGAATCCCCTGCCCGACACCAAGGCGGTACATCCATGACCGACATGCTTGACTACGACGACGTGCTGGAGAAGTTCGACCCCGCCATCGGCCTGGAGGTGCACGTCGAGCTCTCGACCGTCTCGAAGATGTTCTGCGGCTGCTCCACCACCTTTGGTGCGGAACCCAACTCACAGACGTGCCCCGTCTGCCTGGGCCTCCCCGGCTCACTGCCGGTGGTCAACGCCAAGGCCGTCGAGTCGGCCATCCGGATCGGCCTGGCACTGAACTGCCAGATTGCCCCGTGGGGTCGTTTTGCCCGGAAAAACTATTTCTACCCGGACATGACGAAGAACTTCCAGACCTCGCAGTACGACGAGCCCATCGCCCACGACGGCTGGGTGGAACTGGACGTGGACGGCGAGACCTTCCGCATCGAGGTGGAGCGCGCCCACATGGAGGAGGACGCCGGCAAGCTCACGCACGTGGGCACCAGCGGCCGTATCCACGGCGCTGAGTACTCGCTCATCGACTACAACCGTGCAGGCACACCGCTCATCGAGATCGTCACCAGGCCAATACTCGGTACCCGCGCGAAGGCGCCGCAGGTGGCCAAGGCGTACGTGTCCCACCTCCGTGATCTGATGCGCGCCCTCAAGGTCTCCGACGTGCGCATGGAGCACGGCTCGCTGCGCTGCGACGCCAACATCTCCCTGGCACCCAGGGGTGCCGGGGGGCTCGGTATCCGCACCGAGACCAAGAACGTGAACTCACTGCGCTCCGTCGAGCGGGCCATCACCTTCGAGATGCGGCGCCAGGGTGCCGTCCTCCTCGACGGTGGCCGCGTCAAACAGGAGACCCGCCACTTCGACGAGGCCACGGGCACCACCCGCTCGGGGCGCTCGAAGGAGAACGAGCAGGACTACCGGTACTTCGCCGAGCCCGACCTGGTGCCCATCGCGCCCAGTGCCGAGTGGATCGAGGAGCTGCGTGGCACCCTGCCGGAACCTCCGGTGGCGCGTCGCAGGCGGCTCTCTGCTGAGTGGGACGCCGATGAGCTCGCCATGCGTGACATCGTGGCCGTCGGTGCCATGGACATGATCGAGGAGACCGTCGCTGCGGGCGCGGCCCCACAGGCAGCCCGCAAGTGGTGGGTGGGTGAGCTCGCCCGCCGGGCCAACGAGGCCGGCGTGGAGCTGGAGGAACTGGCCATCACACCGAAGGACGTCGCCGAGGTGTCTGCGCTCGTGGCATCCGGTGAGCTCAACGACAAGCTGGCCCGGCAGGTGTTCGAGGGTGTCCTCGCCGGAGAAGGCAGCGCCCGTGACGTGGTGGATGCCCGAGGGCTGGCAATCGTCTCCGACGACGGCGCGCTCAGGGCGGCCGTCGACAAGGCCATTGCCGAGAATCCTGACGTCGCCACCAAGATCCGCGACGGCAAGCACCAAGCCATCGGCGCGCTCATCGGCCAGGTCATGAAGGGCATGCGCGGTCAGGCCGACGCGGGACGTGTCCGGGACCTCGTGCTGGAGGAGCTCGCCTGATCCCTACCCGTTCAGGTGGCCGCATGGTACACACAGGGCATGGACACCATCAGGTACGGCATCGTCGGGACCGGGTACTTCGGAGCGGAGATGGGCCGGTCCCTGGCAGCTCACCCGGGCTCGTTGGTGGCGGCCGTCCACGACCCGGAGAACGCCGAGCCTGTCGCTAGCGAGCTCGGCGCACGCGTCAGTGCGACGGTCGAGGAACTCTGCCGCGCCGATGACGTCGACGTGGTGGTGGTCGCCTCCCCGAACTGGGCGCACCTGGAGCCAGTCCTGCTGGCGGCACAGTTGGGCAAGCACGTGTTCTGCGAGAAGCCCATCGCGCTGTCGTACCGGGACTGCGCGGACATGGTGGAGGCCACGAGCCACGCCGGTGTGCTGTTCATGGCGGGGCACGTCACGAACTTCATGGCCGGCGTCCGCCGCACCAAGGCGCTCATCGCCGAGGATGCCATCGGTGACGTGCTGTTCTGTCGCGCAGTGCGTACCGGGTGGGAGGACCCCAAGCTCTCAGTCAGCTGGAAGAAGCAGCGAGAACTCTCCGGTGGCCACCTGTACCACCACATTCACGAGTTGGACCTCGTGCAGTCGATCATGGGGCCCGCCCGGATCGCCACGATGGTGGGTGGCAATGTCGCGCACGGGGATGACGTCTTCGGTGATGAGGACGACATGCTCGTGATCTCCCTCGAGTTCGGCAGGGGTTTTGCGGCGCTGGAGTACGGCTCCGCGTTCCGCTGGCCGGAGCACCACGTGCTCATCCAGGGGAGCCGCGGTGCCATCCGCATCGATATGCGCGAGGTGGGCTGCGAACTTCACACCCCGGATCGGGTTGAGCACTTCCTGCTCCACCGCACGCAGGAAGAAGACGACGAGCGCCGTGCCATCCAGACCGGTCGCGGTGCCGACGGCCCCATCATGTACGGCAGCCCACAGGACCGCCCGCCACGGTGGCTGCGGGGGATCATCGATGAGGAGCTCGACTACTTCCAGTCGCTGGTGCTGGGAGAGGCACCGCTGGCCGAGTTCGCGGCGCTCACTGACGGGACGGCCGCAACAGCCGCCATTGCCACGGCCGATGCACTGACACTGTCGCTGGGCGAGTCCCGGAAGGTGCGCGTGCAGGAGGTCACGAAACCTGCTGATTCACCTAGTGGTGGACTACGGCATTGAGGTCGATGACGACCTCATTGATGAAGCGTTCCCGTTCTCCCGCCCACGCCGTCCTGAGTGGCCGCGCGACGAAGGAACTCGGCTTATCGAAGGACCCGCAGCCGGATGTGTGAGCTCGATCACACAGATGCCTACCGAAAATCGTGCCGGGATGCGCAGACCGGGATCGGGTTGTTGGCGCCCTTGTGTCACAAGGTCCACCACGCCAAAACGGTGGCCGCCTGGCACGCCCAACAACGGGCACCCGGGGAAATAGTGTGGACCAGCCGCTGGGATTCCAGTACCTCGTGACACCCGAGCGAACGTTCACCCTCGGCACCGTCGCCCGGGAGTAGCTCTCGTCGGGCCATGGTTGAACATGCGCATCCGCGACACGGGTCACGCGTGCGCGACGCGCTGCTGTCGTCGCGTGGCGATGATCGCCAGGGCGACCACGAGAATGGCGACAACCACGATCGCCAGGGCGCCCTGCCAGGGCTGGACAAGGAACTCGAAGCCCGACGATGCCGGTTCAGCCGGTGCGGTCCCGTCGATGGCCCCTGGATCGGGAAGCACAACTGCGAACGCGTCCTGGGCCGAGATGACCAGGGCAACGAGGAGTGCTGTGACCAGGCCGGCGAAGCGGCGAACACTGTGGTGCAACATGAGCGGATCCCCTTTCGTGATGCGTGAGAGATTCACGCTTGGTGTCCCCCAACGATGGCGGTGTCCGCACCGTCTGGGAATCCGACCTTTGGCGTACGCGCAACCGCGTATGTTCAGCGCTTCCCAATCGGCGTAGTGTCAACCGATGGGCGAGTCATACGTGCGGAGCCAAGATGTGTTGCGGCTGCTGGAGATTGTCGAGTCCGCCGAGTCCGCAGACGACACGGAGATCTTCTACTCCGGTGTATTGCTCGCCCTGAACGACCTGATCCCGTGCGACACCCTCAGTTTTCAACTCATGGACATCCCACGTCAGTTGACCCGCATGCTCTGCGTCGTGGATGGGGAGATCGAGACATTCGACGACGAGGTGGACCACAACGATTACCCGGAGGACTCGGAGCGGTTCTGGGCGGCGTACTGGTTGGAGGGAGGGTGTTCGGGTGGAGACTCACCCCACCACACCAGGGTTACCCGTCTGTCCGACTCCTTCGGTGAACACGAGTACCGCACGTACCCCATGGGAGCACTGATGGCTGACTGGGGCATTCGACACGAGGTGCTTGCGGCCATGCAGCCGTTCGGCGTGCTTGATCGTCGCCTGCTGCTCTTTCGCACAGGCGGTCCGGACTTCACCGACCGGGAGGTCGGGATCATACGACTGATCCGCCCGCACCTGGCTGAGCTGCATGTGCGTCGCCAACACGAGCTTGAAGGGAGGCCGGAGCTCACCCCGCGGCAGTGGGAGATTCTGCGGCGGGTCTCCCTGGGCTTGAGCAACGCCCAGATCGGACGGATGCTCGGCCTGTCGGAGGCAACCGTCCGCAAGCATCTCGAGAACATTTTCCTGCGACTGCATGCCGCAAGTCGAACCGAGGCAGTGTGCAAGGTGAGTGCGTTCATCTGAACCCATGAACTCCCGGTCGAGTCGTCCTCGTCGGAGCCGCGGATGAATTCTCTTGGGATGGAACCACGGGGGGACCCGCCTCAAGTCATGGCCGTGGCCGGGGTCAGATACCGACGGCGGACTCGGTGAACTTCTTGACCGCTTCAGGCTCGCCCACCAGTTCGACCTTCGCGTGGTCCGTGCGGCCTGAGACGAACATGATGATCTCGGACGGCTTGCCGATGAGGTGGACCGGGCGGGTGCCCTGCCCGAACTCCAACTGCTTGCCGTCGTTGGTGTCGATGACGACACGGTCGCCGTACTTCTTGGCGACGCCGCCGGCGAACATCTTGATGGAACCGCGCAGGGACTCCTCGTCGCGGGGGCTGAGCGTCTGGTCGCGGTCGTTGGCGCGCAGCACATCCATGTGGTGGATGAAGTACTCGGCGCCGTTCATCACGGCATCCACGGGGCGCAACATCAGCGGCGGCTTGCGCAGCCGATCGACGAGCCCGACGAAGCCGTGGGTGTGCAGCGCCTCCATCTGGATGCGGGCGGTCATGTCCGAGAACCTTTCCGACAGCACGCCCAGCATCGCCTGCGGCTTGTGTTCGCGAATCCACAGGTGCGCGGCCAGGTCCTGCGTCTTCCAGCCCTCGTCGAGTGTGGGGGCGAAGGGGCCCACCTCCAGGAAGAGATCGCAGATCAGGGCACGTTGGCTTTGGGCGAGAGTCATGGGTCCAAGCCTAGTTGGCTCGCGTGTCGGGCGGGTGAGGCGGTCAGGCCTGCCACAATGACGGCCATGGGACCCGACTTGAAGTTCAACGCCGATGGGCTGTTGCCCGCTGTCGCGCAGGACGCCGTCACCGGTGAGGTGTTGATGCTGGCGTGGATGGACCAGGAGGCGCTGCGGCGCACACTGGCGAGCGGAGCGGCCACGTACTGGTCCCGCAGCCGCCGCGAGTACTGGGTGAAGGGGGAGACCTCCGGCCACACGCAGGCGGTGGAGTCGGTGCACCTGGACTGCGACGGCGACACCATCCTGCTGCGCGTCCACCAGGAGGGCGCCGCCTGCCACACCGGCAACCGCTCGTGTTTCTTCACGGAACTGCGGGACGGTGACGTCGCATGATCACCGTCAGCCCCACGCTGGAGGAATTCGTCGAGCTCGCAGGGACCCGCCGCGTCATCAGCGTGCACGCCCGCATGCTCGCCGACGACCTCACCCCCATCGGCCTCTATGACGCACTGTGCGGACAGCGTGAGCGGACGTACCTCTTCGAGTCGGCGGAGGCCGGGGTCTGGGCGCGCTACTCGTTCATCGGTGTCCGAGCCGCCGCCACCCTCACGGAGGAGAATGGCCGTGCCACATGGCAGGGTCGCGAACTCGTGGGGATCGGCGACGGCGACCCGCTGGCCGTCCTGCAGGAGACGCTCGCGGAGTTGGCAACCCCGGCCACCCCGGGCCTCCCGCCGTTCCACGCCGGCATGGTCGGCTACATGGGCTACGACGTCGTCCGTCGGCTGGAGAAGCTACCTGACAACTGCGTCGATGACCTGCAACTCCCCGAGATGGTGATGATGCTCAGCAGCGAGCTGGCCGTCTTCGACCATCACCGCTCAGAGGTGTGGCTCATCGCCAACGCCATCAACTTCGACGGAGGGGACGAGGGGGCCGAGCGTGCCTACCTCGAGGCCGTCGTCGCCGTGGAGGAGATGGCCCGTCGGCTCGCCGAGCCGCGTCGTACGCTGGCCCAGCCGGTGACGGATCCCCTACCTCCCGTGGTGCGGCGCCAGCGCGAGCCCGAGTCCTACCAGGACGCCGTGCGGGCTGCCATCGAGGAGATCGGGGCGGGGGAGGCGTTTCAGGTGGTGGTGTCGCAACGCTTCGACGTGGACAACGACGCCGACGCACTGGACGTCTACCGCAGCCTGCGCCTCACCAACCCCAGCCCGTACCTGTACCTGCTGCGCCTGCCCGGCTTCGACGTCGTGGGCTCCAGCCCCGAGGCGCTCGTCACCGTCCAGGACCGCTTGGCAACCACCCGGCCCATCGCGGGGTCGCGTCCGCGGGGACGCACGGACGCCGAGGACAAGGCGCTCGCCGAGGAACTGCTCGCCGACCCCAAGGAACGCGCCGAGCACATCATGCTCGTGGATCTCGGTCGCAATGACTTGGCGCGCATCTGCGCACCCGGCAGTGTCGTGGTGCACGAATTCATGAACATCCACCGCTACAGCCACATCATGCACCTGGAGGCGGCCGTGAGCGGCCGGATTGCCGCGGGACACACTGCGCTCGAGGCGACGCTGTCGTGCTTTCCGGCAGGGACGCTGTCCGGCGCCCCGAAGGTGCGGGCCATGGAGATCATCGACGAGTTGGAGATCAGCCGGCGCGGGCTCTACGGCGGGGTGGTCGGGTACTTCGACTTCGCCGGTAACTCGGACGTGGCCATCGCCATCCGCACAGCCGTTCTGAAGGACGGCGTGGCGCACGTGCAGGCGGGCGCTGGCATCGTCGCCGACTCCGTGCCCGAGACGGAGGACGCCGAGTGTTCCCACAAGGCTGCCGCCGTGATCGCGGCGCTGGGCAGGGCCGCGGGGATGCAGGCGCGGACATGACCGGACGGCTCGCCATCCTGCTGGGCCTCGTCGGCGCCCTTGGCATCGCCTTCACCGGACTGGGGGCGGGCGCCTCCGCCGTGCAGGCGCTCGGATGGGCGGCCTCCGCCGGGGTGGGGTTGTCACTGATGTTGCGCGGTCCCGGCCTGCGCATCATGGGGGTACTGGGTGTTCTCCTGGCCATCGCGGCCGGCGCGGGCGCCGTCGTCGCCGGCGGATGGGCATGGCTCGCGGTGGTCTTCGCGGCAGTGCTAGCTGTCGCAGCTGTCGCCACAGTTGCCTCCGGTCCGACCTGGCGCGCCGGGGCGGCAGCCACGAAACGGGAGCCTGCCCGCGACCTGTGGAAGCAGTTCGACACCGGCGACGACCCGACGGACAACGAGCAGTCTCCCGAAGAACCCGGATCCTGAGATAATCTCGACTCCAACACCACAGCACCAGCTTCTGTACTGACGAGAAAGGCCCCTGCCATGGCGAGGACCCGGCACTACTACCACCACGGACGCAGCCCGGCTGCCTGGACGGGCTCCATCGTGTGCTCTGTCGGCTTCGTGATCGCGTCGATAGGCTCCGTGTTGGGTCCGATGTGGCTGCTCGTGATCATCGGTGCAGCCGTCATCCTGCTCGGCGGTCTGGCCACCATGATCCTCAAGGCAATGGGCAAGGGCCAGCCCGCGTGAGCGTGCTCGACGACATCGTCGCCGGTGTGCGCGAGGATCTCGATGCCCGCAGGGCACGGGTTCCGTTCGCCGACGTCGAGGCCGCCGCCCTTCGGAGCGCCGCCCCGCTGGATCCGATGCCGGGATTCAGGTCTCCCGGTCTCTCCGTGATCGCCGAGGTCAAGCGCAAGTCCCCCTCCAAGGGTGACCTTGCGACCATCACCGATCCTGCTGCGCTGGCTGCCGAGTACGCCGGCGGCGGTGCCGCAGCCATCTCCGTCCTGACGGAGCAGCGCCGCTTCAACGGCACGCTGGACGATCTCGACGCCGTCCGCTCCCGTGTGGACGTGCCCGTGCTCCGCAAGGACTTCATGGTGGAGGAGTACCAGTTCTTCGAGGCGCGAGCCCACGGCGCCGACATGGTGCTGCTCATCGTGGCCTCGCTCACCGATGCCGAACTCACTCGTTTCCACCACCTTGCCCATGAACTGGGCATGACCCCGCTGGTGGAGGCACACACGGCCGAGGAGGTCGATCGGGCCCTGGCCATCGGTGCCCAACTCATCGGCGTCAACAACCGCAACCTCAAGACCCTCGACGTCGACCTCGCCACCTTCGGCGGACTGGCGTCACGCATCGGTGACTCGGCCGTCAAGGTGGCAGAGTCCGGCATCCTCACGCCTGTCGATGCCGCCCGCGTTGCCTCCGAGGGCGCCGACGCCGTCCTGGTGGGGGAGGCGTTGGTGCGCCACGGCGATCCGCGCGGTGCCGTCGCCGGTCTGGTCGAGGCCGTCCGCACATGAGTGGGGGACTCGCAGCCCTCCTTGATGACGTCGCCGCGCTGGCCAGATTGGCAGCCGCCAGCGTCGACGACGTGGCAGCGGCCGCGGGTCGCGCGAGCATCAAGGCCGCGGGTGTGGTGGTGGACGACACCGCCGTCACCCCGCAGTACGTGGCGGGCGTCACCGCCAACCGTGAATTACCGATCATCAAGAAGATCGCCATCGGGTCGCTGCGCAACAAGTTGCTCATCATCCTCCCCGTGATCCTCCTGCTCAGCCAGTTCCTGCCGTGGCTCCTGACACCGCTGCTCATGGTGGGTGGCACCTACCTCTGTTTCGAGGGCGCCGAGAAGCTCCTCGAGTGGCTCCGCCGCGACGAACCCCAGAAGGAGGTGCCCGCGGTCCTGCAGGGACCGGAGGCCGAGGGAACCGTCGTGAGCGGTGCCATCCGGACCGACTTCATCCTGAGCGCCGAGATCATGGTCATCTCGCTGAGTGAGGTGGCCACCGAGGGGTTCGTCTCGCGGGCCGTCATCCTCGTGGTCGTCGCCCTGGGCATCACTGCTCTGGTGTACGGCGTGGTGGCGCTCATAGTGAAGATGGACGACGTCGGCCTGGCCCTGGCCGGTCGTGACTCCGCACGCTCGCAGGCCGTGGGACGTGGGCTCGTGACGGCCATGCCCAAGGTACTGACCGCCCTGTCGGTGATCGGCATCTTCGCGATGTTGTGGGTGGGTGGACACATCCTCCTCGTGGGCATCGACGTACTCGGGCTGCACGCCCCCTACACGTTCGTGCACTGGCTCGAAGGTCTCGTCATCGACGTGGCAGGTGTCGGGGCAGCACTGGCGTGGGTCGTGAACACCATCTGTTCGCTGATCCTCGGCGTCGCCTGGGGCTTCGTGGTGGTGGGCGTCATGCACGTGCTGCCGTGGCCGGAGAAGCACCACCGGCACGTCCCGGTCGAGGCCCCTGCCACCGACGATTCGGCGGCGGGGACGTTTCAATAGAGCCGGTAGTCTGGGCGTCATGACCCTGCTTCCCGACGCCGCCGGCCACTTCGGTGACTTCGGCGGCAAGTTCGTGCCCGAGGCGCTCAATGCGGCATTGGCTGAACTGACCACCGAATTCACCCGCGCCAGCGAGGACCCGACGTTCATTGCGGAGCTGCGTCGGCTCCAGCGTGACTATTCCGGCCGTCCCACGCCCATCACCGTTGCCGACAACTTCTCCAAGCTGTGCGGCAATGCCCGCATCCTGCTGAAGCGGGAGGACCTCAATCACACCGGCGCGCACAAGATCAACAACGTTCTGGGCCAGGCGCTGCTCGCCAAGCGCATGGGCAAGACACGCGTGATCGCGGAGACGGGTGCCGGTCAGCACGGTGTGGCCACCGCCACCGCTGCCGCCCTCATGGGGCTGGAATGCCGCGTCTACATGGGCGAGGTGGACACCAAGCGCCAGGCGCTGAACGTCGCACGGATGCAGTTGCTGGGCGCCGAGGTCTATGCGGTCGCCGCCGGGTCCCGCACGCTCAAGGACGCCATGAACGAGGCCATGCGCGAATGGGTCTCCACCGTGGAGCACACGCACTACCTCATCGGCACCGTCGCCGGTCCACACCCCTTCCCGTGGATGGTGCGTGAACTCCAACGCGTCATCTCAACTGAGGCGCGCGCCCAGATGATCGAGGATCACGGTTCTCTGCCGGACCACGTCGCAGCCTGCGTCGGGGGTGGCTCCAACGCGCTCGGGATGTTCGCTGACTTCATCGACGACCCGAGCGTCAAACTGTGGGGCTACGAGGCAGCCGGCGACGGCATCGAGACGGGTCGCCACGCTGCCACCATCTCCGCCGGAACGATGGGCGTGTTGCACGGCGCCCGCACCTACGTGCTGCAGAACGAGGACGGCCAGACCATCGAGTCGCACTCGATCTCTGCGGGACTGGACTACCCGGGCGTCGGGCCCGAGCACGCCTGGCTGGCCAAGAGCGGCCGCGCCACCTACGAGGGCGTCACCGACGCCGAGGCCATGCAGGCTTTCGGGGAACTCACCCGCACCGAGGGCATCATGCCCGCCATTGAGACCGCCCACGCGCTCGCCGGCGTGAAACGACTCGGGCTGCGTCTGGCGGAGGAGCAGCCGGATGCCCGTCCCACCATCCTCGTGTGCCTCTCGGGCCGCGGCGACAAGGACGTGGGCACCGCGTTCGAATGGTTCGGCATGTCGGGGGAGCCCGACAAGGTCGTGGGAGGCATGGAGTGACGAGCATGACCACAGAGCGGTTCACCGACGAGTCCCGCCTGGGAATTTCCGGGAAGGTGCTGGCCGCGTGCGTCGAGGAGGGCCGGGCCGCCCTCATCGCCTACCTGCCCGTCGGATACCCCACCGTTGACCAGAGCCTCGAGGCCTTCCGCGCACTCACCGACGGCGTGGGCGTCGACCTCGTCGAGATCGGCATTCCGTACTCCGACCCCGTCCTGGACGGCATCGTCATCCAGCACGCCACCACCAAGGCTCTGCGACGGGGCGTGCGCACCCGCGATGCCTTCCGCGCGGCCCAGGCTGTTGCTGAACGCGGTTGCACGCCGCTGGTCATGACGTACTGGAACCTCATCGAGCAGTACGGACCGGACAATTTCGCCCGCGACCTGAAAGCTGCCGGCGGCGCTGGCGTCATCACCCCGGACCTCACGCCCGACGAGGCCGAGGTGTGGATCGCGGCCACGGACAAGCACGGTCTGGACCGCATTTTCCTGGTGGCCCCCAGCTCCACCGATGAGCGCATCGCCTCCACCATGACTGCCTGCCGCGGCTGGGTCTATGCAACGAGCGTCATGGGCGTCACCGGCACGCGCACCACCACATCATCGGCTGCCCCGGTGATCGCGGAACGGGCCCACGCTGCCGATCCCGGGTTGCCCGTCGGCATCGGGCTTGGTGTCTCCAACGGCGACCAGGCGGCCGAGGTGGCACGCTATGCCGATGCCGTGATCGTTGGCTCTGCGCTGCTGCGATGCCTCGACTCCGACGGCGCCGACATGCCCGGCGACCTGGACAAACTTCGCCACCTCGTCGACGAGTTGGCAGAGGGCGTTCGGAGGTCTGAGGCGTGATTCCCCGCCGGAGCCTGCTGGGCGCGCTCCTGCTGGCCCCGCTGGCCGCGTGCGGGACCGACGGCCCGCCCGCGAGCGTGCAGATGGACGATGACGGCTACCACGGCACCGGCCTCACCGACGGTTACGAGATGCCGGACATCGACCTGACCGACCAGGACGGCAAGCCGTGGAACCTCGCCACCTCGCCCACCACCAAGGCGATGGCACTCTTCTTCGGCTACACCAACTGCCCCGACATCTGCCCCGGGATCCTCGCGGACATGGCGACTGCGAAGCGCCGCCTCGCGGATGGACTGGGTGACGACGTCACACTCGTCATGGTCACCACCGACCCGGCTCGCGACAACCCGGCGGCGCTCAAGACCTATCTGGAGCGCATCGATGAGTCCTTCATCGGCCTGACAGCCGACCTGGAGAGCGTTTCGGCCATCGCGAACACCATGGGCATCGCCATCGAGGACGGCAAGAAACTTCCCTCCGGAGGCTACGAGGTGGACCACGGCTCCCAAATCCTCGGCGTCGGAGCCGACCACCGGGTCCAGGTCATCTGGACAGAGGGCTACAGCGTCAAGGACCTCCGTGAGGACTACGCCACACTCATCTCCCGTCAGTGAGAGCCGCGACGCCATCGCACGGGGTGGCGGGGCGGCCGCTAGCATCTCGGGCATGGAAACAGTGCGATGGGGCATCATCGGCGTCGGTGACGTCACCGAGGTCAAGAGCGGACCGGGCTTCCAAAAAGCCACGGGATCCCAGCTGGTAGCCGTGATGCGGCGCACACCGGGGAAGGCGGCCGACTACGCGGCCCGGCACGGTGTGCCGAGGTGGTACGACGATGCCCACGCACTCATCCACGACGATGGGGTTGACGCCGTCTACGTGGCCACCCCGCCCGACTCCCACCGCGACTACGCCATCCGGGTGCTCGAAGCCGGCAAACCGGTGTACGTGGAAAAGCCGATGGCCCGGACCGCCGATGAGTGCCTCCAGATGAACGAGGCCGCTGAGCGTGCGGGCGTGCCGTTGTTCGTCGCCTACTACCGACGCTCCATGCCCCGCTTCGAGACGGTCCGGCGCCTGCTCGCCGACGGGTCCATCGGTGAGGTGCACGCCGTCACGATCCGCCATCTGCGCCCGGCGGGACCGAGCGACGGCGACGCGTTGCCGTGGCGGTTGCAACCTGAAGTCTCCGGCGGTGGCCACTTCGTGGACCTCGCCTCACACACGCTTGACCTGCTGGACCACTTGCTCGGGCCGGTCGCCCAGGTCAGCGGGTATGCGACCAACCGCGCCGGGAACGGACCTGCGGAGGATCTGGTGGGCGCGGCCTTCGAGCACGAGTCCGGGGTTGTGGGCAGCGGGTTGTGGTGCTTCGCAGCGGGCGAGAAAGTCGACGAGGTCCAGCTCGTCGGTTCCCGCGGCACGCTGCGCTTCTCGGTGTTCGACGAGCAACCCCTCGAGCTGTGGACGCGCGACGGATGGCAGGACATCCCAGCGCCCTACCCTGACACGGTGCAACAGCCGCTCATTCAGAGCGTCGTCGACGAACTACACGGCCGGGGGCGGTGTCCCAGTACCGGAATCTCAGCGATGCGCACGGCTCGGGTCATCGACACCATCCTGGCCGATCACCGGGCTCGCCACGGCGTCAGTCCTGGCTAGCGCGACTGTCTCACGCCGGGTCGTGGGTTCCCATCGCCCCGGTGTCGAGACGTTGGCTGCATTCCAGCAGCATGGCGTGGACAAAGGCTTGTGGCATGTTGCCGCGCAGTTGGCGCTGGCGCACGTCGAACTCCTCACAGAGCAGCCCGGGGGACCCGGAGGCAGCGCGTCCTCGCTCGAACCAACGGAATGCGTCGACGGTATTGCCGGCCTGTAGGTGGGCAAGCGACACGGCGAAGCTGCACATCAGGAATGCCCCTTCGGCCTCGCCGAGAGGGCGGTCGTCGGCCCTGAACCTGTAGACGTAGCCGTCAGCCGTGAGATCGCGCATCACGGCGGCCAGGGTGGCCCTGCTGCGTGGGTCGTCGGGGGGGAGTGCGCCACGCACCACCGGGATCAGGAGGGCGGCGTCCGGCTTGTCCATGTCGGGTGTCTGCTGCCACGCCCCATCAGAGTTCAGACAGCGCTTGGAGGTCTCCGCGAGGATGGCGTCGGCCAGGGTGAGTGCTCTCCCGGCATCTGACGTGGGCGCGTGGACCGCGATGGCGCGCAGCCCTGCGATGCACGCCAGGCGTGAATGCGTCCACCACCGGTTCTCCAGTTCCCAGATGCCGGCTTCGGTCTCGCTCCATCGGGAGTCGATGGTGGAGATCAGCGACGTGATGGCGGTGTGGTCGTCGCTCGTGAGGTGGTCGTGGCCAGCGGAGGTGGCATACAACTGCAACAGTTCGCCCATCGCATCCAACTGGAACTGGCCGCGTACCCAGTTACCGACGATGGGGGTGCCGCCCGGGTAGCCGGGCAGGTCGAGTTGCGTTTCATGTGGCGCGGACGACCCGTCGATCCTGTACGCCGGGGCCAGCTTGTCACCGTGTTCCAGCACCCTCGCGGTGCTGAACGCGACGGCCTCGTCGAGCAGCGGAAGGGGCTCGTTGACGCCCGCTGCGATCCCGGCGTACGCCTGGTCGCGCAGCCAGACGTATCTGTAGTCGTAGTTCTTGCCCGCGTTTGCCCGCTCGGGGAGGCCAAGGGTGGCGGCTGCCACCATGCCGCCCCCGGGCGCCGTCATGCCGCGCAGGACGGCGTAGGCCTGCCGCGAGTCCCGCGGCGCAGCGGACTTCCCGAACTCCGGAACGGCCTCGGCCCAGTGGTTTCGCGTGGCCGACCACGCCGCATCGGCGTCCACTGCGGGCTGTCGATCGAGCGGCTGGTCGCTCACCTCGAGCACCAGGTCGTGTTCCTGCTCCGGGGACAGTTCGAGGCGCAGACACAGCACGCCCTCCGAGTTCAGATTTCCATCACCGGCGCCGGTCAGCCGGCAGTGAAGGTCGCCTGCCTTGAACACCCACGCGCCGGAATCGTCACGACGACCGGAGGATCCTTTGCTGCCGAACTCGGCGCAGATGTCGAGAGTCACGTCCATGGACGACGGCTGCCCACCCGCCTGGAGGTGTCGCAACAACACGAGCCTGCGGGGATCCGAAGGGACTGCCAGGGCCTCGTGGCACTGCACGTGGCAGTCGGAGGTGGTCCACCGACTGACCCAGACGAGTGAGCCCGGCTCGTAGTAGCCACCCCACACGAAAGTGTCCACGGGGGTGATGGCGAACGTACCGCGCCCACCGATGAGTTGGGAAAACATGGCGGGCGAATCCCAGCGGGGAGCGCAGAGCCACGACACGTCACCGCGCGGACCGATGAGGGCGCCCCGGTAGCCGTCGGCAAGCAACGCGTAGTCCCGGAGCGACTGCGGCGGGTACGCCTGGTCCAGATCAATCACCGGCTGATCCTTCATGACGCCCGCCCTGCTCCTTCGCGATGGAGGATTCCCAGAATCACGGCGCTGGCGGCGGCCACGGTTGCGCTGACGAGGACCGGTCGGCGGCGCGGCGAATCAGCCAGGGCCAGCGGCAGCATGCTGGCGGCATGGAGCAGGTCGACGGCCACAACCCCGCGGGGGAGTCGCCCCGGGAGGAGAACCTCAAACAGCCCTTGGGTGAGATGCCGGATCCCCAGTGCGCGCATGGCCAGGACCTCAAGTTCATCGGGTGCCGTGTTCGTGATCTTCGACCACAGTCCGTTACCGCAGTACAGCAGCGCCGCACCCCACGCCATGGTCGCCACCCCGGTGAGTTGCCACGCAGTGGTGGCCGGTCCTCGTGCGAGCGTCATCTGCGTGCCAGCGCCAGGGCGAGGGCCCCACCCGCCACGGCGAGTGCACCCCCGGCGGCGGCCAACTGCGGGTAGCGGTGCGCGACCCACTGCTGGAGGCTGCGGGACTTCGCGCGGTCGGTGAACGCCCCGCGGGCACCGAAGTCCCTTCCGTCCTCGCCATCAGCCGGTTCGAAGAGGTTGTCCGCCTGGTCCTCAGGCTTCGGGTCGCCCGTCTGTTGCGAGGAGAACCCGGTCTTGGAGAGATACCAGTCCAACAGTCCCGGTGCAACCGCGTTGCCCATGAGGGTTGCCACGGTGCTGGCACCCACCCAGTACTCGCGCCGCTTCGGGTGGTCGGCAGCGAAGGCGATCGCCCGGGCCGCCACCTCCGGCTGGTAGATGGGGGGCACGGGCTGTGCCTGCTGGGGCAACCGGGAGCGCACCCACAGGAACTGCGGGGTGTTCACGGCGGGCATCTGCGGCATGGTCACGTGCACGTTGCTGCCTTCGTGCATGAGCTCGCAGCGCAGGGCCTCATGGAATCCCTGGAGGGCGTGCTTGGCTCCGCAGTAGGCCGTCTGCAGAGGAATCCCGCGGTATGCGAGGGCTGAGCCGCAGTGCACTATCGTGCCGTGCCCACGCGCCTTCATCCGGGGCAGAACCGCCATGGTGGCGTAGACGTAGCCCAGATAGCTGACGTCGGTCACCCGCTTGTACTCCTCGGGTTTGATGTGCTCGAAACGGGAGAAGATGGACGTGAAGGCGACGTTGACCCACACGTCGATGGGGCCCATGGTGTCCTCGATCTTTTCGACGGCAGCCGCCACCGCATCCGGGTCAGCCATGTCGGTCGGCACGGACATCGCCTCCACACCGAACTCGCGGGCTTCCGCCTCCGCGGCCGCCAGCCCCTTCTCGCCACGGGCCAGTAATGCCACACGATCGCCGCGGCGGGCGAACTCCCTGACGCAGGCGCGGCCAATACCTCCGCTTGCGCCCGTGATAGCGACCAGTCGTCCCATGGTGAACCTCCGAAGTTTGATTGCCGGACCTCATCGATCATGCACCGTGATGGGGGCAGGCGTCTGTGGATGACACAGATTCTCTGCGGCACTTTCTGCGATACATCGATATTCGTCGTACTGGGTGAAAGAGTGGGGGACGAACCATGACTCACGTTGGTATGTCGAGGAGAACCAATGACCGGGACAGTCGCCTTTGACCCACTCCTGCAGGTGGATCTCCGCCGCGAGGTACGGGGTGAGGTGAGGTTCGACGTCGGCAGCCGGGCCGCCTACGCCATGGACTCCTCCAACTATCGTCAGGTGCCCATCGCTGTCGTCGCACCGAAGGACATCGACGATGCGGTCGCTGCCATTGCCGTGTGCGCGAGGCGGAGAGCACCCATCCTCTCGCGCGGTGGCGGCACCAGTTTGGCCGGACAGACCACCAACGAGGCGGTCGTCCTCGACTGGACCAAGTACTGCCACCTCCTCGTCTCGGTGGACGTGGGAGCCCGCACCTGCATCGTGCAGCCCGGCATCGCGCTCGACGAGCTCAATCGTCACCTGGCCGACGATGGCCTGATGTACGGACCGAAACCGTCGACCCACCGCTCCTGCACCCTGGGCGGGATGATCGGCAACAACTCCTGCGGTTCCACGGCGCAGGCGTACGGTAAGACCGTTGACAACATCGAGGCGCTCGAGGTGCTGACGCAGGACGGTCTGCGGATGTGGGTGGGGCACACCAGCGACGAGGAGTACGAGGAAATCGTTGCCCAAGGAGGGCGTCGGGCGGAGATCTACCAGGGGTTGCGAAAGCTTCGGGACGACAATGCCCCGCTGATCCGCGAGAGATATCCGCAGATCCCGCGCCGCGTGTCCGGCTACAACCTCGACTCGCTCCTCCCGGAGAACGGTTTCAACGTTGCCCAGGCGCTGGTGGGTTCCGAGGGGACCCTCATCACCGTGCTGCACGCGAAGCTGAAACTCGTGCCGAAACCCAGGTTCCACAGCATGGTCGTGCTGGGCTATCCCACGATCGCCGACGCAGGCGACGCAGTTCCGACCATCCTGAAGCACGACCCATGGCTGCTGGAAGGCATGGATGACCGGTTGCTGCAGATGGAGAAGCGCGCTGGCCTGGCAGGCAAGGCCGCCGATGAACTGCCGCGAGGCAGCGGTTGGTTGACCATCCAGTTCAGTGCTGACACCCAGGATGCCGCCGACAAGCCGGCCCATGACCTCATGGAGGAGGTCAAGAAGTCCGACGACGGGCCCCACACCGCCTTCTTCGACGACCCACAGAAGGAGCATGAGCTCATCGAGTTGCGCGAGGCCGGTCTGGGTGCGTCGTCGCACCCACGCGGGGAGCACCGCACCTGGCCGGGCTGGGAGGACGCCGCCGTCTCACCGGACCAGTTGGGCGACTACCTCCGCGACTTCCGGAGACTGCAGGACAAGTTCGGTCTGAACACGGACGAGGCCTCGCTGTACGGCCACTTCGGTCAGGCCTGCATCCACACCCGCATCCCGTTCGAGTTGATGACAGTCGACGGCGTGGCCAGGTTCCGCGCCTTCATGGACAAGGCTGCCGACCTCGTGGTCTCCTACGGAGGCTCCCTGTCCGGCGAGCACGGCGACGGGCAGGCACGGGCCGAGTTGCTGGTGAAGATGTTCGGGCAGGAGGTCATCGGCCTGTTCGACGTTGTGAAACACCTCTTCGACCCGGACAACCTGATGAACCCCGGCAAGGTGGTCCACCCCAACCCACTGGATTCCCACTTGCGGCTCGGTCCCGACTACCACCACCGCGAGCCGCTGACGATCTTCGCCTACCCGAAGGACGACAACCTGTTCTCCAGCGCCGCGCTGCGCTGTGTGGGGGTGGGCAACTGCCGCAACGCCGTCAGCGACGATTCCGTCATGTGCCCGTCATACATGGTCACCCGCGAGGAGGAGCACTCCACCCGCGGCCGGGCCCGGCTGTTGTTCGAGATGATCCGCGGCACCAGCATCAAGGACGGCTGGCGCTCGACGGAGGTCCGGGACGCGCTGGACCTCTGCCTGTCCTGCAAGGGCTGCAAGTCCGACTGCCCCGTCAACGTGGACATGGCCACCTACAAGGCGGAGTTCCTGCACCACCACTACAAGGGGCGACTCCGACCGCTGTCCCACTACTCGATGGGCTGGCTACCCGTCCTGGCGTGGGTGGCGGCGGTTGCACCATGGCTCGTCAACGTCGTCACACAGTCCGGGTTGGCGCCGCTCCTGAAGAAGGTGGGAGGCATAGCGGAGGAGCGGGACATCCCGAAGTTCGCGCCCAGGACGTTCGTGTCAATGTGGAAGAGGCGGCGCACGCCAGCCCACGGTCGGGGCAGCGCTGCCCCCAACGGTCCCGTCATCCTGTGGCCCGACACGTTCTCCAATGCGTTCCACCCCCAGGTGGCCAAGTCGGCCGTCGCGGTGCTGGAAGATGCTGGCTTCGAGGTCCGGGTTCCCACGCAGCCCGTGTGCTGCGGCCTGACGTGGGTCTCCACCGGTCAGTTGAACGTCGCCAAGAAGGTGCTTTCCCGCACGCTCGACGTGCTGCGCAACGACATCCGAGCAGGAGTGCCGGTGGTGGGGCTGGAGCCGTCCTGCACCGCCGTGTTCCGCTCCGACGGTGTGGACCTGCTGCCGGGGGACGAGGACATGCGACGCCTCTCCCTGCAGACCAGGACACTGGCAGAACTCCTGGCCGAGCGTGCCCCGGAATGGAAACCGCCGCAGCTCGACGTGAACGCCATCGTGCAGACGCACTGCCACCAGCACGCCATCATGGGCAACGACCCGGACAAGGAACTCATGAAGTCGGCGGGCATCGACGCCGAGCAGCTCGCCTCCGGATGTTGCGGACTGGCCGGCAACTTCGGGTTCGAGGACGGCCACTACGAGGTCTCCCGCGCTGCCGGTGAGCGAGTACTGCTGCCCCGCGTCCGCGACGCCGACGCCGACACCGTCGTGCTCGCCGACGGGTTCAGCTGCCGCACCCAGATCGAGCAGTGCGACACCGGGCGCACCGCCATGCACCTGGCAGAGCTCTTGGCCTCCGGCCTGGATCGCACCGAGAACAAGCACGCAACGAGAAGGTAGGGCGACATGGCGAGGCATGAGTCGATCGTCGACGAGGTGTCGGCGACCGCCTACACCATCAAGACCGACGCCCCGGAGGGCGACGGCACCCTCACGTGGGACAGCACCACCATGGTCGTGGTGCAGGTCTTCACCGACGGCGTGGTGGGTACCGGCTGGACCTACACGGCGGCTGCTGCCGCCCCGCTCATCCGTGACGTGCTGGTGCCCGTTGTTCGCGGATCAGATGCGCTGGCGACCACCTCGACCTGGAGCGCGATGGTGCGGGCACTGCGCAACATCGGCCGCACGGGCCTCGGTGGCATGGCCCTGTCCGCCGTCGACACGGCGCTGTGGGATCTGCGTGCGCGGCTGTTGGGCGTGCCGCTGCACACCCTCCTGGGCAGTTCGCGCACGAGCGTCCCGCTCTACGGCTCCGGCGGCTTCACCACCTACGACCACGAGCAACTCGTCGATCAGCTCACAGGCTGGATCCACGACGACGGCATGACTGCGGTGAAGATCAAGATCGGCGAGTCATGGGGCCAGCGGGAGGCCCGCGACCTCGACCGCGCTCGGCAGGCCCGCGACGTCGTGGGTCCAGACGTGGAGTTGTTCGTCGACGCCAACGGCGGCTACACGGTCGGCCAGGCGGTGCGGGTGGGCCGCGCACTGGATGAACTAAACGTCCGGTGGTTCGAGGAGCCGGTCTCCAGTGACAACCTCGCCGGGCTGCGGCACGTGCGCCGACACACCCTGTCCGACACCGCAGCGGGGGAGTACGGCGACAGCCTCAACTATTTCAACACCATGCTGGGCGCCGATGCGCTCGACTGTGTGCAGGTGGACGTCACACGGTGCGGGGGAGTGACTGAACTGCTGCGCATCGCGGCACTGGCCGCCGCCACACAACTCGACGTCTCGGGCCACTGCGCCCCGTACCTCCACGCGTCGGTGCTGGCCGCGGTGCCCAACCTGCGGCACCTCGAGTACTTCCACGACCACGTCCGTATTGAACGGATGCTCTTCGACGGCACCATGGACCCCATCGACGGCCAGTTGCCCCTGTCCCCGGACCGGCCGGGACACGGTCTGGACTTCCGGATCGAGGCCGCCGAACAATTCCGGGAGGAAACCTGAGGAGCTGGTCACGACAAGTGGCGTGCGGAATCGCGATGCCAGCCACGATGACGCCTCTGGAGCATCCCGCCGCCTACTGGATCATGGGTGCCACATGTTCGGGACGGAGGCCGACGCCCACCATGCGGGCGATGAGGCGCTGCACCACCGGTAGACGCGCCAGCAACTTCACTGCAGCAGGGGCCGGAACGGGTTCGTTGGTCCGCAGGGCTGGTTCGACCAGGAGTCGATGGGCGGCGCGCTGCCCCAGCTGGGTGGCCACCGTCGGCAGCCGACGACGTCGCTGGACCGCGACCAGGGTTATCGTGTCGAGGGGGCCGATGCGCAGTCGACGGGTGAGGATCCGAGCGGCGGCCACCGCATCCTGGACTGCGAGGTTGATGCCCACACCGCCGACCGGGGACATCGCATGGGCGGCGTCACCGATGCAGAGCACCCCGGGAGCGTGCCAGCGGTCCAGCCGATCCAGCTGCACAGTCAGGATCTTCACGTCATCCCAACCACGGATCTCGGACATGCGCCGACCCAGCGCCGGGACGAGTTCGGTCATCGAGCGCCGCAGCTCGTCGACATCCCCGGCCCGCAGCACGCCATCCGTGCCCTTGTGCACCACGTAGGCGACCTGCCAGTAGTCGCCCCGATCGATCGCCAACACCAGCCGTCCGGTGCCGACGTGCATGTCCAGCCCCTCACCGTCGGCTGCCTCGCGGCCCACCCGGAACCACAGGACGTCCATGGGCGCGGCGAAACGCCGAACAGCCAGTCTCGTGCGCCTCTGGATGACGGATCCGCGCCCGTCAGCGGCCACCATCAAGCCGGCCCTGACATGCACGGGCCCGCCGGGGCTGTCCGCCACCACCCCGACGACGGCGTCGCCGTGCCGAAGGACGTCGGTGACCTCGTGTCGGCGCAGCAGCCGGAACGTCGGCAACTCCTCGGCGGCCTCCGCGAGCACGTTGAGGAAGTGCCATTGCGGCATGAACCGGATGTAGGGGTGGGCCAGCGGCAGCCGGTTGAAGTCCGCGATCGGGTACGTCCCGTCGACGAACGACACCTGCACTCTCGAGACGTCGCGATGAGGCAACCGGGACAGCTTGTCCTGCAGACCGAGTTCGTCGAGGACATCCAGGGTGGACGGGTGCACCGTGTCGTCGAGGAAGTCGCGGAGGAAGTCGGCGTGCTTCTCCAGCACCACCACGTCGATGCCTTCGCGTGCCAGGAACAGCCCCAGCATCATCCCCGCCGGACCGCCTCCGGCGATGCACACGTCGCACTCGATGCCCCTGTGATCGAGGTTACAGCGGGTCAGCTTCGGCGATGCCCGTCCACCGGGAGTGGGTCTCTCGGTCACGATTCCGTGCGATCGGTTCAGTCGTTGCGGCCGTGTCGGGAGTCATTCCGTGAGAACAGGGGGAAGTGGAATTTGAACCCGGACCGTTCCCTGCGGGGACGTCCATGCACTGCGCAGGCATAGATCAGGCAGCCCACGACGGGGAGGGCGAAGATGCCGATCGTCATGATGGTGACCAGACTGAGCGCCGCGCACAAGATGGTCAGCGCCCAGGCCATGGGGCCAGCGTGGCGTTGACCGCGCAGCCAGAGGGCCAACGTGGTGGCAAGGCTCAGGATCAGCGGCATCGCGGCGATCAGAGCACCGTAGGCGCCGTTGACATCGACGAGCGTGGCGTTCGTCTGTTGCACGGCCCCCGTGGAGTCCTCGATCTCCCCCTGGTAGATCGGTGTGTAGAACGCCGCCACCACCAGGGCGCTCGACCACACGACCGCGAACAGCAGCGCGTTCAGCTCGCCGCGACGAAACAATTTGCTCGCTGCACTCATGAGTTCTGCCCATCAATTCTCCGGGTGCCCCGGGTGTCAGAAGTGTCGCTTGTGGGACACAGGACGAGGCGACCGACGGTGCCGTTGAATGTGTGACGGAGTTGCCCGGTCTCAATGAGAGTATGTGCGCGGGCCGCCTCATGGAAGCCGAGTACGTCGCGGACGTCGACGGTCAGGGGGTGCTCGGGGTGGGTCCCGTTGATCCACTCCGCTGCGGATGCGAGCTCACCGGTGGTCATGGCGCTCATGACGAACCCGAGGACCTCGATCTCGCGGACCTGGAGCCGCCACAGATCCAGAAGTGCGTCGCCACGCCCGGCCATGACGACGGCACGGCCGCGGGGGTTGAGGTGCTCCGGTATGCCGGACAGGTTGGCGTGACCGGTGGTGTCGACGAAGACGTCCACGCGGGAGGTGCTTCGACGGCGTCCGCCGCCTCCGCAACGATCACATCCCTGGCGCCCAACTCCAGCAGCCGATGGGTCGCCCCCACGTGCCTGACCACGGCGATGACCTCGGCACCACGCAGCGCGGCGGCCTGCACCATGCACATGCCCACCGCCCCGTTCGCACCCACCACGGCGACTCTCTCGGGGGGCTGGAGGCGGGCGCCGAAACCAGCGGAGTTGGTCCACACCCGCTCGCCCGGCTCCATGTCCGCGACCCCGCGCCCCAGCTCAGCGACGGTTCCCACCAGGTCCCGGCCAACCGTGACGGGAACGTGAGCGGTGGCTCCCACTTCCCGGAGCGCAGGAGGGTGTCCACCGCGTCCACCGCCACCGCCTCGACCCTCACCAGCACCTGCCCGGCGCCGGGCGACGGATCGCGCAGTTCGCCGTAGTGGATCACGGACGGTTCGCCGAGTGCGTCAATCCAGGAGGTGCGCATCAGACCATTCGCCCCTACGGAGGCCCTCCTGTGGAGATCACGAACGCGGTGTGGCCGCTCACAGGCCGGCGTTCATGCGTTGCTTGGCAGTCCGCTGGCCCGTATCGACCCGGATGTGCGTCGTCGCTGCAGCCAGACCGAATCGGGGCATGTTGCCATACACGGCCTCCCTGGCGTTTGGCTTGACCACGTACGTCTCGTGCCAGATGCCCACGTCGCCGTCATCACCCACCCGGGACCGAAAGTTGCGCCAGGCCTTCAGGTGGGGCGCGTCCGCGTCGCTGGCGAACCTCTGGAGGTCCTCGGGGCTCCGCCAGTAGCTCAGCAGGAGCGTCGTGCGGCCGAACCAGTTGGCGAAGCCGAGCAGCCCGGCGTCGGGGTTGCGGGACAGGTGGATCAGCATGCGTGGCATGGCCGTGAAGACCGGGATCCACCGGTCGGGCCGGTGCAGTTTGTTGATCCGCATCCCGATCAGAAACACGGTGATGTCCCCGTCGTGCTCGGCCGTCCACCGGCCTGGATGAACCTTCGGCATGATGCCCTCCGTAGTTAAATGACAATGTTATTTAACTCTTTCGTATAGCCTTCGTCAAGTGGCGAGACCAAGAATCTACGATGAGAAGCTGCGAGATCGGCTGATGGAGTCGACGGCGCAGGCCGTTGCTGCGGGTGGTGTGGAGACCGTTTCGTTGCGGGCACTGGCAGCCTCTGCACAGACCTCCACCAATGCCGTCTACGCGCTCTTCGGCAGCCGGGATGGCCTGCTGTCCGCGGTCATGGCCGAGGCGGTGCGAAGCTTCACCGCCGCACAGGGAGACGTGCCGGCCACCGTGGACGCCGTTGCTGAACTCCTGGAGTTAGGGCGGGCCTACCGCCGATGGGCGCTCGCCCATCCCTCGCTGTACGCGGTGATGTTCGGCGACCGACTGGTCATTGCCTCCACGGACGAGTGTCAGGACCGGGTGCCGGACTCGCCAATGAGCGGCATGCAGCCGATGGTCGATGTCATCGAGCGCGGAGCGGCGACAGGCGTCCTCCAGATGCGTGACCCCATCGTGGTGGCTGTCAGCATCTGGGCCAGCGTGCACGGGTTCGTGAGTCTCGAAATCGCGCAGTGGTCGCACAGCCCGCGCGCCAAACTCGACGCCCTCTACGAGGAGCACCTCGAGGCCGTCGTGGCCCATTGGGCTGTTTGAACGGGCCCGTCCCGGCATACTATTCCTCGTGACTGAACCCACCGTCGAAGCCGCCTGCGACCTGGGCCAGGCTCGTCGAGCGAGCTCGCAGGTGGGCGACGGCATCGTGCAGACGCCGACGCTGAATCAGCCATTTGGGCGCCAGGCCCAACCGACGGTGGACGAGCCGCTGTAGCGAGCGCTCTGAAATGCCGAAAGCCTCACAGATCTGCGCCACGCGGGTCACGTCGCCGTGGGTCTCGACGAAGGCGACGATCCGGTTCACCAACTCACCCTCGGCATCCACCGGCAGGAAGCGACGGAGCACGTCCGAGTAGGCGCGCATCGCCGCGCGGTGTGCGTCGATCGACCGCGGCTCCTCCGCCATTGCGGAGCGCACCCGCCCGACGAGTACGTCCCCGTCTCCACCGAGCACCTCGAAGAGGTCGACGTGGCGATCCGTGTGGAGGTCGATCGATTCACCGGCCAGGAGGAACCCGGTGGCCGGTTCACACATGACGCCGACCGCCCAACCGTCCCCGGCGAGAGTGGTGGTCGACAAACCGGAGGTGACGCCGTAGAAGCGTGCCTAGTCATTGGCCACGACAAGGAGGCACACCGGGTACTGCAGGACCTTTTGTGGGGCCGTCCGGCCTGCGGGCAGCGACCAGACGGGGATCCAGAACCGGCGTAGGAAGCCAGAGAACTCCACCGGCGCGTCGTAGCGAAACATCTCGTGTGAAGCATCGCCCGGTTCCTGGAGGTGGGCGCGCTCGATGTCGTCCACGGCACCGCCGGGGATGTTGTCGCTGTTGTCGGTTTTCATCAATTCCCATCCTGTCGTACCGACTAACGTCTCGACCATGAACACCACACTGCGCAAGTACAACGAGGCAGACACACCATTTGAGGTCGTCCTCGACGCAGTCCTGGCCGACCGCTGGTCGGACCCGTCGCCCTGCGAAAGCTGGAGCGCCCGCGACGTGATCGGTCATGTCATCGAGACCCAGCGGGACTACATGGAGGGCATCTGCAAGCCGGGGGCCGAGGCCGACCCCGATGCGGACCGGTTGACCAAGGTATTGGCGAAGCTTGGGCGCTGACTGTTGGGTTTGTGTTCGAGTACCAACGGGACCCCAACACCCAAGACGGGTTCGGGCGGCGATCCCGGGCGTAGGCTCAGCTTGTGGGCATCGCTGAGGGGGAACGAGGCGAGCGGGCGGGAAAGAAGCCGGACCGTCTCGTCGGAGCGAGCCATCTTCTTCAGCGACGCAGTCGTGGCCATCGCCATCACCCTGCTGATCCTTCCCCTGTTGGAAAGCGTGTCAACCGCGAGTGCGGCACACATGAGCGCCGGCCAGTGGTGGAGCACGAACACCGGCCAGATCTACAGCCTCATCCTCAGCTTCGTCATCATCTCCACATTCTGGATGGCGCACCACGGGAACTATGAGCGGGTGGGGAGGATGACATCCAGCCTCATGTGGCTGAACGTTGCGTGGCTGCTGATGATTGTGTGGCTGCCCGTTGCCACGGCGATGCTCGGGTCCGACATGCCCGTGGACCGTCCACAGATCCTGATGTACATCGGTCCAATGTTCGTGGCGGCTGTGTTGGGGCTGCTCAGTTGCCGTGTCATTCGCCGGAGACCGGATCTGTGGTTGCCCGGTCAGGAGGGCCCGGGCACCGCGCAGGAGGCGCTCGGTATCGCACTCTCCCTGTTGTACGGACTGCTCTTGGCGGCGCCCTCGCGCTGCCATCGCTGAACTACGCGTTCATGTTTCTTCTGATGTTCGTCCCGCTGGTGATGCGGTTCGTGGTGCCCCTCCTTGAACGGCGTTGTCCATGAAATTGGACTAGTGCGGGGCTACTCGGCCATTTCCAGTGACGCCTGAACATATGAACGAAATCGGCGAGGTAGTTTGTCACCCGAATGACGTGGTACGAGTCTGGTCGGGGAAAGCTCGCCCGGTGGTTGCCATGGAGCGAGTTGGGAGCCCAAAACGAGCGCAGCGATGCTCGCGCAAGTGAAGACGGCACCACCGCGCGCGAGATGGCTGGTGACGCTCATTGTTCGCGCCGTTCGCGTGAGCCATGGACGACGCCCATGACCCGCAGGTGCCCGGCAGTGAAGCACTCTGGGGAGCCCGACCAGTGCCCGACCAGCAGCACGAGACCCCAAGGACCGATGACCCACGCGGGCCAGAAATACAGCGGCATGGCCTGGGCCAGCGAGGTGGCAGCCCAGATCACCAGGCAGAACACCCCCGTCAGCGCCCACCGCCCCCATCCCTCTTGCGGCTGGCTCAGCGGGTGTCCGGGGGCCGGATCTTCAGAGTGCCGCTCAGGTGGCGCGAAGCGCAGGGTCGCGACGGAGGTTTCGTCGGATGGAAGCCCCGCCAGGGCGGCATCCGCCTCTTTCCGGGTGCGTGCGGTCAGCACCGTGGCGAGGCGGGCGTCGAACTCGCTCTTGGTCAGGCGCCCGAGGGCGAACGACTCGGCAAGGACGTCAGCGCACTGCTCGCGCTCGTTCTCCGCCATGCGCACGTCCGAGATGGATGTGGTTTCATCCTCATGCTGGTTCATGCATCCATTGAAGGGTTGTTGGCCCATCAGGGTCCAACAGCCACTGGATAGTCATTGACAACCGGGGGTCGTGGGCGACGATGAGGGCATGGACATGGACAGCTCCCTGCTGCGTGCGTTCGTCGCTCTCGCTGACGAGCTGCATTTCGGTCGGGCCGCCGAGGGGCTGTTCATCAGCCAACAGGGACTGTCCAAGCGCATCGCCCGGCTCGAGGCACTGCTGGGGGTCCAACTGTTCGACAGGGACCGCCGCAGCGTCGAGCTGACCCCGGCAGGCCTGCGCCTGTTGCCCGAGGCACGCAGGGCTGTCGACGCAATCGACGCCGTGGCAGCCGCCGGGGCCCCGCAAGCGGACGTCCTGACAGTGGACGTCCTGGACGAACACCTGGCAATGCTGCCGCGGGTCCGAAATCTCGCCACGTCGAGGCCGGACCTGCGCCTGTCGACGGTCATGAGGCACGACGCCACCGACGCCATGGAAGTGCTGCGCCGCGGTGGCGCGGATGTCGTGATGGGACGGCCCGGCCAGTTGCCAGCCCCGTGGCCCTCCGACATCCAGGGGCGCGCCGTGCTGGCTGAGCCCATCCAACTCCTCGTGCCGGTTGGACACCGCCTGGACAGGGGCGCTGTCTCGCCGGCCGAGCTGGCGGATGAGCCGCTGTGGTTCCCGACGGCGAGCGCGCCCGCGGAGTGGACGGACCTGCTGGACGAGTTCGTGGACACATTTGGCCTCACCGTGGACCAGGCAGGCGCGACGTTCGGTTTCGACCACTGGCTCGAACAGGTCGGTGTCGGATCAGTCCCACCCACGCTCGTGGGTGCCGCCATGGTGCTCCCACCCGGGATGCGGCTGGCCCGCGTGCCCATCACCGATCCCACACCGGTGTTCAACTGGTGGGCGATGTGGCGTCGTCGTCGGCCCCCGAGCGCGATCGATGACCTTTTGTCGGGTCTGGCAAGCGACCACCTGGTGACCGGGGCACTGTGGATGCCGCGGAATGACGAGCCATTTCGTGGGCGGGTGCACTGAGCCGTGCCGGGGGTCGCCGGAGGCGTCGCCGTCGAGACGGTTCCAGCCGGGAAACAGTTCAGCGACGCAGAAGTTACGATCGTGAAACAGGGCCGGATCCGGTGAATCCGGTGTCTCACTGCTGCATATTCTCTCAATGCGGAGGCCCGTCGTGGTACTCCGCGGATGGAGGAGGAACAGCATGCAGGTGACACACCGGCCGGGGCAAGTGGGTCTCTACGACCCAGCCAATGAGCACGAGGCGTGTGGTATCGCCTTCGTCGCCAAGCTTGATGGCATCGCCCGTCACTCGATCGTCGAACAGGGCCTCGAGGCGCTGCGCAACCTCGACCACCGCGGTGCCACCGGCGCCGACGAGGCAGCCGGTGACGGCGCGGGCATCCTCCTGCAGGTGCCCGACCGTTTCCTGCGGGAAGCCGTCGACGTCTGCCTGCCAGAAGCCGGTGCCTACGCCGTCGGTCTGGCCTTCCTGCCAGCCGATGCGGATTCCCGCGCCGCCACCAAGCTGGAGATCGAGGACATCGCGGAACAAGAGGACCTCACCGTGCTGACGTGGCGCACGGTCATGGTGGAGACCGCGACGTTGTCGCCCATCTCCGTGGCCGCCATGCCGCACTTCGAGCAGCTCATCGTGGCGGGGCGCAACAGCGAGGCAGGCCTCGACCTCGACCGCCTCACCTATGGTCTGCGTCGCCGCGCCCAGCACGAGGCCGGCGTGCACTTCGCATCTCTGAGCTCCCGCACGCTCGTCTACAAGGGCATGCTCACCACGAGCCAGCTCGATGAGGTGTTCCCCGAGCTCCGCCACGAGTCCATGGAGTCCGCCATGGCGCTCGTGCACTCCCGGTTCTCCACCAACACCTTCCCCTCCTGGGAGCTGGCGCACCCCTACCGATTCATCGCCCACAACGGCGAGATCAACACCGTGCGCGGCAACCGGAACTGGATGCGGGCACGCGAGGCGCTGCTGATGAGTGACCGGATCCCCGGCAATCTGGCGAGACTCTTCCCCATCTGCACCCCTGAGGGCTCCGACTCCGCCTCCTTCGACGAGGTGCTGGAGCTGCTGCACCTCGGCGGCCGATCGCTGCCGCACGCCATGCTGATGATGATCCCGGAGGCGTGGGAGGGCAACGCGTCGATGGACCCGACCCGCCGCGCGTTCTACGAGTACCACTCCGCGATCATGGAGCCGTGGGACGGCCCCGCCTGCATGACCTTCACCGACGGCACCATCATCGGCGCCACCCTGGACCGCAACGGTCTGCGCCCCGGCCGGTACTGGGAGACCTCGGACGGCCTGGTGGTGTTCGCCTCGGAGTCCGGCGTCCTGCCCATCCCACCCGGCGACGTCGTCGCCAAGGGGCGCCTGCAGCCAGGCCGCATGTTGCTGGTGGACCTGGAGCAGCACCGCATCGTGGGCGACGACGAAGTCAAGCGCCAGTTGGCTGCCGAGCACCCCTACGCCGAGTGGGTCACAGCCAACAGGGTGCAGCTCGACAAGCTTCCCGGACGAGCGCACATCGTCCACGGTCATGCCTCGGTGATCCGTCGCCAGCAGGTGTTCGGCTACACCCACGAGGAGCTGCGTCTCATCCTGGCCCCCATGGCCAACGACGGGTACGAACCCATCGGATCGATGGGCACCGACACCCCGCTGGCGGTGCTCTCCGAGCGCCCCCACCTGCTGTTCGACTACTTTTCCCAACTGTTCGCCCAGGTCACCAACCCGCCGCTGGATGCCATCCGGGAAGAGCTGGTCACGTCGCTGACCACCAAGATCGGGCCCGAGCGCAACCTGCTGGACCCGGTCCCGGAGGCCGCCCACCTCATCACCATGGCCCGTCCCGTTCTCGATTCCGAGCAGTTGGCCAAGATCGTGCGGCTCAACGACGGCACCGTCCCCGGCTACTCCACGCACGTCGTGCGCGGGCTCTACAAGGTGGCCGGCGGCGGACGTGCGCTCAAGACCCGGCTCGACGAGCTCTGCAACGAGGTGTCCGCGGCCATTCGGGGCGGCGCCCGCGCCATCGTGCTCTCGGACCGCCATTCCACGCCGCAGCTGGCGCCCATCCCGTCGCTGCTCCTGACAGCGGCGATCCACCACCACCTGGTCCGGGAGAAGTCCCGCACCCAGGTGGGGATCGTCGTGGAGGCCGGCGACGTGCGCGAAGTCCACCACGTGGCACTGCTGCTGGGCTACGGTGCGGCCGGCGTGAACCCCTACCTGGCGTTCGAGAGCGCCGAGGACATGGCCCGTCGCGGGATGTATGTGGAAGTACTGCCCGAGGTGGCCATCGCCAACCTCGCGACGGCACTGTCCAAGGGCGTGCTGAAGATCATGAGCAAGATGGGCATCTCCACAGTCATCTCCTACACCGGTGCCCAGGTGTTCGAGGCGCTCGGCCTGGGCCACGACCTGGTGGACGCGTACTTCACGGGCACCACCAGCCGGCTCGGGGGCATTGGCCTGCCAGAGATTGCCGAGGAGATCCGGTTGCGGCACCTGAATGCCTATCCGTCCGACGGCATCCCCCTGGCGCACCGCGACCTGCTCGTCGGAGGGGAGTACCAGTGGCGTCGCGAGGGCGAGCCGCACATGTTCGATCCCGAGACCGTGTTCCGCCTGCAGCACGCCACACGCTCGGGTCGCTACGACGTGTTCCAGCGCTACACCGCGCTGGTCAACGACAACTCGGAGCGCCTGATGACCCTGCGTTCCATGCTGAAGTTCAAAGACGGCCGAAGCGCCATCGACATCGACGAGGTGGAGCCCGTCAGCGAGATCGTCAAGCGATTCTCCACGGGGGCGATGAGCTACGGCTCCATCTCCATGGAGGCCCACGAGACGCTGGCCATCGCCATGAACACCCTCGGTGCCCGCTCCAACACGGGTGAGGGCGGGGAGGACCCCGAGCGTCTGCACGACGACCTGCGGCGCTCCGCCATCAAGCAGGTGGCCTCGGGCCGGTTCGGCGTCACCAGCGAGTACCTGACCTGGGCCACCGACCTGCAGATCAAGATGGCCCAGGGCGCCAAGCCGGGGGAGGGCGGCCAGTTGCCAGGCCCCAAGGTGTATCCGTGGGTGGCGAAGACCCGCCACTCGACGCCCGGCGTGGGCCTGATCTCGCCGCCACCGCACCACGACATCTACTCCATCGAGGACCTCAAACAGCTCATCCATGACCTCAAGTGCGCCAACCCCTCGGCACGTGTCCACGTGAAGCTCGTCAGCGAGATCGGCATCGGCACGGTTGCGGCCGGGGTCTCCAAGGCAAAGGCTGACGTCGTCCTGATCTCCGGACACGACGGCGGCACCGGGGCGGCACCCCTGACCTCGCTGAAGCATGCCGGCGGGCCATGGGAATTGGGGTTGGCCGAGACACAGCAGACACTGCTGCTCAACGGGCTGCGCGACCGCATCGTCGTGCAGTGCGACGGCCAGCTCAAGACTGGCCGCGACGTCATCGTCGCCGCCCTGCTGGGCGCCGAGGAGTTCGGCTTCGCCACCGCGCCGCTCGTGGTAACCGGCTGCATCATGATGCGGGTGTGTCACAAGGACACCTGCCCCGTGGGTGTTGCCACGCAGAACCCCGAGCTCCGGGCCAAGTTCACCGGGGAACCGCAGCACGTCATCAACTTCTTCGAGTTCATGGCGGCTGAAGTGCGGGAAATCCTCGCATCCCTGGGATTTCGCACCCTGCAGGAGGCCGTCGGGCGCGTGGACTACCTGGATTCCTCGCAGGCGGTGCGGCACTGGAAAACCCAGGGCCTGGACCTGGCACCCATACTGACCCGCATCGACGTGGACCACCCGCTCCACAACACCGTGGCCCAGAACCACGGCCTGACGGAGAAACTGGACATGCGTCTCATGGCACTGGCCGCACCCGCGCTGGAACGCGGGGAGGCCGTGCGCCACACCGTGGCCATCCGCAACATCGACAGGAGCGTCGGCACCATGCTCGGTCACGAGGTCACCAGGAGCACTGGCGGGCTGGGTCTCGCGCCCGGCACCATCGAGTTCACCATGCCGGGCACCGGTGGCCAGAGCTTCGGCGCCTTCCTGCCCCGCGGCATCACGCTGCGCGTGGTCGGCGACGCGTGCGACTACGTCGGCAAGGGGCTCTCCGGCGGGCGCATCATCGTCGCGCCGGACCCCGCCAGCGGATTCGCCGCCGAGCAGCAGGTGGTGGCGGGCAACGTCATCGGCTACGGGGCCACCTCAGGCCAACTGTTCCTGCGAGGCCTCACCGGCGAACGGTTCTGCGTCCGCAACTCCGGCGCCACCGCCGTCGTCGAGGGCGTCGGCGACCACGGATGCGAGTACATGACCGGCGGCGAGGCCCTCGTCCTGGGCCCCACCGGCCGCAACTTCGCCGCCGGCATGTCAGGCGGCCTGGCCTGGGTGCTGGACTTGGACCCGTCCTGCGTCAACACCGAGTTCGTGGACGCCGTCACGATGACACCCGCAGACGTCGCCCGTGTGCGGGAACTCCTTATCGAGCATCGCACCGAGACCGGCTCCACCGTCGCGGGAGGCCTCATTGACCTCGACGACGGGGTCCTGGCCGCACGCTTCACACGGATCGAACCCCGGGGGTGGGCACGAGTCATGGAGGCCCGCGCCCGGGCCGAGGCGGATGGCCACACCGACACCCAGATCACCCAGCTCATGATGGAGGCAGCTCATGCCTGACCCACAAGGATTCATGACCACTCCCCGCGAAGTGGCCACCCGACGCCCCGTGGACGAGCGCGTCCATGACTGGAAAGAGGTATATCCGGGAACCCCCGGGCGGGCCCTGCTGCCGATCATCTCGAAGCAGGCGGGACGTTGCATGGACTGCGGCATCCCGTTCTGCCACACCGGTTGTCCTCTCGGGAATCTCATCCCCGAGTGGAATGACCTGGTGTGGCGGGACGAGTGGCAGCCTGCGCTGGAGCGTCTGCACGCCACCAACAACTTTCCCGAGTTCACCGGCCGTCTGTGCCCCGCGCCGTGCGAGACCGCCTGCGTGGTGGGCATCTCCGGCGATCCCGTCACCATCAAGAACGTCGAGGTGGCCATCATCGACAAGGCGTGGGACGACTCCCGCGTGGTGTCGCAGCAGCCGGAATGGCACACGGACAGGACCGTTGCGGTGGTCGGGTCCGGTCCCGCCGGGCTGGCTGTCGCACAGCAGTTGACGCGAGCCGGCCACACGGTCGTGGTGCACGAACGCGCCGATGCCATCGGCGGGCTGTTGCGCTACGGCATCCCCGAGTTCAAGATGGAGAAGGCGGTGCTGGACCGCCGCCTGAAGCAGATGGGGTTGGAGGGCACCCAGTTCGTCACGGGGGTCACCATCGGCGAGGACGTCACCGGCCCCGAGTTGCTGGAGCGCTACGAGGCCGTCGTGCTGGCCATCGGTGCCACCGTTGCCCGGGACCTGCCCGTGCCGGGCAGGGATCTGCAGGGCATCCACCAGGCCATGGAGTTCCTGCCGCAGTCCAACAAGGCTGTGCTCGGGCAGGAGATGAGCGACCAGATCACGGCCCGGGGCTTGGACGTCGTGATCATCGGTGGGGGCGACACCGGTGCCGACTGTCTGGGCACCTCCATCCGCCAGGAAGCCAGGAGCATCACCCAGCTGGAGATCATGCCGACGCCGCCGGAGGTGCGGCCCGGGACCCAGCCGTGGCCCACCTACCCCATGACGTTCAAGGTCACCTCGGCACACGAGGAGGGCGGCGACCGGATGTATGCGGTCTCCACGAGCCGGTTCGTCGGTGACGCCGACGGCAACGTCGCCGGCCTCGACCTCACGGAGGTGAGGTTCGAGGCGGGCACATTCGTCCCCGTGGAAGGAACCGAAAGGCACATCCCGGCCCAGCTCGTGCTGCTGGCCATGGGGTTCTCCGGTCCGGAGCGCACCATCACCGAGCAGCTGGGCGTGGAACTCGACGGTCGTGGCAACATCGCACGCGATGAACACTTCGCCACGAATGTGCCCGGCGTCTTCGCCTGCGGGGACGCAGGTCGCGGCCAGTCGTTGATCGTGTGGGCCATCGCGGAGGGTCGCTCGGCCGCACAGGGCGTCGACGAGTTCCTCTCCGGCAGCTCGAAGCTCCCGCGCCCCATCGGCCCGGAGGTTCGGCAGCTGTTGGCGTGACCCGACCGTGGGCGCCGGGGGTAGCCTGCTGAATGCCGGCGGTGGCCGGATCGGAAAGGACCTTGTGGTGCTCGAATTGTTGACTGCCTCACCCCTGCTGACGATCCTGCTCGTCGTGGCTCTGGGGGCCGCGGTCGGCATCATCCCCTTCGGTCCGCTGCGCTTCGGTGCCGCGGGCGCGCTGTTCGTGGGTCTGGCACTCGGGGCACTGGAGCCGTCGCTCGGCGAGGGACTGGGGGTCGTGTCCTCCCTCGGGCTCGCCCTGTTCGTCTACACCGTGGGGATCGCCGCAGGCGAGACGTTCTTCGCAGACCTTCGCAAACAGTTGCCGGTCATGGGACTTGGCGTTGCGGTCATCGCGGTCATCACGGTGCTGGCCGTGGGTCTCGGGGCCGCGCTCGGCCTGGGTTCACCGTTGGTCGCTGGTGTCCTCGCCGGTGCACTGACCTCCACCCCAGCGCTGGCCGCGGCCACGGCAGCGACGGGGCCGGACGCCGCCATCGGGTACTCACTTGGCTACCCGGTGGGTGTCGTGTTGTCGATCATCGCGGTGGGAGCGGTCGTGCAGCGACGTTGGCCCGGTGCGAAGGACTCAGCACCGCCCAGCGCGGACGGACTGGTGGCGGAATCCGTGCACGTGGAGCGGGCATCGCTACTGCGGGCGGTGCCGGGCTGGATCGACGAGACGATCAAGATGAGCTACCTCATCCGGGATGGACATACGCGCGTCCTGGCGCCCGGCGAGGACCTGCAACCCGGGGACCAGGTGCTGGTGATCGGCGCTCCCGATGCTGTCGAGGACGCTGTGTCGTTCCTGGGACACCGGATGGAGCGGGAACTTACATCTGATCGATATGCGGTCGACTTCAAGCGGCTGGTGGTCTCCTCCCCGGCAATTGCGGGACGCACCGTGGCCCAGCTCAACCTGCCCAGCCGCTACGGGGGAGTGGTGACCCGTGTTCGGCGAGGGGACACGGACCTGCTGGCCCGCGACAACCTCGTGCTGCAGCTCGGCGACCGCGTCCTCACCGTGGCACCCCAGGGCGAGTTCGCGGCACTCACGAAGTTCCTGGGCGACTCCGAGCGGCGGATATCCGAGGCGGACGCACTGGCGCTCGGACTCGGGATGGTGCTGGGCCTGCTGCTCGGTGCCGTCACGATCCAGCTGCCCGGTGGCATGGAATTCTCCCTGGGTCCGGCGGCGGGTCCGCTCGTGGTGGGGATGGTGCTCGGCGCAGTGCACCGCAGCGGACCGCTGATCTGGAACATGCCTCTGTCAGTGAATCTCACCATCCGCCAGTTGGGTCTCCTGCTGTTCCTCGCCACAGTGGGGCTGGCGTCCGGACCGATGTTCGCGGAGCAGGCCGTGACCTCCACAGGGCTCCGCGCCGGCGTGTTGTCGGTGGTGGTGGTCGGGGTCTCGGCGCTCGTGTTCCTGGGTGGTGCGCGGCTGCTCGGGCTCAGTGCCCAGCGTGCGGCCGGTGGCTTCTCCGGCTATGTCGGGCAACCTGCCGTCCTGTCGTTCGCCACGGGGCGGGTCAACGACGAGCGCATCGACGCCGGCTACGCGGCGCTGTTCGCGGTAGGCATCATCGCCAAGATCATCGCCGTGCAGGTGATCGGTGCCCTAGCCTGACCGGGTCGCGTCTCGACCCTGCCGACGCTGCGCCCCCAACGGAATCCCACGGCAACGCCGGCGATGACCAGACCCCCAGGCGATGACCCACACGAGCACTCCTGCGACGACGAAGAGGGCAGCGGCGATGGCGCCGATGGTTGCCGGGCTGCGAGTTGGGAGTTCCACGACCCACATCTTCCGTGCGATTGAGCGACGCCTCTATGGGCGAAACGTTAGTGCGTGCCGACTCGTCATTGTGGAACGTCTCAGAAGGGGCGATGATTGACATCAATCGATGCAGGATTTGATGCAGGGGGTCCGGGATGAGAACAACCGTCACACTAGATGCAGAACTGCTCGCCAAAGCGGCCGAGATCACAGGCAGAACCGAAAAGTCGGCGCTACTCCGGATGGGTCTCGAGGCGCTGGTGGAGCGGGAGAGCGCTCGGCGGCTGAGTTTGCTGGGCGGCTCGGACCCGACGGCCAAAGCGGCCCCCCGGTCCAGGGCAGAACGGTGATTCTCGTCGATACATCCGTATGGATCGACCATCTGCATCGCACGGACAGCGCGCTGGCAAATGCACTGCAGGCCTCACAAGTGGCGCAGCACCCGATGGTGGTTGGAGAACTGGCGCTCGGCTCGCTGCGCGACAGGGGTAATATCCTGCGCCTGATCAGCGCTCTGCCACAGCTCCCGGTGGCCACACACGAGGAAGTGATGTTCATGGTCGAGGACAGGGGCCTCTATGGGCAAGGGCTCAGCCTGGTCGACGCACACCTCCTCGCGGCAGTACGACTCGCGCCAGGAGCACTGCTGTGGACTCGTGACAAGAAGCTGCGGCACGTGTCCATGGAACTGGGAGTCGGACAAGACAGCGACTGAGGTCGGTGCCGATTCCGTCGGCCCACCGGGGTAGGGTGGGGCCTCGTTCGCGTCATGTGAAGGGAAGCCCTGAGTTGTCGGATTCGTTCGTCCATCTGCACTGCCACACCGAGTTCTCGATGCTGGACGGTGCTGCCCGGATCAAGGACCTCTTCGAGGGCGCCGAGCGCATGGGGAGGCCCGCGATCGCGATGACCGACCCCGGCAACCTGTTCGGCGCATACGAGTTCTACAAGGCCTCGAAGGACTACAACGTCAAGCCCATCATCGGGCTGGAGGCGTATCTGACACCCCGCACGCACCGCTCGGAACGCAAGCGCGTGCAGTTTGGGGATGGCACGGGCGACGACGTGTCCGCCCGTGGCGCCTACACCCACATGACGCTGCTGGCGGCCAACCCCGACGGCATGCACAACCTGTTCCGGCTGAGCTCCCGCAGCTCCCTGGAGGGTTTCTTCTACAAGCCGCGCGCCGATCGGGAACTCCTCAACCAGTACGGCAAGGGCCTCATCGGCACCACCGGTTGCCCCTCCGGTGAGGTGCAGACGTTCCTGCGGCTGGGCCAGTATGACAACGCCGTGGCGGCCGCCGCCGAGTTCCGCGACATCTTTGGTGAGGGCAACTTCTACGCCGAGGTCATGGACCACGGGCTGTCCATCGAGCAACGCATCCGTGCGGACCTGCTGCGTCTCGCCAAGGACCTGAAGCTGCCGCTGCTGGCCACCAACGACCTGCACTACGTGCATGCCGACGACGCCGATGCCCACGACACGCTGTTGTGTGTGTCGTCGGGGTCCCGCAAGGCCCAGGTGGACCGCTTCAAGTTCAACGGCAGCGGCTACTACCTCAAGTCACCCGCCGAGATGCGGGCCCTGTTCAGGGAGATCCCGGAGGCGTGCGACAACACGCTGGAGGTTGGAGAGCGCTGCGAGACATCCTTCACCGAGGGCATGGGCACCTTCATGCCCGTCTTCGACTGCCCGCCGGGGGAGACCGAGGACACCTGGTTCCACAAGGAAGTCCAGCGGGGCCTGGAACGACGCTTTCCGAACGGCATCTCCGGGGAGGCGCAGGACCGTGCGGATTTCGAGACCGGCATCATCGCGTCCATGGGCTTCACCGGGTACTTCCTGGTGGTGGCCGACTTCATCAACTGGGCCAAGGAGAACGGGATCCGTGTGGGACCCGGCCGCGGATCGGGTGCAGGTTCCATCTGCGCCTTCGCGCTGCGGATCACCGATCTGGACCCCATCGCTCATGGCCTGCTGTTCGAGCGCTTCCTCAACCCTGAGCGCGTCTCCATGCCCGACTTCGACATCGACTTCGATGATCGTCGTCGCGGCGAGGTGATCACCTATGTCTCCGAGAAGTACGGCAACGACAAGGTTGCCCAGATCGTCACCTACGGCAGCATCAAGGCCAAGGCCGCCGTCAAGGACTCCTCCCGTGTGCTGGACATGCCGTTCGCCGTGGGCGAGAGAATCACCAAGGCACTGCCCGCCGACGTCATGGGCAAGAGCATCACGCTGCCCCAACTGTTCGACGAGACCAACAAGCGCTACTCGGAGGGCGCCGAGGTCCGCGAGATGTATGCCACCGACCCCGACGTGCGGACCGTCCTGGACACCGCCAAGGGCATCGAGGGTCTGAAACGGCAGTGGGGCGTGCACGCCGCCGGCGTCATCATGAGTTCCACGCCACTGCTGGACATCATTCCCATCATGAAGCGTGAGTCCGACGGCGCCATCATCACCCAGTTCGACTATCCCGGCTGCGAATCGCTGGGCCTCATCAAGATGGACTTCCTGGGACTGCGCAACCTCACGGTCATCGACGACGCCGTGAAAAGCATCAGGATGAACCGCGACATCGACGTCGACCTCGACAACCTGCCGCTGGATGACCAACCGACCTACGACCTGCTGGCCCGCGGTGACACGCTCGGCGTCTTCCAGCTCGACGGAGGCCCGATGCGGGCCCTGCTGCGCTCCATGCAGCCGGACACCTTCGAGGACATCTCCGCTGTCGGCGCGCTGTACCGCCCCGGCCCGATGGGCGCTGACTCCCACAACAAGTACGCACGCCGCAAGACGGGCCGCGAAGAGGTGGAGCCCATCCACCCGGAGCTCGCCGAGGCGCTGGAGCCGATCCTGGGGGAGACCTACGGCCTCATCGTGTACCAGGAGCAGGTCATGGCCATCGCGCAGCAGCTCGCCGGCTACACGCTCGGCGGCGCCGACGAGCTCCGCCGTGTGATGGGCAAGAAGAAGCACGACGCACTGGTCCAGCAGTTCGAGATCTTCAAGGCCGGCATGCTGGAGCGCGGCTTCAGCGCCGCGTCCGTCCAGACGCTGTGGGACGTGCTGGTGCCCTTCGCGGACTACGCCTTCAACAAGGCGCACTCCGCTGCCTACGGCCTGGTGTCGTACTGGACGGCCTACCTGAAGGCCAACTTCCCCACCGAGTACATGGCGGCCCTGCTGCAGTCCGTGCGCGATGACAAGGACAAGTCGGCCGGCTACCTGGCGGAGTGCCGCCACATGGGCATCCAGGTGCTGCCGCCGGACATCAACTCCTCCGAGCTGGCATTCACCCCCGTGGGCACCAACATCCGGTTCGGTCTCGGCGCAGTGCGCAACGTGGGCGACAAGGTGGTCTCGGCGTGGACCGCGGAGCGTGCCACGCAGGAGCGGGCGACGGACTTCCACGACTTCCTCGACAAGGCACCGCTGCTGATCTGCAACAAGCGTGTCATCGAGTCCCTCATCAAGGCGGGTGCCTTCGACGAGATGGGGCATACCCGCCGCGGCCTGTTGAGCATCCACGAGGGCGCCGTCGACGGCATCATCGACGTCAAGAAGAACGCCGAGAATGGTCAGGACGACCTGTTCGGGGCGGGCCTTGGTGGCGGGAGCGACGACGAGGGCATGGAGCGTGCCGTCGTGCCCGAGGTTGACGAGTGGGACCGGCGCACAAAGCTGGCGTTCGAGCGGGAGATGCTCGGACTCTATGTCTCCGACCACCCGTTGAACGGTCTGGAGCACGTCCTGGCCGCCAACGGGAACCACTCGGTGGCATCGGTGGCCGCCATCGACGGATATCGCGGGGAGACCACAGTGTGTGGCCTCATCACCTCCGTCAACCGCCGCGTCAACAAGAAGGGCGCCTTCTACGCCCAGATCATGGTGGAGGATCTGGCCTCCTCCATCGAGGTGACAATCTTTCCCCGCGTCTATGATGCCGTCGCCATGCACCTGGCCCCGGACACGATCGTGGCGGTGCGCGGGGTCGTCGAGGCCTCCGAGGACCGGGCGCGGATGCGGGCCGTCGACCTCTTCGCCCCCCAGATCAGCCTCGACGGGGCCGCGCCACCCGTGGTGCTCACCCTGCCTGCCGTGCGCTGCACCCCCGGTATCGTCGCGAACCTGAAGCACATCCTGGTGGGCTACCCGGGCTCCGCCGAAGTCCACCTGCAGTTGCGCAACGGTGACAAGATCACCACCTTCAAACTGGGCGAGGGCTTCCGCGTGGCACCCAGTTCACCCCTGTTCGCGGATCTCAAGGCCGTGCTCGGCCCCTCCGCCGTCGGCGTCGGTAGGCTGGGAGCCCATGACTGAGAACGCCACCCCACCCTGGCGCCGGGTGATCCCTGAGATGCGATGGCGAGTGACGATCTTCCTGCTGTCGTGTCTCGGCGCAGGGGTGGTGGCAGGCGTCGTCTGGGCACTGACGGCGTACCGGCCCGGCTACGTGGTGGCCGCCGACCTGGGTGCCTCGCTCAACGAACGCGGACTGGCCGGCATCTTTGCCGCCGACGCACTGTTCAGCGTCCTGTTGGCCGCCGTGGGACTGGGGATCGGTGTGGCCTGTTGGCTGTTGTTCCACCGTTCCGGATGGTGGGTGTGCGCCCTCGCAGTCGTGGGAGCGGGCGCTGCGGGCATGCTCGCGTGGCAGGTGGGGCTGCTCGTGACTCCCGAGAACTTCGACGAGTTGCTCGCACAGGCCGTCAGCGGGGACGTCGTGCCCGTCAACCTCCAGCTCCACGCCCGTGCCGCCCTTCTCGTCGCGCCGTTCACCGCCATCACCCCCGTGATGCTGCTCGCCGCCTTCTGGCCCGAGCACCGTGTCCCGGAGGCTCCGGATGACCAGATGCAGGGCGCCGGGACCCTCGACTGAGACCCGTCCCCGGCGGCGCGCTGGACATTTCGGACAATCCCACGTTGCATGGGTCGATGAAGTCGATTGCGAGGGGCCTCACCGACACCGCCGCCGCCCACATCGAAGCCACAGAGCGTTTCGCGGCCCACAACTATGACCCCCTGCCGGTGGTGATCACATCCGGGTCGGGTGCATGGGTGACCGATGTGGAGGGACACTGCTACCTCGACTGCCTGGCCGGGTACTCCGCCCTCAACTTCGGCCACGCCCACCCGCGCCTCGTGGCACGTGCCGTTGAGCAGTTGCAGAAGCTGACGCTGACGAGCCGGACGTTCCACAACGACCAGCTCGGTGGGTTCGCCGAATCGCTGACCCGTCTGACCGGCAAGGATCTGATGCTGCCGATGAACACGGGCGCCGAGGCCGTCGAAACCGCCATCAAGGTGAGTCGGCGGTGGGGGTACGAGGTGAAGGGTGTCCCAGAGAACAGGGCCACCATCATCACGATGCACGGGAACTTCCATGGCCGGACCACCACCATCATCAGTTTCTCCGATGACGCCGTCGCATCGGGCAACTACGGCCCCTACACTCCGGGGTTCGTCAACGTTGCCTACGGCGACATCGCTGCGGTGGAGGCAGCCATGGACGAGTCGGTCGTGGCGGTGCTCCTCGAGCCGGTGCAGGGGGAGGCCGGCGTGATCATCCCCCCACATGGTTTCCTGCAAAGTGTGCGGACGCTCTGCACCAGTCGCAACGTGCTCATGATGGCCGACGAGATCCAGTCGGGGCTGGGGCGCACCGGTTCCACGTTCGCCTGCGACCACGAGCAGGTGGTCCCGGACATCTATGTGCTGGGCAAGGCGCTGGGCGGCGGCCTGTACCCGGTGTCGGCGATCACCGCCGACCGCGACGTGCTCGGCATCATCACGCCCGGGTCGCACGGCTCCACCTTCGGGGGCAATCCCCTGGCTGCGGCCATCGGCAGCGAGGTGGTGGAGATGCTCGAAGAGGGCCACTTCCACGCACGCTCGCACGAGATCGGACGCCAGCTCGCCGACGGGCTCTCAGGGTTGCTGGGGCGGGGCCTGGAGCGGGTCAGGGTCCGGGGCGCGTGGGCGGGCGTCGACATCGACCCGTCCCGGATGTCGGGACGCCAGATGAGCGTCGCGCTCATGGAGCAGGGGGTGCTGGCGAAGGAGACCCATGGCTCCACGCTGCGATTCGCCCCGCCGCTGGTGGCCACCGACGACGACATCGACCTGCTGCTGGAGGCCGTCTCCCGCGTGCTGGTGTGTGGGGCGCCCACCCGCCACTAGGCGGAGGCGACGTAGACGGTGGCCGTCGATTCCCCCCGCGTGAGCGCGTTGGGGAAGGTGATGACCTCGGCGGTCGGGGCGGAGAAGTTGGCCTCCAGCGCCGCCATGAAGTCCTTGTCCGGGGGGTCGTCGGACCAGAGGGCGAACACGCCGTCGGTGTGGAGATGACGCCGCAGCCTCCCGATCCCCTCCGCGGTGTAGAGGTCGGCATGACTCGGGTGGAGGAAGTGGCGTGGCGTGTGGTCGACGTCGAGCAGGATTGCGTGGAACTGCGTGGCCACGTCCCCGCGCAGAGGTGCGTCGCCGCGCATCAGGGCGAAGAAGTCCGCCTCCACCAGGGTGGTGCGAGCGTCCGAGGTCAGTGCCGTCTCAGGGAGCAGTCCCCGCTCGTGCCAACCGATGACTTCTCCCAGCGCGTCGACGACGGTGAGGGAACGGAGGCGGGCATCCGCGAGCGCCTCGACGGCTGTGTACCCCAACCCCAGGCCGCCCACCAGGACGTCAAGACCGTCCCCGGGTGTCGCCGCCAACCCGAGACGGGCGAGTTCGCGCTCCGCCACGGTGAAGGCGCTGGACATGAGGAACTCGTCGCCGAGTTTCACCTCGTAGATCTCGGCTCGCAGGACGGGGTCGAAGCGGCGGCGCAGCGTGAGCAGACCGAGCCTCGTCCCCTGGGCATCGAGCTCCTCGAAACGGCGGTTCACCGCTGGAACGTAACACGGTTCCACCGCAGGCAGTCCGGGCCGTCCCTCTGGCGCGAGCAACTAGACTGCCTGACTGTGTTGAGAACCGTTGACCTGACAGGGATCACCTCCGACTACCGCTCCCAGCTGCCGCGCGCCGAATTCGACGTCGAGGCTGCCCTGGAGGTGGTCCGGCCGATCTGCGCCGACGTCCATGCCCGCGGTGCCGAGGCACTGACCGACTACTCCTTGCGGTTCGACGGTGTCGTCCCCGAGTCGTTCCGGGTACCGGCAGAGGTGCTGCAGCGTTGCGCCGAGGAGCTGGACCCGCTGCTGGCCGACGCGTTCACCGAAAGCATTCGCCGTCGTCGCCACGTGGCGACGACCCTGGAACTCGACGCCGACCCGGAACCCGCGACCCTTGCCGAGGGCGCGCGCGTCGGCCTGCGGAACATCCCCGTGGACCGCGTCGGGTTGTACGTTCCCGGCGGCCTCGCGCCCCTGGCCTCCAGCGTCATCATGAACACGGTCCCGGCGCAGGTGGCCGGCGTCCGCCAGATCGCCGTCGCCTCCCCGCCCCAGAAGGAGTTCGGCGGCTGGCCGCACCCCAACATCCTCGCGCTGTGCCACATGCTCGGAGTCGACGAGGTCTATGCCGTCGGCGGCGCCCAGGCCGTGGCCATGTTCGCGTACGGCGTCCCTGAACTGTGTGAGCCCGTCTCGCTCGTGACCGGCCCCGGCAACATCTGGGTGGTCGCCGCCAAACGCCAACTTCGTGGAGTCGTTGGTATCGACTCCGAGGCGGGCCCCACCGAGATCGCCATCATCGCTGATGAGTCGGCGAACCCGGTCTATGTGGCCGCCGACATCATCTCCCAGGCCGAGCACGACCCCCTGGCAGCATCGGTCCTCATCACCGACTCCGTGGCGCTCGCCCAGAAGGTGATCCCGGAGGTCGAGAGGCAACTGGAAGCCACCAAACATGTCGAGCGGATTCGCACGTCACTGACGGGGCGTCAGAGCGCCATCGTGATGGTGCGCGACATCGACCAGGCCGTGGCCGTGGCCGATGCCTATGGTGCCGAACACCTCGAGATCCAGACCACCGATGCCGCCGCAGTGGCTGCCCGCATCCGCAACGCGGGCGCCATCTTCGTGGGCGACAATTCGCCGGTCAGCCTCGGCGACTACTCCGCCGGCTCCACGCACGTCCTGCCCACCGCCGGCTGCGCCTGCCACAGCTCCGGGCTGAACGTGCGCAGCTTCATGCGCACCGTCCACGTCATCAACTACACCCGCGACGCCCTCATGGAACTCGCCGACGGCGTGGAGCGGTTCGCACTGGCAGAGGACCTGCCGGGCCACGCCAACGCCATCACCGTGCGGAGGCAGCCGTGATCACGCTGGCAGACCTGCCGCTTCGCGACGACCTCGTGGGCGCCGAGCCCTACGGCGCCCCGCAACTCGTGGTGCCCGTGGTGCTGAACGTCAACGAGAACCCGTACCCGCCCAGCGAGGCGGTGCGTCGCGAGATGGCTGAGGCCGTCGTCGAGGCGGCCGGACGTCTCAACCGGTACCCGGAGCGCGAGGCCCTTGAGTTGCGCCGCGACCTGGCGAACTACCTCGGCCACGGTCTCGGACCGGAGAACGTGTGGGTGGCCAATGGGTCCAACGAGATCATGTCGCACCTGCTGAGTGCCTTCGGTGGCCCGGGTCGACGTGTGCTCACGTTCACGCCCACCTACTCCATGTACCCCGAGTACGCCCGCAACACCTGCACCGACTACGTCACCGTGCCCCGGAGGGCTGACTTCACCCTCGACGCCGAGCTCATCCTGGCCGCCATCGAGGAACACCGACCCACCGTCGTGCTGATCACCACACCCAACAATCCCACCGGCACCACCACGCCCATCGACGTCATCGACGAGGTGTGCCGCCGCGCCGACGCCATCGTCGTGGTGGATGAGGCGTACCAGGAGTTCTCTCGCACGCCCTCGGCGCTGACGCTCATGGCACAGCACCCACGCCTGGTCGTGAGCCGCACCATGAGCAAGGCGTTCGCGCTGGCCGGGGGCAGGGTCGGGTACCTGGCGGCTCAGCCCGCCGTCGTTGACGCCTGCCGGATCGTGCGTCTGCCCTACCACCTGAGCGCCCAGACCCAGGCCGTCGCACGCGTGGCCCTTCGCCACCGCAACGAACTGCTGGGACGGGTCCACGAGCTCGCGGAGACTGCCCGCAGCTTCGAGTCCTGGCTGCGCGGCCGCGGCTACGACGTCGTGGAGTCCGAGGCGAACTTCACCCTCTTCGGCCGGTTCACCGACCGCCACGACGTGTGGCAGCAACTACTGGACCGCGGCATCCTGATCCGGGAGACCGGGCCCGAGGGCTTCCTGCGTGCCTCCGCCGGGACGCCCGAAGAAATGGCGGCCCTCAGGGACGCCATCGATGACATCGCTCCCACGATGCAGAGCGAGACCACCATTCAAGGAGAGACGGCATGACCCGCACCGCCACCGCCCAGCGTTCGACGAGCGAATCCACCATCACGGTCACCATTGACCTCGACGGCACCGGCACCTCGAACATTTCCACCGGGGTCGGGTTCTACGACCACATGCTGACGGCGCTGTCCAAGCACTCACTCATCGACATGGACATCCAGGCTGTCGGTGACGTGCACATCGACGGCCACCACGTGGTGGAGGACACCGCGATCGTGTTGGGGCAGGCACTCGCCCATGCGCTCGGCGACAAGGCCGGCATCCGCCGCTACGCCGACGCCACCGTCCCGCTGGATGAGGCCCTGGCTCACTGCGTCGTGGACGTGGCTGGCCGCCCCTACGCAGTCTGCACGGGGGAACCCGACGGCCAGGTCTACGCGCTCATCGGCGGCTCCGGGGTGCCGTTCGCCGGCTCCATGACCTACCACGTGTTCGAATCGCTGGCCCTGAACGCTGGCCTGTGCGTGCACATGCGGCTGCTCGCGGGCCGCGACCCGCACCACATCGTCGAGGCGCAGTTCAAGGCGCTGGCCCGCGCGCTGCGCGACGCCGTCGCACTGGATCCGCGCCAGCAGGGGATTCCCAGCACCAAGGGCGCCCTCTGATGGTGGCGCCCCGCGTGGGGTTGCTTGACTACGGGTCGGGGAACCTGCACTCGGCGGCGCGCGCACTGACGCTGGCGGGATCCGACGTCACGGTGACGAGCGACCTCGCAGAGCTGCGACGCCAGGACCGGCTGGTGGTTCCCGGTGTCGGTGCGTTCGCCGCCTGTATGGCAGGCATCGACGGGGTCGGTGGACGCGAGCTGATCACCGGATGGCTCGCTGACGAGCGTCCCCTCCTGGGGATCTGCGTGGGGCACCAGATCCTGTTCGAGAGTGGCGACGAGCACGGCATCCCGACCCCGGGACTGGCTGTGCTGGCCGGCAGTATCGAGCAGCTGCCTGCGCGTCGGCTGCCACACATGGGGTGGAACGACGTGACGTCGCCGCCGGACTCCCGGCTGTTCCAGGGGATCGCGGGGGAGCGGTTCTACTTCGTGCACTCCTACGCAGCGCTGAAGCCACCTCCGGACGCACTGGTCACGACGGCGCAACACGAGGACGGCACTTTCGTCGCGGCCGTGGAGCGCGGGAGTCTCAGCACCACCCAGTTCCACCCGGAGAAGTCGGGAGCTGCAGGCCTCCAGTTGCTCCGCAACTGGCTGACGACCTAATCCGCCAATACCGGTTTGGTCGGATAAGCGAGGCCCGATCGATGGTCGGCTTGCGCTCGCGACGAAGGAGACGGCGCCTGACCTGCGTTCTGTCCTTACCGTTGTTGCTCCTATGTCAAAGAGCAAGCGGAGAGGCCTCCTGTGATGCGGGTGTGGTGGCTTGATCGGCGTGGAGGGCGTCGAACCACCGACACTTCGTCTGAACCGCACGCCACCAGACTCTGTTGCGTCTGAGGCACTTCATCCCTTCGTTGGATGGCAGTCGGTGCCACCGGCCCTCTAACATGCGGTGCTCGTTGATCCCTCCTACTTGTCGGTGAGCGGCACTCCCGTCGTCTCGTTCATTGGCTCGGCTTGGCCGTGATGCGTCGTACGATGGCGGCATGACGGGACTGATTTTGCGGGAGCAGCTATAGCGGCGGCCGGACGAAGTGTTGAGAAGGCATTGGCCCCCTCTCAGCAAGAGCGCGATCTAATGCTCGAGCCCGCGCGGGAAGATCCACGGGTCCGGCTGGCAGCTGAGGAGTACAGCAAACGCTTGCTTGTGAAGCAGAGGATTTATACGCGGCTTTTCGAGGGTCTTGGCCGGCTGGCGGGAATCAGTCAAGACTACTTCAGCGAGCAGTTCCCTGTAGACCTCGCGGAACGGACTAGAGACATTCCGGACGAGAACCTCGTAGCTCCTCCGCCTTCCGTCGCCGTGCCCGCCATACAAGCACTTGAATATTCACTCGATGAACCAGATCTGAAGGAGATGTACCTGGCCCTCCTGGACACCGCCTCAGATGAGCGTAGACAACACGAAAACACACCCCGCTTTCGCAGAGATCATCCGTCAACTGTCTCCAGCCGAGGCGCGGGCTTTGCCCAGTGTATTGAGTCGGTCAAATTCTCTCTGGCAGAAGTGCGAACAGGGCCCGCCGAGGCGTATAAAAGGGTACGCACGAATTTGACTCCGCTTGTGAGTTTCCCTCGTCAAGAGCGAGTAAGGGCGTCGCTCACTGGTCTCTGATTTGACAATTGGGCGAGGCGTGGCCTCGGATCGATATCGTTCAATAGTCGGGCGTCAGCGGATTCGGTCTATGAGTGGTGCATGGAACATCTAGACTTTGTCGAGGTTTTGGCAGTTCAGCACGACGGAACAGCGCCATATATCCATCACGGGCGCTTCATTGCGACGGACCTTGGGCGATCCTTTTCGCGCTGTCTTTCATTTCGCGATAAATTAGACGGCGGTGTCAACCCGTCACAAGCATCGCAACGGCGACACCGATCCGAGGTTCGCCGCCAAGCTCAATGTCATTCGTCTCCCGCTCGACGTCGTCCTCGACAGCAACACCGTCTTGGCCAGAGTGCGGCAGGCGTTCGACGTTGAAACACAAAATGAAACCAAGTACGCCTCGAAGCTCATGGCTCGCCTGTACGCCGCCATGGAGAAGGCCTACCCATGGGGAACGAGACAACGTCAAGCCTGAGTTCGGCGGCTTCCGATACGTAAACGACGGCATCTTCGAAGAGAGCGTCGAGTCACCCTTCCCGTCATCAACGCCGAGTTCCGGACCTCCGTCATCGACGCGTGCGAGCGCGACTGGAATACCATCAGTCCAGCCATCTTCGGATCTATGTTCCAATCCGTACGAGATGACGCCACACGTCGCGAACTCGGCGAGCACTACACGTCCGAAGAGACCATCCTCAAGACGCTCAACCCCCTGTTTCTAGACGACCTCCGCGCGGACCTGACCGCGGCACTCGGCCGCGACACGCAGACGAAACAGATCAACGCACTGAACGCATTGTGGAAACGCTTGGGAAAGATCCGCTTCATGGACTTCGCCTGTGGGTGTGGAAACTTCATCATCGTCGCCTACCGCGAGCTCCGTGACATCGAACAACAGGTGGTGGAGGCGCTCCTTGACCGCAGCCAGCAGGGCGCCGATCAGCTGACCCTAGGTGGCGACCTTGTCCACGGTCTACGCGTCACTCTCGACCATTTCTATGGAATCGAAATCGACGAATGGCCGGCTCGCAGTGCCGCGACCGCAATGTTCCTAATGGACCGTCAATGCGACATGAAGCTCCGTGCGCGCTTCGGCGAAGCCCCCGAACGGCTCCCTCTACACACCGAAGCCAAGATCGCAAGCGGGCGCAACGCCCTCCGCGAAGACTGAGAAGTTGTCTGCCCGCCAAGGCAAGACTTGGAGGTGATCATCGCTGGGAATCCCCTCTTTGTCGGAATGGCGCGCATGAACGCTGACCAGCAAACAGACAACCGTTACGTCTTCTCTCAATTACCGGAACGAAAAGGGCAACGGACCGGGCGTCTCGACTATGTGGCCTGCTGGTACGCGAAGGTGATCCCCTACCTGCAACGAAACCCGCACCGACAATGCAAACGTCGAACTCGTGGGCGAGCCAGACGCGGTCAAGAAGCTCACGGAGTCGGCCGTCGGCATCTGAGGCCGGTTCCCAGCGCCTGTCCCAGTCATCCATTGTGGACATATCCGTGTTACTCATTGAATACTTCTCTGCCTGGTGCTTAGTCTGTTGATCGCGCTGTCGGGATCCATGGTGGATCCCAATGGTCAGCGTGAGAGCTCCACCCCACCCTGTCCGTGGCCAGGGACAAAGGAGAAATATCAGCATGGTTATTTCCCGACGAGGATTCGTGTACGGCTCAGGCGCAATCGCCATCGCAGCAGCATTCGGTCCCAGCTTCCTGCAGGCCGCATCGGCCGCACCGACCCTGACGGGTACCGACCTCGAACTCCTGCGCAAGCGGTGGGTCGACTCGCTCACGGGACGTCACCTCATTCCCAACTCCCCAGCGACGTTCGCGTCCGCGATCGCCGACCTCGATGCGCGTGTTGACACCCTGATGTCCAAAGTGAGTCCCACGGACACCCGGTTCTTCGAGGATCGGGACTGGTCTGTCGGTGTCACGGACACCACGAAGACCAACAACATGCGGATGAACTACGTAGACCTGCAGGTGCTCTCGATCGCCTGGGCGACCCCTGGCTCCACCCATGAGTCCTCGGACCCCGTCCTCGACGTTCTGAAGCAGGGCCTTGAACACATGTACAGCAAGATCTACAACCCCTCGACGTCATGGTGGGGCAACTGGTGGTCGTGGAACATCGGGGCCCCCCAGCCACTTGGTGACATGATGGCCATCCTGCACGCGGAGCTGGATCAAGCCGAGATCGACAAGTACTGCGCTGCCATCGACCACTTCATCCCCGACGGCGACCCCAGGATGCAGGCGCATCCCACCGGTCCCAAGCAGACGGATGGGGCAAACCGTGTGGACATCTGCCAGGCAATGGCCGTGCGTGCCATCGTGCAGCCGGACCCAGAGCTCCTCAGTGCGTCCGCTGCGGCGCTGAGCCCGACGTGGCAGTACGTGACGGAGGGCAATGGCTTCTTCCGGGACGGCTCCTTCGTCCAACACTCCACCATCGGCTACACCGGCACGTACGGTCTGGTGCTGCTCGGCGGTCTCTCGAAGCTGTTCGCCCTGTTGGCGGGTACTGCATTCGACATCACCGACGAGACACGGTCGAATCTCCTAGGGGTGATCGATGGCTCCTTCGCACCACTGATGTACAACGGCCAGATGATGGACGCGGTTCGTGGACGGGCCATCTGTCGCACCGAAAGACGCAGCATCGATGACGGCAACAATCTCATCGAGGCCACTCTGCGCCTCGCGGCTGCTGCGGACGCCCCGACGGCAGAACGCTGGCGGGGGCTCTGCAAGCAGTGGATCCTCAACAACGATGCCGAAAACATCACGGCCTCCAGCAACATCTCGCGGCTGGCGCTGGTAACCGATCTACTCTCCTCCGACGTCGCGGCGGTGGAGGACGCCACGGGACCGCACATGTTTCCCGCCATGGATCGACTGGTCCACCGTTCCCCCTCGAACGACTGGGCACTCTGCCTGGCCATGTGCTCCAACCGGATCGCCTGGTCTGAGGGCAGCCCCGAGGAGAACTTTCACGGCGTCAAGACCAGCCAGGGAATGACGTACATCTACCTGGCCAGCGATGACGACCACTTCGACGACGAATACTGGGCCACGTCCGACATGGAAGCACCTGCCGGCACGACTGTTGACATGACCCCGTTGGGTCGCAATCCCGAGGGAACATGGGGCGAGGAGACGCCGGAGAACGAGTGGACGGGCGGTGCGCAACTCGGCGACATGGCGGTTGCAGGCATGCACTTGATTGCGCCCGGAGGCACGGGACTTGTCGCCCGCAAGATGTGGGTAACGCTGCCTGACATGGTCGTGGCTCTGGGAGCCGACATCTCCACGGCCAGTGATGCAGAGGTGCGCACGGTGGTGGAACACAGAAATCTTGGCACGAAGAAGCGAACCCTCGTGGTGGACGGCGTGAAGATGACTTCCCCAACCCAAGTTTCTGCCCCCAAGTGGGCGCATCTCGATGGTGTGGGTGGCTACCTCTTCCTCGATGAGCAAGCAAAGGTCCAAGCGGGCGTTGCGGAAAGGGAAGGGGCGTGGCAGCGCAACACCACCAACGTGTTGCCCGGTACTGACACCTTGCATCGTCGGCAGTACGGCACTCTGGCCTATCACCACGGTGTGGGTACGGCCGTCAAGGACGCCACCTACGCGTATGCGCTGCTGCCGAACGCCTCGCAGGGTCAGACCGTGGAAACTGCTGCGACACACGGCGTGTCCATCCTCACCAACGACGCCACCGCACAGGCTGTGAACTTGCCCGGCGGCGTGACCGGGGCCACGTTCTGGAAGCCAGGTACCGCTGGTGACTTCACCAGTGATGCCAACCTGTGCCTACTCGCCCGCAGGGGAAAGAAGAGCATGGACATCGCCCTCAGCGATCCCACCCAGCGGCAGGACGTTGTCCGGTTGACTGTGGCGGGGATAAACACCATGACTGTTGAGGGTGCCGATGCACAGCGGGTGACGTTTGAACAGCAGGGAGATGACACGAAGGTCATCATCGATACCTCCGGCACAGCCGGCCTCACGGTGACGTTCTCGCTCATGGGGATCCCTGACGAGCCGGAGCCGTCACCTTCGCCGTCGTCAACCCCGTCGACATCAGTGACTCCATCGACTTCAGGAAGTCCGTCGACAACGGCGGCTCCGACGACGTCGCGGCCCACCACACCCCGCACCTCCAGGCGACCGGGACTGCCCCACACCGGGGCCTGACAGTGTGACCCAAGTCTGCGAGCCATCGTGGGCCTGGGTCCCGTCACAGATTCTCTCTTCGGCGCGGGAGGCGGCTCCTCGACGGCGGCGCTGTTGAGTGCAAATGTGCGCTCAGCCGTCAGGAGGTACTGGAAGCACCAGTGGGCTGGTCCACACGATCTCACCTGCGACCCTCTGCCGGGCTCCAACTCAGCTGGCCGGCCGTTCCGGCACCGTGGGGTAGGAAAGCTTCTCGCGTGTGGCGGTCTGCTGGGTGCATGGTTGCGGTGGAGGGGTTCCGGGATCACCCCGTTGTTCCTGTGGTGTGGTCGAACCCGCCACTGCGTTGTGGAACCTCGTGCTGCTCGTGCCCGCACCACCACAAACTCGTGGAGTCCGACCGCTACGACCACCCCAGGGACAGATGGATCATCCATATCGATTCCAACGGGCAGAGCCGTGATCACTGCGCCCAACAGGACATTCCGGTTCACCAGTCACGGGAATCGCGAGCGGCCGGACGTGGCGTCAAAGGACGACAGGGCGTCCCCGTCCGGTCGGGAGGACATTGCCGGGGCGCCACCATCGACCCATTCCTCGGCGTGACGCCGTGCCGCTCCTGAAGATTGCTCCGCCCGCCGCGCGAGAACGCGGGGCTGTGGAGCGGACGGGTCCGATAGGGTTCGTGATCGTGGATGCATTGCAGTTGTTGCCAGCCGTCGATGTTCAGGACGGCCGCGCCGTCCAGTTGGTCCAGGGCGTGGCCGGAACCCAGAAGGAATTCGGCGACCCGCTCGCCGCGGCCATGCGGTGGCAGGAGCAGGGGGCGGAGTGGATCCACCTTGTTGACCTCGACGCCGCCTTCGGTCGCGGCTCGAACGCGGACCTGCTGAAGGACATCATCGGGAAACTCGACGTCGAGGTGGAACTCTCCGGAGGCATCCGCGACGACGCGTCGCTCGAGCGTGCGCTGGCCACCGGCTGCCGACGTGTCAACATCGGCACGGCCGCGCTGGAGCAGCCCTACTGGTGTGAGCGCATGATCGCCGACCACGGCGACCGGATCGCCATCGGCTTGGACGTGCGCGGCAACAACCTCGCGGCGCGAGGCTGGACGCAGGAGGGCGGCCCCTGGCAGGAGACCCTCGACTTCCTCTCCGATGCCGGCTGTGCACGCTTCGTGGTCACCGACGTCAATTCCGACGGCATGCTGACGGGCCCGAACATTGAGCTTCTCGAGGCCGTGTGTGCCCTCACCGACGCAGCTGTCGTCGCCTCGGGTGGTATCGCAACGCTGGATAACCTGAGGATCCTGCGCGACCTCGTTCCCATCGGCGTCGAGGGTGCCATCATCGGCACGGCGCTCTACACCGGCGCCTTCACGCTCCCCGAAGCACTCGCGGTCGCCGGGGGGGCAACGCATGGCTAAGGCACCCCGCAGCAGCTTCGGCGCCGCCGAAATCGCCGGCGT
>JBBSRQ010000001.1:0-71706 GCA_038242845.1 Propionibacteriales bacterium | reverse complement strand
GCCCCCGACCACGCGGTCCGCGATCATGATCATGCCGGCGCAGGAACCGAACACGGGCATCCCTGCGGAGATGCGCGCACGAATGGGTGCGTAGAGGTCGAACAGGTGCAGCAACTTGTTCATGGTGGTGGACTCTCCGCCCGGAATCACCAAGCCGTCAACAGCGGCGAGTTCGGAGGCGCGACGCACCGCAACAGTGCGGACCCCGAGCTCCGTCAGCGCGTGAAGGTGCTCACGCACATCGCCCTGCAGTGCCAGGACGCCGACGGCGATGCTCACCAGCCGCGCTCGGCGAGTCTGTGCGGCTTCGCGATCTCGTCGACGTTGATCCCCACCATGGCTTCCCCAAGGCCCCGCGAGAACTTCGCGATCTGGTCGGGGTCGTCGAAGAACGTGGTGGCCTTCACGATGGCGGTGGCCCGCTCAGCGGGGTTGCCCGACTTGAAGATGCCGGAGCCGACGAACACGCCCTCGGCGCCGAGCTGCATCATCATCGCCGCGTCGGCAGGGGTGGCGATGCCTCCGGCAGTGAACAGCACGACGGGCAGCTTGCCCAGCTCAGCCACCTCCCGCACCAGGTCGTAAGGGGCCTGCAAGTCCTTCGCCGCCACGAACAGTTCGTCGGGGGACATCGACTGGAGCCGTCGGATTTCGGCGCGGATGGCGCGCATGTGCCCCGTCGCATTCGAGACGTCACCGGTCCCTGCCTCGCCCTTGGATCGAATCATGGCGGCGCCCTCGCTGATGCGGCGCAGCGCTTCACCAAGGTTCGTGGCGCCGCACACGAAGGGCACCGTGAAGCGCCATTTGTCGATGTGGTTCACGTAGTCAGCCGGGGTCAAGACCTCGGACTCGTCCACGTAGTCCACACCCAGGCTCTGCAGAACCTGTGCCTCCACGAAGTGCCCGATGCGGGCCTTGGCCATCACCGGGATGGAAACCGCGGAGATGATGCTGTCGATCATGTCCGGGTCGCTCATCCGCGAGACCCCGCCCTGCGCACGGATGTCAGCAGGCACCCGCTCCAGCGCCATGACAGCGACGGCGCCGGCGTCCTCGGCGATCCTGGCCTGCTCGGCGGTGACCACGTCCATGATCACGCCACCTTTGAGCATCTCAGCCATGCCGCGCTTCACGCGGGCGGTTCCGGTGGGGGACTGGTTCTGGTCAGTGGGCATGGGTACGCCAACCTTTTCGTGGGGAGGATGCCGGACGCCGTATCGGAGTCGGCGACAAGGGAAACAACGATGCAATTCTACGCGCGCATGCCCCACACGTGCCGCACGTTCCACGGGGCGTGGCGGGGGTGGATGCCAGTGGCCGAGTCCGGGGCCGAACGCTCGGTCAGTGCAGCGGGCGCTTCGGATAGGGTTTTGCCCATGGCGCTCCTTGACCTGCAACGATCCTCCACCCCCACCCCGGACAAGGAGCGCGAATCCGCGCTCGCAGACCCCGGTTTCGGGCGGTTCTACACCGACCACATGGCCGTCGTGAACTTCACCGAGGACAACGGCTGGGAGAATCCGCGGATCGTGCCGACCGCCAACTTCAGCCTCCACCCGGCCGCCGCCGTGCTGCACTACGGCCAGGAAATCTTCGAGGGCCTCAAGGCCTACCGGCATGACGACGACTCCATCTGGTTGTTCCGCCCGGAGCGCAACGCCCACCGCTTTGTCGGCTCCGCCCTGCGGCTGCAGATGGCACCGCTGCCCGAGGAGCTCTTCCTCGCCTCGGTCATGGAGCTCGTCGATTTGGAGCGTGCCTGGGTCCCGCAGAACGCGGATGAGCAGAGCCTCTACATCCGGCCGTTCCAGATCGCCGACGAGCCCTACCTCGGCGTGCGCGAGGCCAAGAAGTACCTCTACGCGGTGCTGGCCACGCCGGCCGGCGCCTACTACCCCGACCCCGTGAAGCTGTGGATCACCCCCAACTACACGCGGGCTGCTGCGGGCGGCACGGGCACCGCCAAGTGCGGCGGCAACTACGCCGCCAGCCTCGCCGCCGCCGTTGAGGCCCAGGAGCACGGATGCGGTCAGGTGCTCTACACCGACGGCGCGGAGCACAAGTGGCTCGAGGAGTGCGGGACCATGAACTTCATGATGATCACCGCCGATGACGAGCTCCTCACCCCGGCTTTGGGCACGATCCTGGAGGGCGTCACCCGTGACTCCATCCTCACCCTCGCACCCGAGCACGGCCTCACCCCGGTGCAGCGCCCCATCTCCGTCGACGAACTGCGGGAGGGCCTGGCCAGTGGCCACATCACCGAGGCCTTCGCCTGCGGTACCGCTGCCGTCATCACACCGATTGTTGGGTTCAATTCTCCGTCGCACGGCGAGGAGGCCGCCGGTGACGGAACGCCGGGTGCCCGCACCCAGCAGCTGCGCCAGCACCTGTTGGACATCCAGTACGGTCGTGTCGCGGACCGCCACGGCTGGCTGCGCCGCGTCGGCTGACCGGGACGCCATCCTTCGATATGCCCAGCTCCTTCGTCGCGGGGCTACTCAGGAAACGTGGCTCGCGGGCGGCTACTCAGTCACTCCTTTGACGTGCTCGTCGAAGAAGACCAGCACCCGCTGCCATGAGTCGGCGGCAGCCTCGGGGTCGTGGTTGCGACCCTGGTCGTTGAAGAACGAGTGCTTGGCCCCGGGTAGACCTTGATGTCGTGCGGTGTCCCGACAGCGGACAGTTCGACGTCGATCTTCTCCGCGGCCTTCGTGGTGAAGTCCTTGCCCGGCCACGACCCCACGACGGGGCACATCCGCCGGATGGCTTCCGTGGAGCGCGGCGCCATGCCGTAGAACGGTGCCACGGCCCCCAGCCGGTCGTCGGTGCAGGCCCACGTCATGATGATCGTGCCTCCCAGGCAGAACCCGACAGCGCCGATCCGGTTCTCGTCCACCTCGGGCAGCGTCCCCAGCATGGTCAGCGCCGCTTTCAGTTCGGGAACACCGCGGTGGTCAACGTTCCCGGCCATGGCACCCGCCAGCATGCGAGCCATGCAGACAGTCCGGTTGCGACCCTCGAACAGGTCGACGCCGAGCGCGACGTACCCCTCGCCTGCGAAGCGTCGACAGATGTCGCGAATGTTGTCGTTGAGACCGAAGGCCTCATGGACCACAACGACGCCGGGATGCGGGCCGTCGCCGTCCGGCACCACCAGATACGAGCCACCCACGGTCTGAACCTTCATCGACCCAGAGTACGTTTCCGCCTGAAGCGAAGGGGCCGCACCGATGGAATGCGGTCCCGAATGCGTGTCGGGCGTCCTGATTTCGATACACAGCAGGCTCGTTCCTCGCCGGACGCCCGCGGCTGTGTCGAGACGTCGTGGGTTTGGCGTGCGCCTCGGTCAGTTGCCGGCGAGGACGTCCTTCATGACCTCCGGGCCCCAGGTGAGCATCTGCGCCTGGGGTGCCGCGGTGAACAGCACGGCGTTGCCCTTGCCAACGAGCACCTTGCCGCCCGGCACGTCGGCATAGACCTCGTAGCCAGCCTCCTCCGCGCTCGAATACACCATCTCGGTCACCGCCGTGGCGTCGTCGTCAGCCATCATGATGGACGCGGGCTGGGCGTCCGTGACGAGGGTGCCCTCGGGGATCTTCAGGCCCGTCGGGATCTGGATGTCCATGTTGTTGGCCGTGATCTTCTCGGTGGACACATTGCCGCTGAACTCCTCGCCCGTGGCCTCCTCGCCCGGCTCCGCAGGCTGTGCCGTGGCCGGAGGGGCGGCAGGGTCGGCGACTTGGGGCGTCTCCTCGGCGGAGGGGCTGCTGCAGGCGGCCAACGTCAGCGCGACCGCTGCTCCGGCGATCCATACAGCGATGCTCTTCAGGGCTTTCGACATGGCACCCATCGTATGCGGCCTTCTCACGGATACGTTGGGGGACGTGATGCGAGCGATCATTGGGACTCTGGGGTACGTGCGACGCGGCGACGATGTCCTGCTGGTGCACCGGCAGCGCGACGGCGACGACCACCAGGGCAAGTTCAACGGGCTGGGCGGCAAACTCGAACCCGGCGAGGACGCCGTCGCGTGCATGAAACGTGAACTTCTCGAGGAGGCGGGAATCACAGCGACGTCGCTGACACTGCGCGGCACCATTGCGTGGCCCGGCTTCGGGTCGGACGGCTCCGACTGGTTCGGGCTGGTCTTCGTGATCGACGGCTTCGACGGCGAAGCCCCCGCCCGCAATGATGACGGCCCGTTGCAATGGGTGCCCATCCCCGCACTGGGGAACCTTCCGATGTGGGAGGGGGACCGATACTTCCTGCCGTGGGTCTTCGATGAGGATCCGCGCCAGTTCCACGCCGTCCTGCCCTATCGCGACGGTGCGTTGCTGGCTGCTGATGTCGCGTGCACGAGGCTGTAGAAGGAGGTGGTCAGGGAAGAATCCGGGTACCTCCTGGGATGGCCGCCCTTGTCGATGAACCCCCGGGGCAGCACACTGGAGGCAGAAGAAATAGTGGAGCTGAAGGAGCACACATGACTGAGCACAACATCAACGAGAGCACCATCAACGAGAACCCCGAGGACAAGCTGGCCTCAGACGATGCCGCCGCCGCGGCCCATGAGCCGGCCGAGGACCTCGAGAACGCCCCGCAGGGCGATGAGAAGCTGACGCCGGAGAAGCTGGGCGAGGCTGCCGTCAAGTTCGCCACAGAGACCGCCTATGCTGCAGCAGGATTTGCAGGATTGGTGGGGGAGAAGGCCAAGACCTTCTATGACGAGCAGAAGAAGCAATACACCGACGCCCACCCCGAGGAGGACGGCTCCAAGGCCAATTCGTTCCTCGACCAGCTCTCGGAGCAGCTCAACCGGTTCGCCGATGACCTGACCCGTGGTTATCGGGACCTGGCCGAGCGTGGCCGCGACGTCGTCCAGCGTGGCGGCAATGTGACGAAGAAGTCCGATGATGGTGCCTCCGTCAACGACGGTGATTCACCCGTGGATCCTGCGGCACCCACCTTCTCCAGCGACCTCTCCGAGGACGTCACCGAGAAGGCACCCGAGAGTGACCAGGTCCTGCGGGATGCGGACAGGCAGGACGGCATCCTCTGAGCACGTCCACCACGGATCACGCGCCGGGCCCATATCGGGCCCGGCGCGCGCTTATGTTTCAGCGGCCCCTGATGTCGCGTCGACAGTAACCAGCGAGGCCCGCCATCAGCAGCGCGACGCCGATCAGGGACTCCACGACGATCGCCGTCCAGGTGAGGCTGTCCGTGGGGAGCCTGGGAAGGTGGCCCCAGGGCTGCATCTGCAGCAGCCACTCAGGAAAGTTGAGCAGCGCACCCACCCAAGCGGCGAGGATCGACCAGCCGATCACCGCCAGGGCGAGGGGGAACGCCCGCGGTGCCCAGCCGATGAGCAGCATGGCAAGGCCCAGAACCAGGAGCGTTCCGGGCAGCAGGGCCGCTGCCGCGGTGACGCCATCACCCACAGCAGTCCATGTGCCGTCGCTGGATGCCGTGAGGCTCAGCATTGCCCCGGTCAACAGGGTCAACAGGACTGCCACACCGCCGCCGATGCCCAGATGGCTTCCGGCGAGTGTGAGCCGTGGGGTGGCGGTGGCCAGCATCACCTCCGCGTGACCGGCAGTCTCCTCGGCAGTCAGCCTTCCAAGGATCGTCACTCCCATGAGTGCGATGAAGGTGACGAGGATCCCCAGCATGGCGGTGACGAACGCGTCCATGATGCCCTGTGCGCCGCCGCCCATCCTGCGCAGTATTTCCGAAAAGGCGTTGTTGCCGTCGATGAGGCCCGTCACCTGATGGGCGAGCGGGCCGATGACAACGGCGGCGACGACCATGCCAACGCTCCACCCGATCACGGCACCGCGGTGCAGGCGCCACGCCAAGCCCCACGCTCCTGAAAGGTGGGCTGGAGCCCCTGCCCGGCCGGGAGCACTGGCCCGCACGCCCGAGCCGTGGTCCCGTGCGGATTCCAGCATGAAGGCCACGGCCAGCAGGATCGCCGTGAACACCACCGGGAGCAGCAGCACCCAGAACCGCTCACCCGCGTACGGGCGCACCAGCGCCGGCCAGGACAGGGGGTTGGCCCACTGCAGGGCGTCCAGGATTCTGGTGCTGACGTTGGTTTGTGAACCGTCGACGACGGCCCGCAACAGATAGAGCCCGCCGAGCGCGATACCGAGCGTCCAGTAGCGGGCGGTGCGGGCGCTCGTGAACACCTGCGCCATGACGGCCCCCACACCGGTGAACGTGGCACCGCAGAGCGTGATGGCCAACCCTGAGGCGACGGCGCCCCCCAGTGGTGTCGCCGAGGCGGCCATGGATGTGGTCACCAGAGCGCCCAGCACCACGTTCCAGAACAATCCCAGCGCGATCGCCGCAGCCAGCGGCACGTGCCGTCCCACGGCGCCGGCCCGGATCAGTTCAATGCGACCCTCCTCCTCCTCCGCTCGGGTGGCCCGAATGATCCCGAGTCCACTCATCAGGGCGGCCGCGACCGCCGTGAATGCGCCCACTCGCCAAAAGGCGAAACCACCCGCGTTCATCAGATCGAACGGCGGTCCCAGGATGGCTCGCATGGTGGGATCAGCGGCCAGGCCTTCGAGCATGATGTCGCCCTGCGTCCCTGTGGGCACGAGGGTGGCGTACTGGGAGATGACGGCGGGCATCAGGGTGGTCAGCACCGCCACCCAGATCAGCCAGAACACCCAGTTGCGGCGGAAGAGCAACCGGAACACCGCAGTGAAGCCGGCCATGTCACACCGCCGTCTCGTAGTGCCGTGCGAACAGCTCGTCAAGAGTGGGGGGTGTGGACGTCAGGGTCTCGATCCCGGCAGCACTGAGGGCAGCCATGACGTCGCCCATGTCGCCGGCGTCAACCTGCAAGCTCACGCGGTTGCCGTCGAGGCTCGCGTCGTGCACCCCGGGGAGGCTGTCGAAGTTGATGTGGACGTGGTGGAGGGTGGCCACCACGTGCATGCGCTGCAGGTGACGGAGCTCCTCCAAGGACCCCGATTCGACGATGCTGCCGGACTTGATGATGGAGACGTGGTCGCACAGGGCTTCCACCTCGGAAAGGATGTGGGAGCTCAGCAGCACGCTGCGGCCCTCGTTCTGCTCCGCACGGATGATGTCGGCGAAGATGCGCTCCATGAGCGGGTCCAGCCCGGAGGTGGGTTCGTCGAGGAGCAGGAGTTCGACGTCGCTGGCCAGCGCCGCGATGAGTGCCACTTTTTGCCGGTTGCCCTTGGAATAGCTTCGGCCCTTCTTGCGGGTGTCCAGGTCGAAGCGCTCCACCAGGTCTTCGCGCTTCGCGGTGTCGAGGCCGCCACGGGCACGCCCGAGCAGATCGATGGCCTCGCCGCCTGACAGGTTGGGCCATAGGCTCACGTCGCCGGGCACGTAGGCGAGCCTGCGGTGGAGGGTGGGGGCATCAGCCCACGGGTCGCCACCCAGCAGACGGGCGGTGCCGGAGTCCGCACGCAGCAGCCCGAGCAGTACACGGATGGTGCTGGACTTGCCGGCCCCGTTGGGTCCCAGGAAGCCGTGGATCTGCCCGGTGGGGACCGTGAGGTTGAGCTCGTCGAGCGCGACGGTGCGCCCGAACGTCTTGGTCAGTGCGGTGATCTCGATGGCGTTGCTCACGATGGGTCCTCAATAGGTGCGGAGCGTGCGGAGCCCCCGGGGAGCAGGTGTTGGTCCTCCATGGCGTGGGTCACCGAGCGCAGGAACGTGTCGTCGGTGAACATGCCATGTGTGAACAGTTCGACGCTGGCCAGCGCGTAGCGGGCGTAGACGGTGGGGTCCATGAGGGTCGTGCCGCCCAGCCGGCGGGCGACCTGGGTGCCGAGCATGCTGAGCCCACAGGAGAACGCCGTCAGCGTCGTCACCCAGGCAACGCGATCCAGAGGGTCGCGCATGGTGCCGGCGGTGATCCCGTCGGTGATGAGGTCGTCGGTCATGTCGCAAACCCGGTCGAACAGCCTGTCGGCGCCCTCGCCACCCTCCGAGAGACCAGCGACGATGTAGTCCATGAAGGGGCTGAGTTCCGCCAGCTGGGAGGTCATCTGGCCCATGGCGGCTGAATCACCCCGTGCTGTGGCGGCCTTGTCCCGGCCGAGCCTCTCCAGCAACCACTCGTCGCAAGCGGTTCGCAACCCGTGCTTGCTGCCGAAATGATGCAGGACAAGACCTGCTGAGACCCCGGCCGCATCAGCCACCATTCGCACAGTGGTGGCACGGATCCCGTGCTGTGCGAACAGGGTGAAGGCAGTGGTGCGGATGCGTGCGGCGGTGCTCAGATCCTCTGGGGTTGAACTCATGTTCAACATACTGAACCGCTGTTCAGCCTATGTCAAGGGCGCGAGGATCCGAACGGATGCACTTTGCGCGAGCTTTTGGGGAGCGACGATCACGCGATCCGGCAACTCCGGAAATGGCGCAGTGGAAAAGGAAAGCGCGCCCGGCATGGGGCGCGCTTTCCTTCCTGTACTGGGGGTGACGGATCACTACCTGGGGGTTGAAGTATCTGCTCAGGCCTCGGAGGCGTCCTGTTCCTGCCACACGACGATTGACCACGCATCGAGGTGCGCACCGTTCTCGACGATCTCGCCCTCGCCCTCGGGCCAGAAGTTGTACTCAGGCTCGGCCCAGCTGTGGGTGTCGATCAGACGACGCCAGACGCGTCCACGCTCGGCAATCGGCACGCGGAAGTTGACGGGTCGATCGGACATGTTGACCATCAACCAGAAGTTGTCGGCATCACTGTTGATGAGGATCGACAGCGCGCGATCCCCCTCGGCGGGATGGGAGGTCAACGTCGGGGAGTGGTAGAGGTACGACACGTCCTTGTTGTCGGCGACGAGGTCGCCGTACTGCCTCTGCTGGAGTGACTCGTGGCGCTGGCGCAGATTGGTGATGAAAGTGGCGAAGCGGAACAGCCCGTTGACGTTGTCCTCGGTTGCAAATGTCCCGAAGTTGTCGTGGTAGTACGCGTCGATTCCATCCGCGACCGGTACCGCCTGCGGATTGTTCGTGGGAATCATGTCGTAGTTGTTGCGCATCGCCACGCTCGGCAGCGACCAAGGGTTGTTGTTGCCGTTCTGCGTGCGGCCGAACTCGTCGCCCGCCACCACCATCGGAACGCCCCTGGAGAAGAAGAGAGTCACCCAGAAGTTACGGGCTCGCTGGCGGCGCAACACCTGGTCGCCCCCGGAGTCCCAGGACATGTTGTCGTCGCTGCCACCGTCGGAAGGGCCGAACGGGTCCGGTTGGCCGTTGTTCTTCTCCTGGTAGCTGACCAGGTCGGCAATGTTGAAGCCGTCGTGGGCGTCGACGAAGTTGACGGTGTTCTGCGGTCCTCCGGTGTCACCGAAGTGACGGTGGTCGCCGTTCATCATGTCCAGGAAGGCGCCCGTGTTGCCGTTGCCCTTGAGGAAGCCGCGCACGGTGTCGCGGTAGCGCCCGTTCCATTCGCCCCATCCGGCCGGGAAGTTCCCCACCTCGTAGCCCCAGAGATCCCACGCCTCGGCGATCACCTCGATGAACTCGTCCTCCGCAAAGGCAGCGATCTCCAGCAACAGCGGGTGATCCGAGTAGAACCGCTTTTGTGCGTCCCAATCATCAGGGTCGGATTCTGCGGGCAGACGGCCGAGTACCGTCGCCAGGTCGAAACGGAAACCATCGACGCCCATCACACGTGTCCAGTACGTCAGGGAGTCCATCACGAGCGCGCGAGCGGCAGGGGAGGAGTAGTTCAACTGGTTGGATGTGCCGGTTGCGCCGTCGACCATTGCCTGGTCACCGGTCATGACGTAGTAGTCGGCCGTGGCAAGACCGCCCAGGTTGGTGAAACCGGTGACGTTGGCGTCGGCGTTCCAGTTGCCGCCTTCGGCGGTGTGGTTGTAGACGACGTCGAGGTAGACCTCAAGGCCCACTTCGTGGAAGGCGTTGATCATCTCCTTGAACTCGCGGGTGGGTCCGCCGAGGCTCTTGTCGTAGGAGTACTGCCGGTTCGGGGAGAAGAAGGACAGGGTCATGTAACCCCACGCGTTCGTGAACCCGTCGGCTCCGGACTCAGAGGCGTTGGTCTCGTGGACCGGCAACAGCTCAAGAGCTGTGAAGCCGAGTGCCTTCAGGTAGGGGGCCATCATTCCAGCGCCCTTGAAGGTGCCGAGGAACTCCTCCGGAATGTCGACGACATCCCCGAATCCCGGCTCGTTCGCCAACAGCCGTCCCAGACCCATCGCTGAGGGGTGCCCGCAGAGTTGCTGCACCTGGGCCTCGTAGATCGACGACTTCTCACTGGGCACGCGGGGCTTGGTGATCAGCGGAGTGGTGTCGGAGACGATGACGCCCTTGGGCACGTACGGGGCCGTGTCCACCTGGCGTCGCGGGACGCCGTTGTAGTCGTCGCCGCCGGTACCGAACACCCCGTTGTCAACACCCTGGTCGCGAATGACGTCGGAGTACATCGTGTGGGAGACCTCGACGGCGTACGGGTCGAAAACCATCTTGTTGGGGTTGAAACGGTTGCCCATCTTGTCACGGTCGGAGATGTGACCCACCCCGGAGCCGGGCTTCCAGGTTGCCCGGAACGGCCAGTTCCTGCCCCATGCGCGGTACGCGTACATCGTGCCCACCAGCACCCCGGAGATCTTGGCGCGCCAGACGCCGTCCTTGCCCTTGGCAGGAAGATATTTGGCGCCGGATTCGGCGCCCACTGCCTCGTCGAAGAACTCGAGTTGCATGCGTGTGGCGGCGGGGGCGTGGACGGCGAAGGTGACGCCGTCCGATCGAACATGGGCTCCAAGAGGCCAGTCGGCATCTGCCCACGTGTCCTGGTCTGTGGGCTCCATCAAGCTGAAGGTCATGGGGAAATAGTGTCAGGTTCGCTCCCATTTCGCGCATCGACGCGTTCCGCACGCACTGGCACGGCGGTTATTGTGGCCCTTGTGAATGCCGAACGCCGCCTCCTGATGGTCCATGCCCACCCCGACGACGAGTCGAGCCAGTCCTCGGCGACCCTGTCCCGCTACGTCGCGGAGGGAGCCCAGGTGACGCTGGTCACCTGCACCCTGGGGGAGCGTGGGGAAATCCTTGTCCCGGACTGGACGCACTTCTCGCCGGCCGAGCTGGGCGCCCACCGCATCGAGGAACTGGCGGCCGCGCTGGGTGTGATGGGGGTCACCGATCACGTCTGGTTGGGCGGCCCGGGGACATACCACGACACCGGGATGACCACCGACGACAAGGGGCGTGTGCTGCCGCCTGAGGACGCACCCCGTGATGCGTTCTGGAATGCGGATCTGTTGGAGGCGACGAACCATCTCGTGGAGATCATCCGTTCCCGTCGCCCGCAGGTCCTCAGCAGCTATGACCCGAACGGCAACTACGGCCACCCTGACCACATCCAGGCACACCGCGTCACCATGTACGCGGCGCAACTGGCGGCCGTCGGTGCGCATCGCCCCGACCTTGGTGCACCCTGGCAGGTGTCGCGCATCCTGTGGAACACCCTCAATCCGCAGATGTGGGAGGAGGCCGCTCGCATGGCCAGGGCGGAGGGCATCGACATGTTCGGCGAACGGACCGAGGAGCCGGACATCAACCGCCCCAGCCTGGACGACGTGGCCGCGGTGGTCCCCTACGGCCAGTACCTGCAGCAGAGCACCGACGCGCTGCTGTCCCACCGCAGCCAGGTGGATCCGGAGCAGGACTTCTGGCGCTTCTACACGATCATGCGGAAGCTGCCAAGTGCGGGGGAGGCGTACCTTTTTGCGGGTGGACATCCGTTCCCGCCCAGCGGCGCCCCGGCCGACGACCTGTTCGCGGGGCTGGATCTGTCAGCCTGAGGATCTCATCCTGCACGGTGACCAACGCCACGGGATGTGCGCCCCCATTGCGAGGGGCTGCTCAGCGACGCAGCCCCCTCAGCAGTGCGCTGGCCGCGATGAGACCGATGGCCCCCGCGGTGTAGAGCACGGTCCGTACCCACGTGTTCGAGGGGAGGCCCTTGGCTGCTTCGCGGACGGCGTCGTCGAAGCCCATCAGACCGCCCTCGGGACGGGGGATGTAGTCGTCGATGTCGCGTTCACGCACCACGGTGTCATGCAGGAGGCTGCCGACAAGGGGACGGGCCATGTCGGTGTCGATGTCGGTCACCAGACCCACCCAGTGCGCGGCCAGCCCGGGCGTGGTCACGGGGGCTGTGAACATGGGTCCCGAGCGGAACCCGAGCGCCTCGCCGTAGCGATGCATCATTCCTGCATAGGTGAGGACGTCGGGTCCGCCGATGTCGAAGGTGCGGTTGACCTCCGGAGGCAGGTCAGCGGCGGCGACGAGGTAGTACAGGACGTCCCGTGCGGAGATGGGCTGGATGTGGTTGTTGATCCACTTGGGGGCCACCCCGCCCGGCAGGCGCTCGGCGAGTTGCTTCAGCATCGTGAATGAGATCGACCCGTTGCCCAGCACCACCGCAGCCTGCAGCACCGCGGTCGGGACGCCCGACGCGAGCAGGGTGTTGCCAACCTCGACACGGCTGGCGAGGTGCTCTGACAGCTCCTCGTCAGGGTGCAGGCCGCTCAGGTACACAAGGCGTATGACCCCCTCGGCGGCTGCGGCGTCGGCGAAGATCTTGGCCATCTGGGCGTCGCGCTTGGCGAAGTCCGCGCCCGATCCCATCGAGTGCAGCAGGTACCAGGCGACGTCGGCGCCCTCCATGGCACGGGCGACGTCGGATGGTTCCGTGGCGTCGCCCTCAATGGCCACCACCTTGTCATGCCACGCGTGTGCCTTCAGTTTCTCGGGGCTGCGAGTCAGCGTTCGGACACTCCAGCCGTCTTCAAGGAGCTTCTCGACGACGAGTCCTCCGACGTAGCCGGTGGCTCCGGTGACGAGTGCGGTGCGGGTGGTCATAGGGCTCTCCAGAGGTCGAGTGCGGGTTGTAGTAGGAACAGCATGCCCACCGACCACGTCAGGTGGGCGGTGATGGGGGCAAGGAGCGCACCGGTGCGTTGTCGCAGCCACTCGGCGAGGATCCCCATCGTCGCGGCGGCGAGTGCCATCAGCGGTATGCCGGAGGCAGCCGTCACGATGGTGTAGATGAGTGTGGTGCCGACGAGGCGTCGGGCACGGGTGCCGCCGAGGGACTCATGGAGTGCTCCGCGGAAGAAGATTTCTTCGGTGACGCCGTTCACGACAGTGATGGCGGTCACGATCGGCAGCGCGCCGAAGCGAGCATGTGCGAGGAGTTCCTCCACCGGCTCCGCCAGGAAATCAATGCGCGCGACGAGGCCCGCGCCCAACAGGAACACCACCAGGAGGGCGGCGCCAAGAAGGGCCCCCAGGCCCAGATCGCGCAACAATCGCCCCTCCCTGATGCTGCCGAACGTACGGCTCCGTGCTGTGAGGAGGGAGCCAATGACCCAAACCACGGCCAGAGCTACGGTGAAGGCGTAGAAGCTGGCGTCGCCGGGTTCCACCTGCACCCCGAGATAGAGCAGGACCGCGCCCGTCACGGCAGTGACCGCAGCGATGCCCCGGTTGCGTCTGGCGCGAGCCTTGGTGGCGACCCCCTCGGTGGAAACGCTCATGGGTTGCTGGAGGCCCTTCGCAGCTGCTGCCAGCGTGCGAGGCAGGCGGCCAACACCAAGGCCGCAGCGATGAAGGCGGTGGCCGCCACGGCCATGGACGAGGGATCGCTGGTGCTGCGGCCGACGCCGATCCACGCCAGTCCCCAGGCCAACGCTGCGGCCACGGTGAACCGGGGGCCGAACCGGAAGGTGAACAGCGTGCCGAGCCCGAGTGCAACCACGATGACCACGATGGCCACCACCTGGCTCCCGACCGTGCCGAGATCCCAACCAGAGGACACACCCGCTGCCGTGACGTTGGCGCAGGACGCAGCCGTCACCCAGCCTAGGTACAGACCGGAGGTGCCATCGGTGATGACCTTCTCCCCGGTGTTCTCGGCCGGGTGGCGCTGCAGTGCCGCAATGAGCAACCCCAGTACCACGGCGAGCGCCAGGATGACCACGACGCTCACCCAGATCGCCCCAACCTGCGTCACCAGGAGCCATACCGCGTTCAGCACCATGGAGGCGGCCACCAACCAACCGATGGAACGATGGCGCTCCGAGGTCTTGTTGCGAGGCAGCCATTGCCAGATGGTGTAGGCCAGCAGTCCTGCGTAGATGACAGACCAGATGGAGAATGCCGGACCAGCGGGTGCGAGCAGCGTGGCGTCTGCGGCCAGGGCCCCTCCGGAGGACTCCTCGACGCGCGTACCGATGACTCCGATACCGAACAGGGTCCCCACCACGCAGAAGATCTCGCTCGCCGTGACCGTGATCTGTCGCGCCAGATCGTTCTGCTGGTTCATCCAACGCCTTCCTTTCGTCATGGAAACACTACTGCGACGCCCCAATGCGTGGCCGTTTCCCACAACCTTCACCCACAAGGGTGAGCGGTGATGAACCCGTCGAGTTCTACTGTGGCTAGCGCGGGGGCCCACCGGGTCTCCAACGCACCCGAGAGCTTGGAGGAGATCATGGCCTACCCGGACCATTCACCCGGAAACAGTGAGCAGTGGAGCAACGATCCTGAGGTGACTCACCTCGGGGACGCCAACGAAGCGTGGGAAAGCGCCATCGCAGCGCCGCCGAGTGGCTACGGCACCGGCATGCCCACGCCGCGCGCCCACGAGGATCAGTCCGGCGACGCATCGCCGGACGCCACAGAGCAGGCAAAGCAGACAGCATCCAGGGCCGGTGACCGGGCCAAGGACGTGGCCGGGCGCGCCCAGGAGGAAGCGGGTGCTGTGAAGGACACTGCGGTCGCAGCCGGAGCAGATGTGGCGGACTCAGTGGCAGAGCAGGCAGGCAACGTCGCGGAAGAGGTGGGGCAACAGAGCCGCCGACTTCTCGACGAGGGCAAGTCGGAGCTGCAGACCCAGGCAAGCGCCGGACAGCAACGACTGGCGGAGCTGTCACGCTCGTTCGGTAGCGAACTGCAGTCCATGACGCGCAACTCGGACCAGTCAGGCCCCATCACCGACCTGGCGAGCAACGCACAGCACGTCTTCGACGACGCTGCGAACTGGTTGGAGCGCAACGAGCCCGGCGATGTGCTTGAGTCGGTGCGTCGGTATGCGTCCCACAACCCGTGGAAGTTCCTGGCCATCTCGGCCGGGGTCGGCTTCGTGGGCGCCCGGATCGTCCGGGGACTCCAGAAGCCCGACGACGCCACGGCGCAGCCAGCCCTTGACGTTCCCGCCGGGTACCACGGGAACGCCACGGCCTCGCTGAGTCCCATGGAGGACCCGACGTATGCGGGCGGGCCACGCTACGGCGGCCAGGGTCGTGTGCAACCAAGCGCGACACCTGCGACGTCCTTGCCGCCGTTGAGTGATCCCGTCCTCGGAACCGGTCCGGGCGGAGCGCCGTTGCCCGATCCGTCCGGTGGTCCGCGAGGTTTGCGGTGACATCACATCCGTCGGAACGGCCCATGGGTGCCCATGTCACAGGCGAGAGCGACGCGGAGCACAGCTACGAGCGTTATCGCAGCGAGGACCGGTCCCTCGGTGAAATTGTCTCCGAGGTGATGGACAACGCATCCACGCTGGTCAAGCAGGAGGTCGAGCTCGCAAAGGCGGAGGCGAAAATCTTCGCCACGCGGGCAAGCAAAGGCGTTGGCATGCTGGTGGGTGCCGCGGTCGGCGCCCTCATGGCACTCTTCGCGCTCACGCTGATGCTGTGGTGGGTGCTCGGCATCCTGATCGGCAGCAGCACAGCACCAGCGCTCGGCTGGAGCGGCCTCATCGTCACTGTCCTCTGGCTCGTCGTCGCCGGCATCCTGGCCGCCGTCGGCAAGAGCGAGATGGACAAGATCAAGGGTCTACCCAAGACCCAGGACACAGTCAAGAAGATCCCGAACGCGGCCACGGGCCACGAGGAGAAGAATCGATGAGCAATCCAGAGGAGATCCGTCGAGACATCGAGCGCACGCGCGCCGAGCTCAGCGAGAACGTCAACGCGTTGGGGGACAGCACCAGCCCCAGCAACATTGCCCGCGGGCAGGTGGACAAGGTCAAGGAGAGCGCAGCCGGACTGAAGGAGCGCGTCTTCGGGGCACCCGAGGACCCCTACAATGACGGCATGACCGGCGATGCCCGCTCAGCCGTCGAGGACGTCCGCGGGTCGGCAGCTGGCGCGGTTTCCGACGCCCGCGACGCCGTGGCGGACGCCCCGCAGAAGCTGAAGTCCGGAACCCGGGGCAACCCGTTGGCGGCAGGGCTGATCGCCCTCGGCGTCGGCGCCCTCGTGGGTGGCCTCATCCCCTCGACCCGTCGGGAGCACGAGCTGGCGAGTCAGCTCAAGGATGCGGCACAGCCGCTGGCCGATGAGGTCAAGCAGATGGCCATGGAGGCCAAGGACAACCTTCAGCCCGTCGCACAGGAAGCGGTGGACTCGGTCAAGGACGTCGCACAGGACGCCGGCGACCAGGTCCAGCAGGAAGCCGCGCACGCGAAGGACAAGGTCACCGACCAGGCCCAGTCCTCAGCCGAGAATGTTAGTGGCGATGCCCAGGACGCGGTCGACGACAGCAAGCAGGACGCACAGAAGAACCTCTGAGCCGGATCCCAGGACTCAAACGAGTCCTGCCGGTGATCACCACTCCTCCCCCAGCGGAGGCCAGAGCGGCAGCCCCGACGACGACTCGCCTCGTTGCCGGGGCTGCTCCATGCTCGGAGTACGGGCGTCACCGCATGAGGGCGGCGAAGAACTACTCGAACGCCTCCGGAACCACCGGGATGTCGTGCTCCTGGAGCCACTGGATGATCGTGTCGCGCTCGGCCAAGGATCTCTCGTTCAACGCCTTCTTGGGTGGGTAGGTGAAGTCGGGAACTTCCGGGTGAGTGTCAGAAGGGCGGGTTGGTGAAGCGGCTGTAGTGGCCCTGGAACAGGGCGTCGATCTTGCCGGTCTCGCCGTTGCGATGCTTCGCGATGTGGAAGGCGGCCTGGCCGCGTTCCTCGTCGGTGGGGCTAGACGTGTACATCTCCGGGCGGTGAATCATCAGGACGATGTCGGCGTCCTGTTCCAGGGAGCCGGACTCACGCAGGTCGGAGAGCTGCGGGATGCCGTCCTTGCGCTGCTCGGTGTTGCGGCTGAGCTGGCTGAGTGCGATCACCGGGATCTCCAACTCCTTGGCCAACAGCTTGATCTGGCGGGAGAACTCGGAGACCTCAAGCTGGCGGGACTCGACCTTCTTGCCGGAGCTCATCAGCTGGATGTAGTCGATGGCGATGACCTGCAGGTCATGGCGCTGCTTGAGTCTGCGCGCCTTGGCGCGGATCTCCATCATGGTGAGGTTCGGGGAGTCGTCGATGAAGAGCGGCTTCTTCTCCATCATCACGGACTTGTCGGTGATGCGCTGCCAGTCGGATTCGTCCATCCTGCCGCCGCGAATCTTGTTCAGCGGGATGGAGGCCTCGGCACTCAGCAGCTTCATGACGATCTCGGTGCGGCTCATCTCGAGCGAGAAGAAGGCGGCGCACAAGTCGTGGTGGAGGGCCGCGGTGCGGCAGATGTCGAGCGCGAAGGTGGACTTGCCGACGCCTGGGCGAGCGGCGACGATGATCATCTGACCGGCGTGCAGTCCATTGGTGATCCGGTCGAGATCCACGAATCCCGTGGGGACGCCCGAGAGGGCGTCGCCGGAATTGCTGATGGCCTCCATCTCATCCCAGGTGGGCTGGATGAGTTCGGCGAGCGACTTGTAGTCCTCCGAGGACTTGTTCTCGGTGACCTCGTAGAGGGTCTGCTGTGCCTCGTCGACAATCTTGTCCACCTCGCCCTGGCCCATGTAGCCGAGCTGTGCGATGCGGATGGAGGCATTGACGAGGCGCCGCAGGACTGCCTTCTCGCGCACGAGTTCCGCGTAGTAGATGGCGTTCGCGGCGATGGAGACACTGGCCAGCAGGTCGTGCAGGTAGACGGGGCCGCCGATCTTTCCCAGTTGACCCACCTTTCCGAGCTCACCGGCGATGGTGATTGGGTCTGCGGGTTCACCCCGCCCGTAGAGGGAGACGATGGCGTCGTAGATGGTCTCGTGGTTCGGACGGTAGAAGTCGCCGCCGCGCAGGGTCTCGACGACGTCGGAGATGGCGTCCTTGCTCATCATCATGGCACCGAGCACGCTTTGCTCGGCGGCCAGGTCCTGGGGTGGCGTGCGGTCCAGTTCGCTGATGCTCGCCTCCGAGGCGTAGGCCTCCGCTGCCATGGCTTTTCCTTCCCCACACCGGGCCCAAACGGGCTCTCGGATGTCTCAGGCTAGCCGAGACCGGGGACAATTCTGTGCCCCGATATCGGGGACCATCGTGGTCTCTGTGTACAACACTGTGGACGCTTTGTGGAAAAAATCCACGTCCTGACTCAGGGCCTGTGGAAGGACGAAGAAACCGAGGACAAAAAGTCTTGTCAAGTCATCCTGCTGGTTGCGCACCAGCCTGTGGATGCGCTTGTCCACAGGATGTGGACGGGTGACAGATCTGCACCGGGGAATGATCCGGACAGTTGGTTGCACAGCGCGTGGTGACTGCTTCCAGGCCAGTGAAGTGGACTCTGACAAGCAGCTGGGCCGTCCTGTGTGAAATCTGGACCCCCAGCCGCGGTGGACGACGCCGGTGGTGTATTGACGAATCCGGGAGTGCATGCGTTGTGCATGCAGCGCGCCGCATATTCCACGGCGCTGTCCACAGAAAAAGGTCCTTGACTGTGGATAACCCGTCCATTCCGCTGGCTTTTGGTACCCCAGGGGGGTATAGTTTGTGATGACCGGAGGGGCGATGACACAGGAAACGACCGCAGGACAGGGTGTCGGTGTGCAACACGGCTACACCCCGGAGAAGCAGGCCTACCTCCGTCGGCTTCGGCTGATCGAGGGTCAGGCGCGCGGGATCGCGCGCATGGTGGAGAACGACGAGTACTGCATTGACGTCCTCACGCAGATCTCGGCCGTCACCAGCGCGTTGAAGGCCGTCTCCCTGGGGCTCCTGGAGGCCCACCTCGAACACTGCGTTGCGAACGCGGCACGCGAGGGCGGAGCGGTGGCTGAGGAGAAACTCCACGAAGCCATGCAAGCCATCCGGCGACTCGCAAAATGAACAACACGACCAGTCCCCACGGGGCACAACCACAAAGGACACGGCAATGATCTCGAAGTACACCGTCACTGGAATGACCTGCGGCCGCTGCGCGGCGCACATCACCGAGGAGGTCTCGGAACTGGACGACGTCACTGGCGTCAACGTCTCACACGAGGAGGGAACGATGATGGTGGAGTCCGAGAACCACATTCCCTTCGACGCCATCATCGAGGCCGTCTCGGAGGCCGGCGAGTACTCGGTCGTCGAAGCCTGATCCCCAGGAGACTCGGCCTCCCAAGGATGAGCGGGCATTGCGTCCGCATCCATCAGCACCAGAGAAATCAGGGAACATGACAGCGACCACGCAGGGCACAGTGAAGACTTCCGTCACCGACGTCTCACTCGACATCGAGGGCATGACGTGCGCTTCCTGCGCCAACCGGATCCAGAAGAAGCTCAACAAGGTGGACGGCGTCAGTGCGACGGTGAACTACGCCACCGAGAAGGCGACCGTGCAGGCGCCGCGCGGCATGACGGCGGAGGACCTGATCGCGGTGGTGGAGAAGGCCGGCTATGGGGCGAGGCGCACTGCCCCCGAGACGCCCAGGGCGGACCGGGCCGACGTCATCAAGCCGCGGATGCTGCTGTCCTTTGGTCTTGCGATCCCAGTGGTGGCCGTCTCGATGGTGCCAGCGTTGCAGTTCCCGGGCTGGCAGTGGGCCGCGATGGTGCTGACGGCTGTGATCGTCTTCTGGTGTGGCCGGTCCTTCCACGCCGCCACATGGGCCAACCTCCGGCACGGCACCACCACCATGGACACCCTCGTCTCGATGGGCACACTGGCCGCGTTCGGCTGGTCGGTGGTGGCCATGTTCTTCGGACATGCCGGCGAGATCGGCATGCGTCACGAGTTCACCTTCGCGCTGGGCCGCTCCGACCCGATGGGCAACGTCTACTACGAGGCCGCGGCCGCAATCATTTCCTTCCTGCTGCTCGGCCGCTGGATCGAGGCCCGTTCCAAGAAGGAGGCAGGAGCCGCCGTGCGCGCGCTCATGGAGGTGGGGGCCAAGGAAGCCGTCGTTCTCCGTGACGGCGTCGAGGTGCGCATCCCGGCCGGGGAGTTGGCTCTCAACGACCTGATCGTGGTGCGACCCGGCGAGAAGGTGGCAGCTGACGGCGAGGTCGTCGAGGGCACATCCGCCGTGGACGCGTCCATCATCACCGGCGAGTCCATGCCCGTCGAGGTGTCGCCGGGCAGCACGCTGGTGGGTGGCTCGGTCAATGCCACTGGCCGCCTCGTGGTGCGCGCGACCGCCGTCGGCTCTGCGACTCAGGTGGCACAAATTGCGCGCATGGTGGAGGAGGCACAGAGCGGCAAGGCCAACGCGCAGCGGCTTGCTGACCGCGTCACCACGTTCTTCGTCCCCGCCGTCATCGGAATCGCCGTCGTCACGTTCCTACTGCACTGGTTGTTGGGCTCCGGCTTCACGTTTGCGCTCACGGCCGGCATCGCCGTTTTGATCATCGCGTGTCCGTGTGCGCTGGGTCTCGCGACGCCGTCGGCGCTGCTGGTGGGCACCGGACGGGGTGCGCAGCTGGGGACCATCATCCGTGGCCCACAGTCGTTGGAGAAGGCGCGCAGCATCACCACCATCGTGCTCGACAAGACCGGCACACTGACCACCGGGCAGATGTCCGTGCTCAGCGTCGAACCTGCGCATGGTGTCGGGGAGAAGGATCTCCTCGCGGTCGCTGCCGCCGTGGAGTCCGGCTCGGAGCATCCGATCGCGCAGGCTGTCGTGAGTCGCGCGGAGGAGGCTGAATGCCGGGACGGTGCCACCGCGTCGGATTACACGGGGGTTCCCGGTAAGGGCGTCACGGCGCGCGTTGTGATGGGCGCCGGGGCAGCTGATACTGCGGGCGTCGGGTCGCGTGTCCTCATGGACGACCTGGGCGTTTCCGTGGATGCCACGGCTGGTGTTGCGGCCGACGTCATTGGCAGCGAGGTCTACGTGGCGCTGGGCGCCCGGTTCCTGGGCCGCATCGTCGTGGGGGACAAGCTCAAGCCGAGCGCGAAGCACGCCGTGGCCAGGCTCAAGGAGCTCGGGCTGGAGCCCGTGCTGCTGACCGGGGACAACCAGGCTGCCGCCGAGCGGGTGGCGGCTGAGGTGGGGATCTCGCAGGTGCGAGCCGGCGTCCTGCCCCAGGGCAAGGCGGATGCCATCGAGGGCCTGCGCTCCGGTGGCCATCGGGTCGCCATGGTGGGCGACGGCGTCAACGACGCCGCGGCGCTGGCCAGCGCGGACCTCGGTATCGCCATGGGGGCGGGAACGGATGCGGCCATCGCCGCGAGCGACATCACTTTGATGCGCGACGACCTCCTGTCCGTGGTCGACGCGGTGCGTCTTTCCCGTGCCACGGACTCCACCATCAAGTCCAACCTGGTGTGGGCGTTCGGCTACAACGTGCTGGCGATCCCCGTGGCGGCACTCGGAATGCTGACACCCATGATCGCCGGCGCCGCCATGGCGTTCTCGAGCGTGTTCGTGATGCTCAACAGTCTTCGACTGAAGGGCTTCAGGGAAGAGAAGCGAAACCTCTGAGAAATTCTCAGGAATTCTTGGGGGATTCTTCAGAAAGAGTTACGCTTGGTGGAGCCGGTGAAATGTCCCGGCCACCTCGACGCCTTGGAGACACCATCACGAAGCGCAAGAAGCTCTGGATCCCTGCTGCAGCAAGTGGCGCGGCCATCGCACTCATCACCGGCACGGGGATCGCCACGGCACTGCACAAGAACGACATCGAACTCTCGGTCGACGGCGTCGCCATCCCCATCGCGGTGCGTGAGAACACCGTCGGCGAGGTCCTGGAGTTGGAGGGCATCAGCCTCGACCAGCACGACGTCGTCCTGCCGGCAGCGGACACGCGCATAACACAGGACATGGAAATCACCGTCGCCTACGGTCGTCCGTTGACGATCACCGTCGATGGCCAACAGCGCAAAGTCTGGACCACGGCGCAGAGCGTGGGCCAGGCACTGGCGTTCCTCAACCTCAACGAAGCCGACTCCAAGCTGTCGGCCTCCCGCTCCACGGCGATCGGCCGCAAGGGCCTGAGCATGGAGGTCGCCACCGCGAAGGACGTGACACTGACGGTGGCGGGGGCCCCCTCTCGGGTGTCCATTGCCGGCACGGTCGCCGACGTGCTCACCGACGCCGACATCACTCCTGACGCCGACGACATCGTCACACCCGCACCGGAAACCACGCTCACCGACGGCTTGCAGGTCTCGTTCGTCAACGTCGACGTCACGTCCCGCACAAAGGAGGTGTCCATCCCGTTCGACTCGACGCAGACCACCTCCGCCGAGATGGACAAGGGCACCGAGAAGGTCACCACCAAGGGCGTCGAGGGGCTCAAGCGGGAAACCTGGACCGACGTGCACCACGACGGTGGCCTCATCAGTTCCACCATGGGCGAGTCCGTCATCTCCAGGCAACCCGTCCACCAGGTCACGACCGTGGGCACAAAGGTTGAGCCCGAGGTGGTCGAGCCGGAGGTGGTCGAGCCGGAGGTGGTCGAGCCCGAGGTGGTCGAGCCCGAGGTGGTTGAGTCCACGCCGGTGGAGGCGTCCCCGACCGACAAGGCCACCCCCGCACCCGACTCGTCCAGCGCCGAGTCCGACTCCGCGTCGTCCTCGGGCAAAGCACTCAATCTGGACCGCGCCGCCATGTGGGACCGGATCGCCACGTGCGAGTCCACGAACAACTGGAGCATCAATACCGGCAACGGGTACTACGGTGGCCTGCAGTTCAATCTTCAGACGTGGCGCTCCGTCAATGGTCAGGACTTCGCGGCCTACCCCCACCAGGCCAGCCGCGCCGAGCAGATCACCGTGGCCAACCGGTTGTACGCTAGTAGAGGAACCCAGCCCTGGAGCTGCGCCTGACGCGCACGCCCACCCCCAGATCGTCGCCCCCAGCAACCCCCCGTGCTGGGGGTGACCTCATTCCGGGGGGTTACCCGACGCTTTTGTCTCAGGCGACCTGGTGCAGCGCCTTCTCCATGGTGTCCACGATGGCGATCGACTCATCCGCAGGGATCAGCGGGGACTCCGGCTGTCCGTCTGCCACCAGTTGTGCGAAGTGGGCAGCCTCGTACGCCAGGCCCTCGTGTCCGAGGATTGCGGGTTCCCGGGTCTGCTGCATGTCACCGCCGAGGGGTGTGTAGCGCACCGGCTGGGGCGCATAGAAGTCGCCGGGGATCTCGATGCGCCCCTTGCTGCCGGAGATGGTGGCGATGGTCGGCGTCTTGGCGGCCAGGGTGGTGTTCACCAGTGCGTGCGCGTTCGGGTAGTCGGCGAATCCGTCGAGGACCATGCTGACCTGCCGGTCAACACCCGTTTGGGCGCGTGTCCCGACAGCGGTGACCCGGCCCGGGGTGCCGAGCACGAACGACGCGAACGAGACGGGGTACACGCCGAGGTCCAGCATGGCCCCACCAGCGAGTTCGGGGTTGAACAGCCGGAACTCGGGGTCGAAGTCGAAGTACTGGCCGTGGTCGGCCTCCATCACCTCAAGGTCACCGAGGAAGCCGTCCGCGAGCAACTGGCGGACCACGTCGACGTGGGGGAGGAAACGCGTCCACATGGCCTCCATGCAGGTGACGCCGGCGGCACGGGCCGCGGCCACCACGTTGCGTGCCTGGTCAGCTGACTGTGTGAAGGCCTTCTCCACGAGCACATGCTTACCGGCGCTGATGGCGAGCAGGGCGTGCTCGCAGTGGTGGCTGTGCGGGGAGGCGACGTAGATGGCGTCCACATTATCGTCGGCGACGAGGGCCTCGTAGGTGCTGTGGCGGCGTTCGATGCCGAACTCGTCAGCGAACGCGTGGGCGCGCTCCTTCGAACGGGACCCGACGGCCACGATCTCCTGGCGGGTGTGTGTGCGCAGGGCGTCGGCGAAGGTGTGGGCGATACCACCGGGTGCCAGGATTCCCCATCGCAGCGGGGGCGCGTCGTGGGGATCCGGGATGCGTGACGTGGGCAGGCTCATGCCAGCAACCCTAGTGCGGGGGCAGCCGGAGGGGAGCGAAATTCAGACGCTGTCCCTCGCCTGGGCCGCCACCTCTTCGTAGTGGCGCAGCATCTCGACGGCCTGCGACTCGATGGTCCACTGGCCGGCCAGTCGTTTCGACGTCTCCGCGGCGCGGGCGCGCCAAACCTCGTCGTCGAGTTTGTTGATGATGCGCATCAGCCCGGCCGCAAGTGACGCGGCAGTGGGGCGGGTCAGTTCGCCGTTGACGCCCGGCTCCAGCACAAGCTGCAGTCCTGGGTCCACGGAGACGATCGGCAGGCCTGCGAGGGCGGCCTCGTGCAGGACCAGGGCCTGGGTGTCGGTCTGACTCGGGAAGGCAAACACATCGGCCATGCCGTAGAACGCGCCGAGGGCTTCCCGTTTCTGCTCGCCGGGGAGGATGACGTTGCCCCGAGCCGCGCCGTGCGCGAGGACCCGTTTGATGCGTGGGTAGCGCTGCCAGTCACCCACCACCATGAGTTGCGCGTCCGGGCATTGTGCAGCGACGAGCTGGAAGGCGTCGACGAGCAGCGGGATGCCCTTCTCAGGTGCAATGCGGCCCGCATAGAGGATCAGCGGCCCGGGTCCGCGTTTCACGGGCGGGGGACCGGTGGGCAACGGGTCCACGCCGTTCGGCACGACCACCACGTTGGCGGTGGGGGCGATCTCCCGGCAGCGCACGGCGGTCTTGGGCGACGGCGTCGTCACCAGTTGAGCGGTCTCCAGCATCTTCTGGCACACGCCCAACAGGGACGCCGTCGAGCGACCGCGATCCTCGTACCGGATCACAGCTTCCTTCAGGTCGTGTGAGTCCACCAACTGCCCCCTGGAGATGCGTGTGAACGCATGCAGAACGCCGGTGAGCAACGGCAGCACCGCCGAGTAGTGGTCGGCGTAGGCATCGAAATCGGTGTGCCAGGTGAGCATCAGGGGGAGGTGGAGGCGACGTGCCGCCCACACCCCGAGTACGCCGACGGTGCCGAACCCGTGGACGTGGATGACGTCGGGGCGGATCCGTCCGATCTCGTCAATGGTCCTGTCGAAGTGCCTGCCGTTGGCCACACGGGTGGGCATGTTGGGGACCTTGACCGACGGCAACCGGATCTCCCTGCGACCGGGTCGGCCGAGATGTGGGTTGGGGCCCTTCGCTCGTGGTGCCACCACCACCACCTTGTGGCCGGCGTCCAGCAGGTTGCCCTCGAGTTGTTGCACGGCGAACATCAGCCCATTGCTCCCGGGGCCGTAGTTGTCGGTGAACTGCGCCACCGTGAGTGGCCGCAAGGGGGCACTCCGCTGGGGCTGGTCGGTCACGCTCGCCACTCTATCGGCCCTCCTCCGTCCTTTGGCTGAACCTCTGCAGCGGCGGCGTGGGAGTCACGGACAGCACGGTCCACGGCTCCGCCAACTCCTCGGAATCCCGCTCGTCAGTTGCCAATGAGGGCCGCCAGTTGGGTTCCTGCCGTCCTGTGCAGTGCCCAGTGAACCCTCCGGCTGCACATTTGGTGACTTCACGTGACAAAGTCGGGCTGCCTCGTCCAAGCTGGCCACAGTTTTTCCGAAGGAGGAAACGTGCAGCAAAGGCGCAGCGCATCATGGGGCTGGCTCACTGCCGGTCTGGCAGCAGAACTGGCCGTTGGCGCCAGTGTGATCCCCGTCACCACCGCCAACGCGGCATCCGTGGTGTTCGAGGCGGAGGCCGAGGGCAACGTCCGCACCGGTCAGGCCAGGGTGCTCGACCGCATCGAGGCCTCCGGCTTGAAGGCGATCGGCTACATCGGTGGCGGCAACGGCACGATCGGTGTGAAGATCGACGTCATCGACCCGACCCGTACGAGTGTGACGCTGAGGTGGATCTCCGGCGAGAACCGGGACATCCGCTACAAGTGCAATGACGGTGCCGAGACGTTGCTCGACCTTCCCGTTGGCCCGAACTGGAGCACGCCCCAGAGCACGGCGCTGACCTGTGCAGACCTCACTGCCGGTGAGAACGTCATCACGCTGTGGAACACGACGCCCGCGCCGGACATCGACGCCATCATCGTCTCCACGTCGCAGCAGGTGCTCTTCGAAGCCGAGGATCCCGCCAACGAGCTCACCGGCCAGGCCCGGGTCCAGGACCGCGAAGGTGCCTCCGGTGGCAAGACGGTCGGCTACATCGGCGGTGGCAACGGCACACTCGGTGTGCGCGTGAGCATTGAGGCGGCAGGTCAGAAGGAGTTCGAACTCCAGTACGTCTCCGGTGAGAAGCGCGACATCCGCTACCAGTGCCCCGGCGCCTCGGAATCCACACTGCTGAATCTGGCGGCAGGCCCCAACTGGTCCACCCCGATGACGCACAAGTTCAGCTGCTACGTCCCCCAGGGGCTGCACACCATCACGCTGTACAACACGGGCCCCGCGCCGGATGTGGACCTGCTCCGCATGGTCGGTGGCGTCGACGACGGCAGCGGCCCCACCACCACCCCGACACCGTCGGAGGGGTACCCCACGGAGGACCCGTGGGCCGATGATCCGTCCACGGCGAAGCCCGCGTCAGCACCTGAGGACCCCGACTGGATGCTGATCGACGACTACTCATCCGAGTTCAGTGGCACCGATGTGGACGGCAACTTCAGCCGCTTCCCCGACGAGTGGGGATGGCGGGCTGAGTGGCGCTGGGACCATGACGCCGCCGTCGTGAAAGACGGCAACCTGGAGCTCAAGCAGAGCTACGACCCCACCGACAGCTACAACATCGTCGCCAAGGGTTGGCAGACGGCGCTCGTTGACGTCAACCTGCAGAACTCCAACACCGACGCGGTGACCACCTACGCCGCGCGCACCGGGAAGACGGGGCTGCGTCACACGTACTTCAACCAGTACGGGACCCGCACCCAGCAGACCTTCACGGGGCTGGCTGCCGGCAAGCACACGTTCTCCACATGGGCGAAGACCGAGGGTGTCGACGGTTCAGTGGCGCTCGTCGCAAGGAACTGCACCGCAGCCAACTCCGAGCAGCGCGAGTCGATCCCACGCAACAACGGTGGCTGGAAGCAGTACACCCTCTCTGTTGACGTCGTGGCCGGGACCTCGTGTGTCGTTGCACTGGAGTCCACCGGCAAGACCTTCGGCGACGTCGCCATGTTCGACGACGCATCGTTCGCGGCACCCGGCGCCACCACGAACCGCCTGGCCAACCCCGGCTTCGAGACGGTGGACACCACCGTGAACAAGTCCGGCGGCATCCACATGGCCGAACCCGTGAAGTACGGCTACTTCGAGGTTCGCGCCAAGTCCGGCACCCCGTTCCCGGGAACGTGCCTCGCCTTCTGGCTGGATGGGCGCGAGGGCGACTACTCCACCGAACTCGACATCGTCGAGTTGGGCGAGAAGCCCGGCAACCCCAACGCCGTCGACTTCGCGGCACACCGCTGGCCGTCCAAAGCGCTCGGGCCGAACCACCAGTCCAATGGTGGCGACGTGTACCAGGCCCCCTGGGATCCGTCTGCCGACTTCCACACCTACGGCTTCGAGTGGGAGCCCGGTGTGCAGCGTTGGTTCGTCGACGGCAAATTTCGTGCCCAGCGCACGGACCCGGTCTTCGATGCGGCGGAGCAGTACATGATCCTCTCGCTGGGTCTGCGCGCCCCCTACGTCAACAACCCGTCTGCGTACCCGAACGCCTACGACGATGCACGCCCGTCGCAGTTCGACTACGTGCGGGTGTGGAAGCCGCGCGCCTTTGAGGTGCCCAGCACCGTGGTCGGCGACTACCAGGCGTCCTTCGTCTACTCCGACGGCTGGACAGCCTCCGGTGGTACCCGTATCAGCAGCACCGAGGGTGCAACCTGGAAGCTGCGGTTCGACGGTGACGGCATTGACGTCAACGCCCCGACCGGTGCAGCGCAGGGGACGGTCGCCTACTCCATCGACGGCGGCGAGCCTGTTGTCGTGGACCACGGGAGCGCTTCATCCCCGACCGTGTGGTCGAGTCCGGTGGTCCCGCGCGGCAAGCACGTCCTGACCGCCACGGCCGTCTCCGGGTCTGTGGGTGTCACCTCGGTGAACGTTCGCAACACGCTGGAGGAGGCCACCTCGACACCGTCCCCGACACCGTCGGCAACGCCTTCGGCAACTCCGACGTCGTCGCCGACAGTCTCGGCGTCGTCGGTGCCCACGGTGACCACGACGGTGACGGCTCCTCCCACCGCCACCCTCGCCCCCACGGTGACCGCCACCAGCACCGCCACGGCGACGGTCACCACCACCGCGACGGCCACCACCACTGCGACGACGACTGCCACCGCCAGCACCACCGTGACGGCCACGTCGTCCGCAACGGCAACAGCGACGGTCACCACCACGGTGCCTGCGGCCACGCCGTCCAGCGCCACCCCGCCGCCGACGTCGGCCACCTCGATCCCTCCGGTGGTGGTTCCGCCGGTGGACATCTACACCGCTCCGGGAATCCATGAGGTCAACGGTCGTCGCTGGTTCACCAGTTGCGAGCCGTACTCGCAGACCGTTCGGTGCACGACGCTCATCTGGTCCACCCAGGTGGCGGAGGTCAACGGGAAGTTCGTCTCCAGGACGGGATGGAACTTCAACAACCTGACCTATGTCGCGTCCCCGCGCAGCCTGTGGGTGGGCAATCCGCTGGCTGCCACCGGTTCGTGGACGGCAGCCGACGGCCGCAAGTGGCGCACCGAGTGCGACACCGTGGTCAGCGGCGGCAACGGGTGCCGCAGCTGGGTCACGTCCCGCGTGATCCAGAGCACCCGGCAGGGCGATGGCAGCTACCGCCACGCATGGGTGACGACGGAGGTGTTCAACAACCTCGTCCGGTTCAGCTGAGGAGGGGTCGTGGGGTCCGTGCTCTGATGAGGCGGACCCCACGGTCGTGGTGTCCCCGGGGAACAATCGGTGCGTCAGGTGAGGCGGACCACGCGGTCGCAGGTGTCGATCAGCTCGGGATCGTGGGTGATGACGAGCACCGCCCGGCCCGCTGATGCACGCCACATGTCGCTCATCAACGCACGGGCGGTTGCGGTGTCCAGGTGTTCGGTGGGCTCGTCGAGGATCAGGAGTTCCCGGTCGTCGACGAGCACCCGGGCCAGCGCGAGGCGGCGACGTTCGCCACCGGAGATGGTCGAGCCGGCCTCTCCGATCCGGAGCTCCGGGGCCAGGTCCAGTCCGGCGCCCCGCAGCGCTGCCACCACCTGCTCGTCGGTGGCGTCCTTGTTCCCGATGCGCACGTTCTCCGCCACCGTGGTGGTGAAGATGTGGGCGTCCTGCGCCAGGTAGCCGACGCGAGCGGCTCGACGCATGGTGCCGCACAGTGGCGGGATGAGGCCTATGGCGGTGGCGGCCACCGTCGTCTTGCCGACGCCGGAGGCTCCCACCAGCGCCACGCGTTCGCCCGGGCCGACGTGGAAGCCCAGCCCCTCCTGGACGATGCGCCCACCGGGCCACCCCACGCTCACGCCGTCGAGTTCAAGCCCGGGGGCGGGGTGCTCTGGGGGTGTGATGTCGCCGGCGCCGACGGGGTCGGCATCCAGTACGTCGGTGATGCGCTGGAGCGAGGCGCGGGAGCGCGTCCATGTCTGGGCCGCTGCGGTGAAGGCAGCGAACACCTCGTGCAGGGCCAGCGGGGTGAGGACGATGACGGCGAGCAGGCGTGGGTGGAGGGTGCCGGCCACGACGGCGGGACCACCGATGGCCAGTGCCGCCACCACAGCGATGCCAGCGGCCATCACCTGACCGGCCGTGGCGAGGCCCCGCACCCAGGCGGCGCGTGCTTCCTGCGTTCGGAGGGTGTCATCAATGGTGAGCAGGTCCTGGAGGACCGCGTCCTGTGCGCCGTAGGCGACGAGGTCGCCGGTGGTGCGCGACAGTTCGCGGACACCGTCTGCCAGGGCGCCACGGGTGGGGACTGCGGCGAGATCAGCCGCGCGGGAGGAGCGTTGGGCCAGTAGCGGCAGCAGGACCCCCGCGAGCACGGCCGTGGCCAGGAGCACGAGTGATGAGGCCACGTTGAACCGTGCCAGCATCACGGTGGTCCCAACGATGACGAGTGAGGCAGACAGGGCGGGGATGATGACGCGCACCACCAGGTCCTGCACCGCGGACACGTCGGCGACCACCCGTGTCAGCAGGTCGCCCCGTCGCTGGCCAATCAAAGTGGTGGCCGAAAGCTTGTCGTAGACCCGGATCCGCAGGGCGGACTGCATGCGCAGGGCGACGTCGTGGCCCACCAGTCGCTCCACGTAGCGAAACACCCCCCGGGATATGCCGAAGAAGCGCACGCCCACGGCAGCGGCCTGCAGGAACAGCACCGGCGGCATCTCCGCGGCGCGGCTGATGAGCCAGGCAGCGAGCCCCAGGAGGGCGACGGAGGCGCCAGAAGCCATGGAGGCCAGCACCACGGCAAGGCTGAAACGGGCCCGACCCCGGGGGATGGTGGACAGAAGCCCAGTCAGCAGCCGCACGGTTGTGCTGCGGCGTCCGGGGCTGTGATGCGTCGAACTGCGTGGCGATCGAATCATGCGTCCACCCCCAACGAGACGACGCGGTCGGCCGCGGCCATCACGGCTGGACGGTGCGTCACGATCACGGCACCGACGCCGGAGGCGCGCACGGCATGGACGGCGGCCCGCTCGGTGCTGGAACCCAGTCCGGCGGTGGGTTCGTCCAGCACCAGGAGGCGGGCGCCTCCCAACCGGATGCGCAACAGGGCGCGGGCCAGTGCCACGCGTCGGCGCTCGCCCGCGGACAGGCCCTCGCCGTCGTCGCCGACGCTCTTGTCGCCGCGGAAGTCGGCACCGGCGTCGCGGAGGGCGTCCTCCACGTCAGTGGTGGAGGCCCCGGGGTGGCCGAGCAGGACATTGTCGGTGACGGTGCCATTCAGCATTCCCGGTTCCTGCGCCACCCAGGCCAGCTCCCGACGCCATGCTTCCTGATCCAGGTCGCGCAGATCGGTACCGCCCACGGACACCCGACCCGCATCGGCCTGCAGGAAGCCCATGAGGAGGGCGAGCGCCGTGGACTTCCCGCCGCCGGAGGTGCCGCGGATGGCGAGCACCTCCCCGGGATTGATGGCGAGGTCAAAGCCGGTCAGGGTGGGGGAGTTGCTGCCGGGGTAGGTGTAGGTGACGTCCTCGAAGCGGATTCGGAGATCTTTTGGCACGGGTTCGTCGCCGGGGACGACGGCGCCAGCGTCGATGAACGAGAAGGCGGCGTCCGCTGCGGCAACGCCGTCGGCGGAGTCATGGAAGTGGACACCCACCTGCCGCACGGGCAGGAACGCCTCGGGCGCCAGTACCAGCACGAACAGGGCGGCCTCGAGGCCGATGTCGCCGTACACGAGACGGAACCCGACGGTGACGGCAACCACAGCCACCGAGAGGCTCGCGAGCAGTTCCAGGGCCAGGGCGGAGAGGAAGGAGACGTACAACACGCGCATGGTGGCGCTGCGGTACTTCTCCTCGCCCAACTCCACTCCGCGACGCTGGGCGCGGGCCCGGGCGAAGGCCTGCAGCGTGGGCAGCCCCTCGATGAGATCAGCGAAATGGTTGGCGAGGCGGTCCGCCACGGCGAAACTCCTGGCCGTTGCGGTCTGGGTGGTCCATCCGATCAATGCCATGAACACCGGGATCAGCGGCAGCGTGAACGCCACGATGATGGCGGACTGCCAGTCGGTCAGGAGGATGGCTCCTCCCACCAGGAACGGGACGGTGGCCGCAAGCCCCAGTTGGGGCAGGTACTTGGAGAAGTAGCCGTCGAGGTCATCAAGCCCGGAGGTGACGACGTTGACCATGGATGCCGAGGAGGCGGCGGAGTCGCGGGGCCGCGACAACCGCGCGGACAGGACGTCGCGCCGAAGCTGCGACTTCACGCTGGCGGCGGAGCGGTGCGCGAGACTCTCGTTCAGCCAGGCCAGCGCCGCGCGCCCAGCGAACACCGCGGCCAGACCGCCGAGAATCACGCCCCAGTTCTCAGGCAGGGTGCGCTCGAGAAACACGTGGCTGATGCCACGTGCCAGCAGGCGGGCCTGCAGGATCAGGAGGCTGGCGGTGACAAGCCCGAGGACAACGGAGGCGACCAGGTACTTCCTGGTCGCCCCACCACGTTGCATCAGTCGTGGATCAATGGGTCCCGCCATGGCTGCTCAGGCCACCGCCTCGACCTCGTCGGGGATGTTCTTGGTGCTGATGCGCTTGCGGAACACCCAGTAGGACCAGGCCTGGTACGCGATGACGATGGGCACGAAGATGACAGCTGCCCACGTCATGATCGTCAGGGTGGTGCGCGACGACGCGGCGGTGATGATGTTGAGGTGGTCCATGACCGCCACACCGCTGTCCTGCGCGAAGCCGAGGTTGCCGTACATCCTCAGGAAGATGCCGCCGAACAGCGACACGATGGTGAGGCCGCCGAGGATGAAGCCCCAGCCCTCGCGCCCCCTGCCGGTCATGGTGACGGAGGTGCTGAGGCTGGCCACTGCCAGGATTGCCGCGATCCACGCGAAGACTGTGAAGTCGCCGAAGGTGGAGGCCGCGGGCCAGAAGATGTTCTGGATCACGACGAACCCGGCCACCAGCGCAACGGCGGCCCAGCCGACCCTGACGACGAGACGCCGCGCGTTGTCGTGGATGGCGCCAGACGTCTTCAGGGTGATGAACGTGGCACCGTGGGTCAGGAACAGGGCCAGCAGCATCACGCCACCGAGCAGCGCGTAGGGGCTGAAAAGTCCCAGGAGCGTGCCGTTGAAGAGCAGCCCGTCGTTCGGCAGGCCGATGACGAAGTTGGCGAAGCCGACCCCCAGCACCAGCGTGGGCAGGAAGGAGCCGACGATGGCGAACCGGTCGAGCATGGCGCGCCACTTGGCGTCGGGACGCTTCGCCCGGTACTCGAAGGCGACACCGCGCAGGATGAGGCCCACCAGCATCAGGAGCAGCGGCAAGTAGAGGGCCGAGAACAAGGAGGCGTACCAGCCCGGGAAGGCGGCGAACATGGCGCCCCCGGCGGTCAGGAGCCACACCTCGTTGCCGTCCCAGACGGGACCGATGGTGTTGATGAGCACGCGGCGCTTCTTCTCGGTCCTGCCAAGGATGGGCAGCAGCATGCCGACGCCGAAGTCGAAGCCCTCCAGGAAGAAGAACCCCAACCACAGGACGACGATCAGCATGTACCAGACGATTGCCAGAGTTGGCACGGTTTCAAGCAGCATCATGAACGTTTCCCAGCCCTAGTCAGTAGGCGAAGGACATGGGGGCGTCCACGTCCGTGTGGTCGTCGAGTTCAACCTCGGTGTCATCGGGCAGGCCCTTCCTGACATACGTCAGGAACAGGCCGACTTCGATGACCGCCAGGACGCCGTACAGCAGCGTGTAGACGATCAGGGAGATCAGCACGGACAGGGCGCTGACGCTCGTCGAGACACCGGCAGACACGGGCATCACCCCCGCGACGATCCAGGGTTGGCGCCCCATCTCGGTGAAGATCCAGCCGAAGGAGATGGCGAACAGGGGAAGCAGCGGCATGGCGAACATCATGGGCGTCCACACCATGTCCCAGAGCTTGCCCTGGGGCGGCATCCGGTCCTTGCGGAGCACCCACAGCATGAGTGCGCCGAGAGCAGTGCCGGCCATGCCGAGACCGATCATCAGGCGGAAGGTCCAGAACGACATGAAGATGTTGGGCACCGGGTCCACCCCGGGGTAGTTCGCGGCCAGTTCGGAGGCGAACTCCTGCTGGATCTGGGTCTGGGAGCCGTCGTTCTTCTTGAAGCCGTCCTCGGCAAACTTCTCCCGCAGGTCGTTGACTCCCTGCACGGTCTTGTTGCCAGACATCCAGGAGAGCAGTCCGGGGATCTTGATGGAGAAGATTTCGCGGGTGCCGTCCAGTGAACCAACCGTGAACAGCGCCAGTGGGGTGTTGTCCTGAGTGTCATAGAGCGCTTCGGCGGCAGCCATCTTCATGGGTTGTACCTGCGTCATGATCTTGCCCTGCAGGTCACCGGAGACGATTGTCAACACGGAGGCGACGATGAGTACGCAGGCGCCCATCTTGGCGCCGAAGCGGTGCGCGGCAAAGGTCTCGGGGTCCTGTGCCGCGGCGCCCTCGCGGCGCATCCTCATCAACCACCAGCCGCACACGCCCGCCATCAGCCCACCAGCCACCATGTAGGCAGCGGTGATGACGTGGGGAAACGTGACGAGGAACACGGGGTTGGTGAGTACGTCCAGGAAGCCCTGGATTCCGGCGAGCTCGGCGCGTCCGTTGTTGAACGTGGTGCCGACGGGGTTCTGCATCCACGAGTTCGCGGCGAGGATGAACACGGCCGAGAGCATGGTGCCGATGGCCACCATCCAGATGGTCAGCAGGTGCAGGAGTTTCGGCAACCTGTGCCAGCCGAAGATCCACAGTCCGAGGAACGTCGACTCGAGGAAGAACGCCAGCAGCGCCTCCAGGGCCAACGGCGCACCGAAGACGTCACCGACGAACCGGGAGTACTCGGACCAGTTCATGCCGAACTGGAATTCCTGCACAATGCCCGTGACGACACCGAGGGCGAAGTTGATGAGGAGAAGCTTGCCGAAGAACTTGGTGAGCTGCAGGTAGCGCGCGTGACCGGTTTTGTACCAGATGCTCTGGAGGACGGCCACCATCATCGCCATGGCAATCGTGATGGGTACGAAGAGAAAGTGATAGACAGTCGTGATGCCGAACTGCCACCTAGCGAGGGCAACTGGGTCCATGCACATATTCTACTACCGCGGGTCGTTGTTACCAACTTGGAAACACCCTGTCGCGCTCGAGGTCCTATGATTGCGTCCATGGCAAACCGAGGACCGTTGGAACAGGCAGTGATGGAACTGCTGTGGGTCTCCTCGGACGCCCGGAGCGTCGCCGACGCGCTTGAGGAGCTCAACAAGGAGCGTGACCTCGCGTACACCACCGTCATGACGGTGCTGGACCGGCTCGCCAAGAAGGGCATGGTCACCCGCGAGCGTGTGGAGCGGTCGTGGCGCTACCTTCCGGCCGATCCCCAGGACGTCGTCGTGGCGCGGGACATGGCCGAGGCTCTCGACGGCGTGCCGCCAGAGGTCAGGATAGAAGCCCTTCGTCGCTTCTCCGAGTCCCTGCCCGCAGCCGAACGTGACGCGCTCGGGGCAGCCCCGGACCACTCCTGACTGGCGCTGTTCAGCAGCCGCGGCTTCTGTTCCTCAACCTTGCCCGGGAGGCGGTTCCTGCGCCACTTGGGGTGAGTCGAGGAACGAAAGTCGGAGGCGGTGAGCGGTGCGGCTCCCCGCGGCCGCCCAGCTCAACCTCGTGGGGCGTCGGGGCGGTCCGCCAGGAGTTGTTGTTTCTGGTTGATCGCGGCGTCGAGCTCGGCCGTCCAGGCCGCCTTGCTGGCGGCCGCCATGCGCTGAGCCGTCTCGTCGTCCACGCCCGGCATTGCCGCCACCTCGTGGCGCACCTCGATGCTCTCGGCCATTGCGGACTCCACGTTGTCCCGTGTCTCGGCGAGTGACTGTGCCAGCGTCTCGGTGGACATGGTGTCCGCCAGCATCCTTCGCTGTTCGGTCACGTCCCACTCGGCCTTCGGGAACGCGAGCTTCATCTCACTGAGCGTGCGGGTGAGGATCTCGGTGACGGCCAGGCGGGCAAACCATTTGTGATCGCTTGGCAGTACGTACCACGGGGCATGCTCGGTGCTAGTCCGCTCGAAGACCGCCTGGTAGGCCGTCTGGAACTCAGGCCACTTGCTGCGTGTGACCAGATCACCGGTGGTGTACTTCCAGTGCTTGTCGGACCTGTCGAGTCGCTCCATGAGGCGCAGCCCCTGCTCGGCGTGCGAGACCATGAGGGCGAACTTCAGGACGACGGTGCCGTTGGCCACCAGGTCCGCCTCGAACTTGTTGATCTCCTCGTAGCGCTTCTCCCACTCGTCCCGGGGGACCAGTTCGTCGACGCGGACCACCAGCACGTCCTCGTAGTGCGAACGGTCGAAGACCCCGATGCGACCGGCCGGTGGCAGTGCTTTGCGGATCCGCCACAAGTAGTGATGCTTGCGTTCCTCCTCGTTGGGCGCCCCGAAGGACCGCAGGGCGACCCCCTGGGGATCGACGAGGCCCATCACGTGCCGGACAATGCCACCCTTGCCTGCGGTGTCGAGGCCCTGGATGATGCAGAGCACCGAACGCTCACCGCCCGTGCGACCCTCTGCGAAGAGTCGCTCCTGCAGTTCCGACAACAATGCCGCCCGGGTCGCCAGCAGCTTCTTCGCCTGCTTCTTCCCACCCTCCCAGCCGGGGGTGTTGCTCCGGTCAATCGCAGGAAGGTCGAAGCCCTCGCCAGCACGCAGAATGTCCCGCGGATCGGCGGTCCACAGACTCTTCGGGTTCTTGCTCATCAGTCAGGTCCTCTCAGGTCGATCGACCCATCCTGTCAGTCGATCCGCCCACCTCACTGGTGTTTCACTGGACAGGTTTGCGGGTGCGGGACACGCTGCATCCGGGCGTCGACATGGACGTTGAAGCCGTCGCTGGAGATGGCCGCGGTGCTCCCTGTCCGGGACCGCGCCCTGACCGGCGCCAGCCGTTTCGCCGACGCTGCTCGCCCAGCACACGAATCCCCGTCGAAAGCAGTGTGTCTTTCTCGCGCGTCGCTCAGTGCCGGGGCCCGTGAACAGCTACGGTGTCCTCCAATAAGCCCGCCACATGTTCATTAGCTCTGGCCACGCACCAATGATGGTGCGGTGACCGCCACAGATCGTCACTGACGAAGATCGGAGCTCCCGTGAGTTCACCACTCCTGGCCCTCATTGGCATAGCCATGATGGTCCTTGGTTACTTGTTCTACTCGAAGTTTCTTGTCAAGTACATTTTCAAACTCGACAACAGCATCCCGACGCCGGCGCACACGCGTGAGGACGGCGTCGACTTCGTCCCCACGAACATGTACGTCCTGTGGGGCCACCACTTCACCTCGGTGGCTGGCGCCGCACCCATCGTCGGGCCTGCAGTGGCCGTCATCTGGGGCTGGCTGCCAGCCTTCCTGTGGGTGACGCTCGGCACGGTCTTCTTCGCCGGGATGCACGACATGGGCGCGCTGTGGGCATCCGTGCGCAACAAGGGCAATTCCATCGGCACACTGTCCGGGCGCTACATCGGCAACCGGGGACGCAACCTGTTCCTCGTGGTGATCTTCCTGCTGCTGCTCATGGTCAACGCCGCGTTCGCCGTGGTCATCTCCAAGCTGCTCGTCGGGACCCCCACCGCAGTGATCCCCACATGGGGCGCGATTCTGGTGGCGCTGATCGTGGGTCAGGCGATCTACCGTTGGAAGCTCCCCCTGGTCTGGGTGTCGATCATCGGCGTCGTGGCGCTCTACGCGCTGATCATTCTCGGCGACAACTTCCCAGTGGTGCTCCCCGAGACCGTGATGGGGCTTTCGGCGGCATCGTTCTGGGTGCTCATCCTCTTCCTCTACGCAGGCGTCGCCTCGGTGCTGCCGGTGTGGATGCTGCTGCAGCCGCGTGACTACATCAACGGCCTGCAGCTCTTCGTCGGCCTGGCCATCCTCTACATCTCGGTGCTCATCGCTGCCCCCACCATCGTTGCCCCCGCTTTCAACACCGCGGTGCCGGAGGGGACCCCGAGCCTGGTGCCGCTGCTGTTCGTCACGATCGCCTGCGGCGCCATCTCCGGGTTCCATGGAGTCGTGGCATCGGGTACCAGCTCCAAGCAGTTGAACAAGGAATCCGACGCACGCTTCGTCGGCTACTTCGGCTCCGTCGGCGAGGGACTGCTTGCGCTGGGTGCGATCATCGCCGCCACGGCTGGGTTCAAGACCCTGGCGGACTGGGAAGCCGTCTACTCCGCCTTCAACCAGGGTGGCGTCGCGGCCTTCGTCCAGGGTGGCGGTGCCATCCTCAATGCTGGTCTGGGACTTCCAGTCTCGCTGAGCGCCACGATCCTGGCCACGATGGCGGTGCTGTTCGCAGCCACCACCATGGACACCGGCATCCGGTTGCAGCGTTTCGTGGTCCAGGAAGCCGCCGAGATCATGGGGGTCAAGGTGGGCAAGTTCGTGTCCACGATCGTCGTGCTCATCGTCGGCATGGGACTGGCATTCGGTGCTGGCGCCGACGGTGCCGGTGGCATGGTCATCTGGCCGCTGTTCGGCACAACGAATCAGTTGCTGGCCGGTCTGACCCTTTCGATCATCGCTGTGATCCTGCTGCGCAAGCGCCGCAACATCGTGCCGGTCCTCATCCCGCTGGTGTTCGTCATGCTGATGTCCGTCTATGCCGCTGTCGTCCAGCTTGGAACCTTCTACGCCACTCAGAACTGGCTGCTGCTGGGCCTGGACGCCATCATCCTCGTGGCTGCACTCTGGGTGATCGTGGAGTCGGTGATCGCCATGAACAAGGCGCGCACCGGGCCAGCTGAGTCCGACGACGAGGACCGGATCACCGTGCGCGAGGATGAACCCGCACCACGATGACCGAGCGTCCCGGAACCGCGTGGGCCCGCTTCTCTGCGGGCCTGCGCGAGTTCTACGCCGCGCCCTACCGCCGTGCGTTCGCGCGCGCCCAGCGGGACGAGGACGACTTGTTCATGATGATCGTGCTGGCCGAGTCGTTGGGCGTGCCCAACCCGGTCAGCTACTACACGGTGGAACTGCTGCCGGTGATGTACGACCGCTTCCACGACTGGCACACAAGGATGGGCATGGAGCACTCTCCGTTGGACTACCTCTCATGTTGTTAGAGCTGGCAGCGTCCCGGCAGGTCCTGTTCATCGGCGGCAAGGGCGGCGTCGGGAAGACGTCGGTGGCCTCCGCCCTGGCGCTGCACCAGGCGCGTGCGGGCCGACGGGTGCTGGTGGTCTCCACCGATCCGGCGCACAACCTTGGCCACCTGTGGGACAGGCGCGTCGGGGACAGGGTGGTGTCGTTGGCACCGGGAGTGTCCGGTCTCGAAATCGATCCGGCGCGCACCACCGATGAACACCTGGCCGCCGTCGGACACACGATGCGCCGTTTGATGCCGGAACACCTCTCCGGCGAGGTGGCCAAGCACCTCGAGTTGGCCCGGGACGCCCCCGGCACCCACGAGGCCGCCATTCTGGAGCGGATCGCCGACGTGCTGGAGACAGCCGTTGATCAGCATGACCTCATCGTGTTCGACACTGCCCCCTCCGGCCACACCGCGCGGCTGATGTCGTTGCCGGAGACGATGTCCGCGTGGACGGATGGCCTGTTGCGCCGTCAGGACCGCTCCGAACGCTTCGGCGCGGCGCTGCGGGGCCTCGACGACGGACCCGAGCACAAGATCGTGGGGGGGGCCCGTCGAACGGATTCCCGCGCGGAACGCGACCACGAGATCCGCCGGGTGCTGCTGCGTCGACGGACCCGTTTCGAGCGGCTCCGCGACGTCATCTCCGACGAGGACCTCACGGCGTTTGTCATCGTGCTCGCGGCCGAGCGGCTGCCGGTCCTGGAGACCATCGAACTGCACGGTCAGCTGTCACGCGCCGGAGTCCAGGTGGGTGGGCTGGTGGTGAACAAGCGTTCCCCAGCGGGTGTTGGGGACTTCCTGGAGGAGCGGCGTGCGCAGGAGGATGTGTACCTCGCCAGGATCCGCACAGCCCTTCCGCAGGTGCCGTTCATCCAACTGCCGTTGCTCTCGGGTGACATTGTCGGGGCACGTGGACTGGAGAAGTTCGCTGACCAGATCGCCGAGGCGGACCAGCTGACATCGCCGTGAGGACGAGGAACTCCCTGGGGGCGTGTCCTGAGGGATCCAGCAGCGTTGGCCAAAACACGTTTCCTGAGTAGCGGGCGCGAGGTACGAGCGCCGCATATCGAAGGACGGTGGTGACGTGCAGAAGCTCCTTCGATATTCCAGCGTCCCTCGTCGACCGGGGCTGCTCAGAAAGCGGTTGACGTGACCCGCGACAGGCGCGTCGACCGGGCCGCCCGGGGCAACAGGACGAGTGCAGGCAGCAGGATGAACGCTGCGGCGATGTTGACGGCCTGGAATTCGCCGAAGGCAAGGATCGGGCCGGCCAGTGCTGCGGCTGCGGCCCCGGCGTAGTTCATGCCCGCATCGGTGGCGCCCTGCAGGGGGACGCGCACGTGCGACGGCGCCAGGGCGGTCACCATTGCGGAGCCTGAGATCACGGCCGCGGACCACCCCAACCCGAGCAGGACGAGCGCGACCATGGTCAACCCCGGGCCAGCGGAAGCGGCCATGAACCCGGTGGTGACGGCGCCCGCCTGCAGCACGATGCCCGCCACAGCGACTGGCATGGGTCCCACCCGGTCGACTGCCCATCCGAACACCGGGCTCAGGGCGTACATGCCCAGGACGTGGAGGCTGATGACGATGCCCACGAGCTCCAGCGTGTCACCGTGGTTCCCCATGTGCACGGGCGTCATGACCATCACCATCACCATGACCGCGTGGGCCACCGCGATCAGCACCACGGCGAAGAGGGCCGCAGGATGGCTGGCAGCCCAGCGAAGTGCCGCGACTGCGCTGACGGGTGGTATCCCGTCTCCAGCCTCGCCTGCAACGTCGACCTCGGGGTGCGGTTGCGGGGTGGGGCGGAAGAAGACGGCCAGGACCGTCGCGGCGGCAGCGAACGCCACCACCGAGAACAGGAAGGGTCCGGTGTAGGCGGGTAGCCCGAACCCGGCGCCGAATCTGTCCCCGGGGGCGGCGAGGTTTGGACCGGTGACGGCACCGACGGTGGTGGCCCACAACACCACGGACATGGCCCGCGCACGAGCCGCGGGTGCGACGTTCTCCGCGCCTGCGTAGCGGGTCTGCAGGTTCACGGCTTGGGCAACGCCGAACAGACTCATCCCCAGCAGCATCACGATGATCTGGCCGGTGATTGCGGCAGCAAGGATGATCAGGGCACCCACGGTGGCGAGTGCGTAGCCGCGGCTGAGCGAGACCCGCCTGCCGCGGCGCGCCGCCACATTGGCCAGCGGTACCGCGGCGACGGCTGCGCCGAGTGTGCTGCAGGCCTGCGCGAAGCCGGCCATGGAGGTGCCGCCGAGGTTCTGAGCCAGCAGTCCACCGACGGCGAACCCGGATGCGACCCCCACACCGCCGAGGAGGTTGCTGACGATCAGCACGCCAATGCTGCGTCCGTAGCGGCGGGCCATCGCGCTCCTTCGTGTGGATGTCTTGGGCAAGCTCAGTCAGTCATGGTTCCACGACTGGTGCAACCGGCCCCCTGGCGCCTGTCCCGATGGACGCCGGCAGGTGATATCACCGCTGCTGCATCGGCACGTCGGAAGGGCGTGGCTGGGTCAGTCGCGTCTTCCTCATGTTTTGTCCAGCCGGGAGGGTCGGGTCTCGCCGATCAGGGCCCGGCGATTGCGGCCGGAGGCCACCCAGCGGGCCAGACCGCCGTGCTCGGCCAGCAACTGCAGGCGGTTCTGGGTGCGTTCCAGCACGCCACTGGGTACGGCCAGCACCATGTGGTCGCCAGCCTTGAGTCGGACCTGTCCGTCGGCGACGAGGATCTCCTTGCCCCGGATCAGCATGGACAGCACTGCCCCGCGAGGAAGTCGGAGGTCGGCGACGTACATCCCGACGAGCTTTGTGTTCTCGGGTACTTCGAATTGCAACATGGAGGCGTTCAGGCCCTCCATCGGTGAGGAGTCGAACCGCACGGTGGTCGGGGACAGCTCTTCTGTGACCCCCGCCAGTTTGGCGGCCAACGCCAGCGTCGGCCCCTGGATCAGGGTGAAGGTGACCACCAGCAGGAAGATGATGTGGAACATCTGGTCGGCGCCCGGCAGGTTCTTGGTGAGCGGGATGGTGGCCAACATGATGGGTACGGCTCCACGCAACCCGGCCCACGACGTGAAGACCTGTTCCCGCCAGGGCACCCTGAACGGGGTCATGCAGAGGAACACCGAGAGCGGCCGCGCCACGAACGTGAGGGCGGAGCCGATCACCAGCGCCGGGATGATGGCCGCGGGCAGCATCGAGGGCGAGGCCAGTAGCCCCAGCATGACGAAGAGCCCAATCTGGGCGAGCCATCCCAACGCCTCGGTGAATCCCTCCGTCGCCTTGTGGTGTGGCAGCACCTGGTTCCCGAGCCACAGCCCCGCAGCGTAGGCGGCAAGCAGTCCGGATGTGCCGGCGATCCCGCCGAGGGCGAACGCGACCATGGCAATCGCCAGCGTGGCCAGGGGGTAGAGCCCGGCCGAGGGCAGCGACACCCGTTGCAGGATCACCTGCCCGATCCTCGCGATCACCAGCCCGATGAGCGTGCCGCCGACCAGCTGGTACAGCCCGGTGCCGAACATGGCCATGATCGAGCCCTGGTTCCAGACGTCGGACACCACGACGGTGACGAGGATGATGGCGGGCGGGTCGTTGAAGCCGGACTCACCCTCCAGCGTCGTTCGCACACGGGCGTTGATGGGCAGCCGTCTGAGCACCGAGAACACTGCGGCGGCGTCGGTGGAGGACACCATGGCCGACAGCAGGATGGCGGTGCGCAGTTCGATGCCCAGCAGCAGCATGGCGAGCGAGGAGGTGATGGCCACTGACAGCAGCACGCCCACGGTTGCCATCAGCCCGGAGCGCATCGCCACCGGTCTGAGGTCGCTCCAGTTGGTGGTGAAGCCGCCGTCGGTCAGCAGGATGGCGAGCAGGATGGTGGCGACGTTGTAGGCCAGTTGGCCGTCGTCGAACCGCACGCCGAGTCCGGATTCGCCGATCAGTAGACCGATGCCGAGGTAGAGCAGCAGACCCGGCATCCCGCTGCGCGAGGAGATACGGACGGCCGCAACACCGGCCAGCAGCACGCCACATGCGCTCAGGACCAACAGGTTCAACTGCTCTGGGGTCATCGGTCCGCCACCCCGGAGGGGGCTGGGGGAGGCAACGAACTTCCCACCCCGTGCACGTCGTCGGAGGCGTGCACGGGGGAGGTCATGCGCCCCATTATGTCGTGACGGCCGCGCTGAACTGCGACTCGTACAGGTCGTGGTACGCCCCGCCCGCCGCCAGCAGCTCGTCATGGGTGCCCTGTTCGACGATGGCGCCGTGCTCCATGACCAGGATGAGGTCTGCGTCGCGGATGGTCGACAGGCGGTGTGCGATCACGAATGATGTGCGTCCGCTGCGCAGCGCTGACATGGCCTGTTGGACCAGCAATTCGGTGCGGGTGTCGACGGAGCTGGTGGCTTCGTCGAGGATCAGCAGCGACGGGTCCGCCAGGAAGGCGCGGGCGATGGTGATGAGCTGTTTCTCGCCCGCGGAGATGTTGGAGCCCTCTTCGTCGATGACGGTGTCGTAGCCATCGGGCAGCGAGTGCACGAACCGGTCGACGAAGGTTGCAGTGGCTGCCTCGATGATGTCCTCCTCGGTGGCGCCGGGCCGGCCGTAGGCGATGTTGTCGCGGATGGTTCCGCCGAAGAGCCACGTGTCCTGCAGGACCATGCCGATGTTGCGCCTGACGTGGGAGCGGGGAACCGTCGCGATGTCGATGCCGTCCATGGTGATGGCACCGCCGTCGAGGTCGTAGAACCGCATCAACAGGTTCACAAGCGTGGTCTTGCCGGCGCCGGTGGGCCCGACGATGGCCACCGTCTGGCCCGGCATGGCCTCCAGATCCAGGTCGTCGATGAGCGGCTTGTCGGGGGAGTAGCGGAAGTCGACGTCGCCGAAGGTGACGTGGCCCTCCACCACATTGAGTTCACCGTCGGGTTCAGGTGTCATCTCGTCAGCGTCCATCAGCTCGAAGACGCGCTCGGCGGAGGCGACGCCGGACTGCATCAGGTTTGCCATGGAGGCCACCTGTGTCAGCGGTTGCGTGAACTGGCGGGAGTACTGGATGAAGGCCTGCACGTCGCCGATGGCCATGGTGCCCGACGCCACGCGGAGTCCGCCGACGACGGCAATGACGACGTAGTTGAGGTTCCCCACGAACATCATGATGGGCATCATGAGCCCTGAGATGAACTGCGACCCGTATGCGGCGTTGTACAGGGCCTGGTTGCGTTCCTCGAACTGGGCAGCCACCTCCTTCTGGCGGCCGAACACCTTCACCAGCGCATGGCCGGTGTAGGCCTCCTCGATGTGGGCGTTCAGGTCGCCCGTGGACTTCCAGTTCGCCTTGAACAGCACCTGCGAGCGCTTGCCGATGATCGAGATCATCAGCATGGCCACGGGCACGCTGACCAGTGCGACCAGCGCCAGGCTGGGGGAGATCCAGAACATCATGGCCAGCACGCCCACCACCATCAGCAGGGCGTTGAGAAGCTGCGACAGGGTCTGCTGCAGCGTCTGGGACACGTTGTCGATGTCGTTGGTGACGCGGCTCAGCAGCTCGCCGCGTGGCTGGTTGTCGAAGTAGGACAGGGGGAGTCTGTCGATCTTGGCGGAGACCTTCTGGCGCATCCGCAGGATGCTCTGCTGCACGGCGTCGTTCAGGACGTAGGCCTGGACATAGGACGCGACGCCGGACACGATGTAGAGCGCCAGCACGGTGAGCAGAATCGTGCCGATGGCAGTGAAGTCGACGCCCTGACCGGGCACGAAATCGAGGCTGCGCAGCAAATCGGCCATGTCGGCGTTGCCCTGCTGGATGGCAGCCTGGATGGCCTGTTCCTTGGTGAGGCCCGGGGGCATCCTGCCGCCGATGAATCCTGCCAGCAGCAGGGTGGTGGCCTGGCCGAGGATCTTGGGGCCGACGACGGAGAGCGTCACGCCGGCGACGCCGAAGAAGATGGCGATGATGATGCGCACCCTCTGGGGCCGCAGCTCGTGGAGCAGGCGCTTCAGTGATGCACGGAAGCTGACCGCCTTCTCACCGGGGACGACTGGGCCGTGGCCCGGCCCGCCGCCGCGCTGGGGGGCGTGTTCGGGTCGCTTGTTGGCCTTGATGGGGGCCTGGTCCTTCTTGCTCATGCTGTTGCCTCCTCTGCGCTCAGCTGGGACTGCACGATTTCCTGATAGGTCTCGCAATGGGTCAGCAGCTCGTCATGCGTGCCTCGGCCCACAATCTCGCCGTGCTCCAGCACGAGGATCTCGTCAGCGTTCCTGATGGTGGTGACCCGTTGGGCCACCACGAAGACCGCCTTGTCGGCGACGCGAGGCGCCAGCGCGGTGCGGAGGCGGGCGTCGGTGGTGACGTCGAGTGCGGAGAAGGAGTCATCGAAGATGAACACCTCCGCGTCCTTGGCCAGCGCACGGGCGATGGCGAGGCGCTGCCGTTGACCGCCCGAAACGTTGGTGCCTCCCTGGGAGATGGCGGACTCCAGTGCGCCGTCCCGCTCGCGGACGAAGCCGTCGGCCTGGGCGATTCTCAGGATTTCCCACATCTGCTCGTCGGTGGCGTCGGGGTTCCCGTACGCCAGGTTGCTCGCGACGGTTCCGGAGAACAGGTAGGGCTTCTGCGGCACGATGGCCACGCGGGCCCACAGCTGTTCCGGATCCATGTCGCGGACGTCGATGCCGTCCAGCAGCACACGACCACCGGTGACGTCGAAGAGCCGGGGCAGCAGGCTGATGAGGGTGGTCTTGCCGGAGCCGGTGGAGCCGATGACCGCGGTGGTGCGGCCGGGGTGCAACTCGAAGCTCACATGCTTGAGAACCGGCTCCTCGGCGCCGGGGTAGGAGAAGCTGACGTCGTCGAAAAGCACCACCCCGTTGTCGTGGAGGGGGGCGGTGGCGTTCGTGGGCGGCTGGACCGAGGATTCGGTGTCCAGCACTTCCAGGATGCGGTCGGCGCAGACGGCGGCACGCGGGGCCATCACCAGCAGCATGGTGGTCATCATCACGGAGATGAGGATCTGCATGAGGTAGGCCAGGAATGCGGTCAGTTGACCGATCTCGATCCCGCCGGAGTCGACGCGCTGGGCTCCGAACCACATGACACCGACGGTGGACACGTTCAGGACGAGACCCACGAAGGGGAACAGCACGGCCATGAGGCGGCCCACTGTGGTGGCGGTGTCCACCAGTTCCGTGTTGGCCCTGCCAAAGCGGCGGGACTCGTGGTCCTCGCGGACGAACGCACGGACCACCCGGATGCCGGTGATCTGCTCACGCAGCACCCGGTTCAGGTTGTCGATGCGCTTCTGCATGACGGCGTAGAGCGGGCCCATCTTGGAGATCAGCACCACGATGCCGGCGCCGAGCGCCACGACGGCCACGAGGATCGTCCAGCTCAGGCCGGGGTCCTCGCGCAGCGCCATGATGACGCCACCCACCATGGTGATGGGGGCGCCCACGAGCATGATGCAGGTCATCAGCACCAGCATCTGCACCTGCTGGACGTCGTTGGTGGTGCGGGTGATCAACGACGGTGCACCGAAGCGGTTCATCTCCCGGCTTGAGAAGGCCAGCGTGCGGTCGAAGAGCGCGGCGCGCACGTCGCGCCCGAAGAGCATGGCGGCGCGGGCGCCGAAGTACACGGAGCCCACCTGTCCGAGCCCCTGCACCAGGGCCAGCAGCAGCATCACGCCGCCGGTGCGCCAGATGTAGTCGGTGTCGCCCTTGACGACACCCTGGTCGATGATGCGGGCATTGAGTGTGGGGAGGTAGAGCGACATGATCGTCGCCACCACCTGCAGCGCCACCACGAGGACCAGCAGCCCCCAGTACTGGGCGATGTAGCGGTTGATCAGCCTGGTCAACCTGCGTATCACGGGAGGTCCTTCCGTCGTGCTCCGTCAAGGGCGAAACGAGTGATGTCTTCGGGAGTCAGCCCACCGGGCCGTGCCATGGCCATCCCCATGGCCAGGGCCTTGAGGAAGTGGGCGTAGGTCTCGGGGGTGATGGTGAGCGCGTCGGCATGGGGGGCCATGGTGACCACGATCCAGTCGCGGAGATCCGCGAAGCGCTCCCTGTGCGCCTCGCGGACGCAGGCCGCATTGGGGGAGTGGGTGGTCTCGTGCCTGGGGGGCGGGAGCACCGCGTGGATGTGGGAGAAGTAGTCCACGATCCCGCGTACGCACCCGAGCGTCTTGCTCTCCAGGGTGTCGCCGAGGTCGACGGCGTTGAGGCGGCCCATGAGCCGCTCGTGCGAGAGGAACTCCGTGTAGGTGGCGCCCAGCAGGTCCGACAGAGTGGGGAACACGCGAAAGAGCGTGCCCTCGGCAACGCCTGCAGCCTCCGCCACCATGCGGGTTGTCAACTCGGGACCGTTGTCCTCGAGAAGGGACAAGGCTGCGTCGACGATGGCAGCGCGTCGCTGCTCTGGTGGAAGTGGTGCGGCTCTGGTCACCGGGTAAGTGTAATGAGTGAGTGCTCACTCAACAAGACGACGAGCCTCGTGGTTCGACAACCCGTGCAATTCGACACCGGCCCACCCCATCCGGGGGCCGGCGCGCGCGCGATGGTGGCGAACCCCTGGCGCGGATCGAGTACCACGGTCTTCGTGGCACGTCGGCCGCGCCTCGCACTACTCGTGCGGCGGGCCCGGGGATCGGAAGCTCCGGGGTGTCGACGGCCCGGGGGCCTGGTGGTCGACGTCAGGATTGCGGATGTTGTCGGGACCGTCGGGGTAGCGGACATCGCCCGGGTCGGCTTCGTGCACCACCTGTGGGTCGCCCGCCGTGGGGTCCGGGAACTTCTTCTGGTTGTACGGCGGATCCAGCGTGGGCTCCGGACCCGTGTTGCGGCGCTTCGTCAGGATGACGACGGCGATGATTACCACCAGTGCCACTGCCGCGATGACCCAGATCGAGATTCCGGACATGGTGCCTCCTTCGTGTGAACGCTTTGACCTCCACCGTGCCACACATGGGAGTCAACGGCCGCGCCGCACGTGTGGCATCCACGTGGATGCTACGGAAGACCCCCGGACACTCGACGGTGGCCGGCCTGCCGTGGGGCTGCCCGTCAGAGGGATTCGCGATGAAGTAGTTCGGTGTGCAGCACAATCGTCCGCGGCGGCTCGCCGTCGATCATTCCCAATGCCAGCTCCGCAGCCATCCGGCCCTGCTCCAGCAGGGGTTGGTGAATCGTTGTCAGTGGAGGGACGGCGCGGGCGGCCAACGCGTGGTCGTCGAAGCCAATCACGGACACGTCGTGCGGGATGGACCGCCCCGACGCGGCCAGGGCTGCCATTGCACCGAGGGCTATCCGATCCGATCCTGCCAACAGGCCGTCGACTGTCGGGTGGGCATCAAGGAGGCGTCGTGCGGCATCGAAGCCGGACGCCTCGTCCCATCCCGTGAACACCACTCGGGAGTCGTCGAGGCGGTCACCGAAGACGCTCCGGTAGCCCTCCAGTCGATCGGTGGACGCCGGGTTGTCCTCCGGACCCAGGATGGTGATGACTTCCTGTCGTCCACGACGGAGCATCGCGTCGGCTGCCATGGCGGCGCCCTCGACGTCATCGGCGAAAACGATGGAGAAGATCCCCTCGTAGGGCTGGCCCTCGAGTTGGCCGCACAGCACCACAGGCAGGGCTTGTTTGCTCAGCGCCTCCAGCATGACACCCCCGACGTAAGGGGTGATGTCGATCACCGCATCGACGGAGCGGTGCTGGAAGTGGCGGATGGCACGCTCATGCTCCACCTCTGTGGAGGCCTGCAGCATCATGGGTAGTACCGGGGTGCTGGAGAGTCGCTCGCTGATGCCGCGCAGCAGGACGCTGTAGGTGGGATCGACGAACAACTCGTCGAACGGTTCGGCCACCAGGACCGCGATGGACTGGGCCCGACCCATCGCCAGTGCCCGTCCCTGAGCGTTCATGACGAAGCCGGTCTGGAGAACCGCGGCAGCGACCTTGGCCTTTGTCTCGGGCGTGACCGCGGGGGAATCGTTCAGGGCGCGGGACGCGGTGGCGCGTGAGACCCCAGCCACGCTGGCGACATCAGTGATGGTGACGGATCCCCTCTTGGCGGCACGTGGTGTCCGCTGAGTGTTGGTGTCCATTGATCCACCCCGGTTCGTGCAGTTCGGTCAATTGCTCTTTTTCGGAACGCACATGAATGTACTACAGTCGCATGAAACCGGTTACATTCGACCACGATGGTCACCGGATCACCTCGTGAAGGAGTGATGACGTCCATGGAGGACACACACGACTGGGAGAACCCCCGGCTCACCGGCCGGAATCGTTTGGCAGCACGCGCGTACTTCTTTGGATACGCCACCGCAGAGCTTGCCAGCACACACAGCCGCAATGTTTCGCGCGGTTTCGTCGACCTGAGCGGACCGTGGCGGTTCCGCCTCTTCGACCATCCCGGTCGCGTGCCCAACGACTTCGCCGCCGCACCCCAGAGCGGCTGGGACGTCGTCCAGGTGCCGCATCTGTGGCAGATGGACGGCTACGGAGACCTCCAGTACACCGATGAGGGATACCCGTTCCCCATCGAGCCGCCTCACGTTCCCGCTGACAACCCCACCGGTGCCTACCAGCGCACCATCCTTCTGACGGCGCCAGCTGAGGGGGAGCGGGTGGTCCTGCGATTCGACGGCGTTGAGAGCTACGCCGAGGTCTTCTGCAATGGCGCCGCTGTGGGCATGACCAAGGGTTCCCGATTGGCAGCCGAGTTCGACGTCACCGACCACATCGAGACCGGGGAAAACCTGTTCTCCATCAAGGTCCTTCAGTTCTCCGACGCCACCTATGTCGAGGATCAGGACATGTGGTGGGCATCCGGCATCTTCCGCGACGTGTATCTGGTCACCCGCCCGTCTGCCCGGCTTCTCGACTTCTTTGTTCGCACGCATCGCACTGACGACGGCGCGGCTGAGGTCACTCTCACCGCGTGGACCGAGGGCGGCGCTGAGCGCATCGAGTGGAGCATCTCGGAGGCCGGTGTCGAATTGGCATCAGCGACGCTTGAACCGGGCAGCAGCGCCACGCTCACCCTGCCGGACGCCCACTTCTGGAATCCAGAGGACCCCCACCTCCACGACATGCTGATCTCCGTCACTGATGGCGATGTCGTGGACCACGTGCCGCATCGTCTGGGACTTGCCGAGATCACCATCGTGGACGGCTTGCTGCACCTCAACGGCAGCTACTTCACCATGCATGGCGTCAACCGCCACGACCACGACGACCATGCAGGCCGCGCAGTGGGGATGGCTCGAGTGCGACGCGACCTGGAACTCATGAAGCTGCACAACATCAACGCGGTCCGGACGGCTCACTATCCCAACGACCCTCGCTTCTATGAGATGTGCGACGAACTCGGCCTCATGGTTCTCGCCGAGACGGATCTGGAGAGCCACGGCTTCGCCAACGTCGGGGACATCTCCCGCATCACCGATGACCCCGAGTGGGAGACCGCCTACGTCGACCGCATTGAACGACACGTGCTGGCACAGCGCAATCACGCCTCCATAGTCATGTGGTCACTCGGCAACGAATCCGGCTACGGCTGCAACATCCCCGCCATGTACACGCGTGCCAAGCAGTTGGATCCCACCCGTCCCGTGCATTACGAGGAAGACCGGAACGCCGAGCACGTGGACGTCATCTCGACCATGTACTCCCGTGTCTCGCAGATGAACGACTTCGGTGAACACCCGCACCCCAAACCCCGCATCATCTGCGAGTACGGCCACTCCATGGGCAACGGTCCCGGCGGCCTCAGCGAGTATCAGGCAGTGTTCAACCGCCACGACTCCCTCCAGGGCCACTTCATCTGGGAGTGGTGCGACCACGGCCTGGCCGCCACCACCGAGGACGGACGGGAGTTCCACAAGTACGGCGGCGACTTCGGTGACTACCCCAACAACAGCAACTTCTGCATCGATGGCATGGTCTTCCCCTGGCAGGAGCCGAGCCCCGGACTGACGGAGTACAAGCAGGTCATCTGCCCCGTACTGGTGGAGTACACCGACGGCTTCCTGACGGTCACCAACCGGCGCTGGTTCACCACGCTGGATGACGTGTCAGTGACACTTGAGACGCTGCACGACGGCGTCGTCGTCAACGTCGTCGTCTTCACTCCCGGCGCGGTGGCCCCCGGCCAGTCGTGGACCACGCCGGTGCAGTTGTACGTTGCCACGGTGGGCGAGACGCTCTGCACGGCACGGGTGACCTCGACGCACGCCGCGAGCTGGACTGCTCCGATGCGGGAGCTCGGACGCTACGGCTTCACGGTCAACTCCGCGCCGAGGAGGTCGATGACCAACGTCACCCAGCCGCTTGAAGTCCGGGCCGACGACACCACCCTGCGCATCACCACCGCCGGGAGCGAGCTGGTCCTTGACCTGCTGTCCGGCGACATCACGTCCTGGGTCGCCGGTGGCCGCCCCGTCCTCGTGGCCCCGCCACGGCTTGGCTTCTGGACGCCATTGGTGGACAACCACCAGCAGGAGTGCGACGACCTGTGGACGCCGAACCACATCGAAATCATGCAGACCTCCACGCGCTCGGTCACCTGGCGCGAGGACGACGGCGCCGTGGTGGTTGAGGTCACACAACGGATCGCCCCTCCCGTGCTCGATTTCGGCATGCACGCCACGCTCACGTGGCGGTTCGCTCCTGATGGCAGGGCCGACGTCGACGTCTCCGGCAGTCCCTACGGCAGCTATGACGACATCATCCCGAGGATCGGGTTGACGTTCGAGGTCCCCGGTGTCACGCGGGCCGTCGAATGGTACGGACGTGGGCCGGGCGAGAACTATCCGGACTCCTCAGCCGCCAACACCGTCGGACGGTGGAGCAGCGACGTCGATGCCATGTTCACGCCCTACGTGGTCCCACAGGACTGCGCGAACCGGGGCGACGTGCGATGGGTGGCACTGGCCTCCCCGCACGGCGACGGCCTGCTCGTGACCCGGCCCGACGACGCCGAGGACGAGCCGTTCGCGTTCTCCGCTTGGCCCTACACGGCCGCCGACATAGATGCGGCCCGTCACCGCACCGACCTCGTGGCCCGCGACACCGTAACCGTCAACATCAATGACGCCGTGTTGGGGCTCGGGTCGAATTCGTGGGGGTCTGAGGTGCTCGACGCGTATCGCGTGCGCTTCGAGGCATTCGACTTCGCCTTTTCCCTGCGGCCGCTGGTCGCCGGGAACCTCACCGCCACCACCGCCAGCATCACAAAGGAGAACTGACATGCGGCTCTTCGGCACCCGTGCAGCGTTCGACGACATCCTCGGCGGGACCAAGAAGTGGTCCCGCACGGGAGAGGCCCTCGACGACGCACGCAACCTCCACCCGGGTGTTGCCTACTCCATCGGTGACTCCCTCTCCTACGTGTCCGACGACACGACTGCGCTGGCGCCCGACTCCTTGGTGGGGCGCCGCCGCTATCACCTCGTGGTGACCAGCACCCGCGGCACAGTGCGCCTCGAGGTTGCGCCCAAGGGCAGCGTCAACGCATCAACCGACTACGACAACCTCACGGACCGGCAGCACTTCAGCGGCTCCGGTGAGGTGGTCAGCATCCCCGAGGGTGGCATCTGCATCGTCGACATCGACGAGGCTGCCCGCATCCTGCCCGACGCCGAGACGGCAGCCGTCCAGCTGCACGTCACGGTCGAGGGTGCCACGTTCCACAACAAGTAACGACAAGAAGGTGTTCCCATGTCCTCAGCATCTGTGAATCGTGGCCGGATCGGCGCGTTTGCTCTCCTCACCATGACGGTGGCGGCCGTGTTCAACATCCGCAACGTCATCAACAACAACGTGGCCATCGGCCTGGCCTCCGCCCCCGCCTTCTTCCTCGCGACCATCATCTACTTCATCCCGTTCACCTTGGTGATCGCGGAGTTCGTCGCGATGAACAAGACGTCGGAATCCGGTGTCTACCAGTGGGTCAAGACGTCCATGGGTGGCCGGTGGGCCTTCCTGACGGCCTTCACCTATTGGTTCGTCAACCTGTTCTACTTCGCGTCCCTGCTGCCCCTGATTCTCGTGTTCGCGTCGTACCTGTTCTACGGCTCGGAACGTAGCCTTTCCCAGGTGTGGATCACGGGCCTCTCGATCCTGATCTTCGCCGCCGCAACGTGGATCTCCACCCGGGGCGCCAAGCTGATCGGTTCGATCACCTCGATCGGGGCCACGCTCGTGCTGGCCCTGACTGCTGCATTCATCATCTTCTCGACGGCATCCCTCATGGGTGGGGTGGTTCCGGCCACGCCCATCAACATCGAAACGATGGCGCCCAACCTGAGCACGTTCGCCACCACATGGGCGTTCCTGGGGACGCTCGCATGGATCATTCAGGGCGTGGGTGGCGCGGAGTCCGTCGGCGTGTTCCTCAACGATCTTCGGGGCGGCGTCAAGGCGTTCGTTCGCACCATCGTCATTGCGGGGATCGTGATCGGCATGCTGTACGCGCTGGCCTCGCTCGTCATGAACGTGTTCATGCCGGCAGGTTCGCTGAGCTTCTCCACTGGATTGTTCGACGTCATGGGAGCGGTGGCCGGCCACTTCGGTCTCCCCGTCGACATCACCAACCGGGCCGTCGGTCTCATCCTGCTAGCCGCAACGCTGGGCTCACTCATGATGTGGACGTCCACGCCGGTCAAAATCTTCTTCTCCGAGATCCCCAAGGGCATCTTCGGCTCCAAGCTGATCGAGCTGAACAGTGAGGGCATCCCCTTCCGTGCCGCATGGCTCCAGTTCGTCATCGTGGTTCCCATCCTCATCATCCCGGCGTTGGGTTCCGGCAACATCGACAACCTGCTGGGCATCGTCATCAACATGACGGCAGCCACGGCACTCCTGCCACCGCTGCTGATCCTCTTGGCATACTTCATGCTGCGCCGCCGGTACGACCATGTCGGGCGTGACTTCAAGATGGGCCCCCGCATGTTCGGCTTGGGGCTGGCAACCTTCCTGCTCGTCGTCTTCGCGTTCGTGTTCATCGCAGGCACGTTCCCCATCGACCAGCCGCTGTGGCTGACGTTGGTCTACAACGTCGGTGGGGTGGTGGTCTTCCTCGGGCTCGCGGTGCTGTGGTACCAGCGCTACATCAACCGTCTCAAAGTTTCCGACCCTGCAGCCGCGGCGGAGGAGCTGGAGCCCGGCGCCGAGGCGATCCTGCGCGGTGAGGAGTCCGAACCGGCTGGCATCCCTGTGACCCGCTGACCCGCTGATCCCGGCCGACGGATCGCGACCGGACCCGTGCACCCTTCACCGGGTGCGCGGGTCCTCGTCATCAAGGCTGTTTGCGCCACTACACTCATCCCCGTCGGCACCCCACGGGCCCATCGCGTGTCGAGCAAGGAGCGTTCGTGACCGACGTCGCACTCATCGGCTTCCTGCAGTACCTGGACCTCATCGGCGTGCTCTTCAACGCCATCGTTGGCGCGGTCATCGCACGCAACGCCCGCCTCGATCCGTTGGGGCTGGGTGTGCTGGCCATCATGTCCGGGCTGGGTGGCGGCCTGATCCGCGACACGATCCTCCAGGCCGGCCCGCCACTGGCCCTCGTCGACTGGCGCTACTTCACCACCGCCATCGCGGGCGCCTTCATCGTCACCCTCGTCCACATCGAGGGTCGCTGGTGGGAACGCATCTACCTCCCCATCGACGCCCTCGCGGTGGGTTGCTGGGCCGCAGCGGGTGCCGCCAAGACCATCGGGCTGGGCCATGGCTGGCTGCCGGCGATCCTGATGGGCACCATCACTGCGGTGGGGGGCAGCTTCGTCCGCGACATGGTGCTGCGGCAGGTCCCATCGATCCTGGGCGGCAACACCCTTTACGCCACCTGGGCGATGGCGGCCGCTGCCATCACCGTTGTGGGCGCACAACTGGGGTACACGGCCGCGGGGTCCGTGGTGGCCACGCTCGTGGGCGCCGGGCTGGTGCTCCTGTCGCGGTACAAGCACTGGGCCCTGCCCCAGGGCGACGACGCAGCCACCGTTGGCCACGCCGTGCAGCGCATGCTGGCGAGGCGTTCAGCCCGCGCCGACGCCCATGAGGTGAAGCGCAAGGCGAAGGACTGACTGTCCACGGCTGTCAGAACGCCAACCGGAATGCGGAACGCCAACCGGAATGCGGAACGCCAAGGATCTGTCGTTGGCATCCGCAATTTCAGTTGGCGACGTGAACCAGGGCTGGCGCTCCGGTGGGTCGGTGGTGCCGAACAGCCGGCTCAGAAATCCGCGGACAGCCGGACCGCCATGTCCACCAGCAGTGCCGATGACCAGCCGAAGCACGTCGTGGAACCTGCTGGTTTGCTGGCGTCCGTCGGGTTGAAGTACTCGTGTGGCCCACCGCTGCGAGCGGCCATCGCCAATGTGTCCCGTTCCAGTACGTCGGCTGCGGCCTCGAACCCCTGCTGGCGCATGCCCCGCGCCACAAGCCAGTTGATGTTCACCCAGACGGGTCCGCGCCACATCCGATCCGGCGAGAAGGTGGGGTCGTCGGCAGCGACGGTCGGGAGGCGCTGCGGCGTGCCGTAGCGCAGGGGGTCGGTTGTGGCGGCCAAAAGCGCGTCGGCGAGTACGTCGGGCAGGCCGTCCGCCAGCAGCGGAATGAGCCCGACGACGGCGTCGGTCGTCAGTGCCCGGCCCGTATCACCAAGGCTGGGGAAGAACCCGCGCCCCGGTTCCCACCGCGCCACCAATGCCTCCAGAGCCGCGTCGGCGCGGCGCTGGCAGCGGGCGGCCTCCTCACCACGTTCGCGTTCCAGCAGCCAGCCGACGAGGATGCGGTCCTGCAGGATTAGGTAGGCCGCCAGGTCGGGGGACGCGACCATGGCGTCGTGGTCGAAGATGGGTGAGTCGTCCAGCCCCGAGGAGTACGGGTGCAGGTAGGCCGGCTCACCGGTGCCGCGCGGGTCGGACTCGGCGTACCACCAGTCCTGCGAGGCCAGGATGACCTCGATGAACTCGTCCACGAGGTCGCCGTCGTGCTGCTCTGACACCAACTGGACGGCCAACGCCGTCAAGGGCGGCTTGGTCAGCGGGATCCGGGAGTGGGCCAGGCTGGGTGAGGCCATGGCCCGCAACGTCTCGAGGTCTCCGGAGGGCAGGTCGTCGCTGGAGGCGAGGACCCCGTCCTCATGGATTACGTCCGGCAACTGGCCGGAGGGCTGGGGGTGGGACAGCGCGATGCGCAACTGCTCTGCGGCGAGCTCCGGGTCGCCGTGACGCAGGCCGATGGCGATGAAATAGGCGTCCCACTGCCACAGCCCCACGTAGCCCAGCTTGGACGGGACGACGGCGCGCCCGACGACGGCACCACCCAACTCGAGGGTGTTGACTCCCAGCACCCACCAGCAGAGATTCACCAGCGGTTGCCACTGCTGCTCGACCGCGGGGCAACGTGCCAGCCACGCCAGAACGGTGGTTGAGGTCGCTGTCACGACCTCCCTATGGGGAACGGGTTCCGGGAGGGAGCCGGCGCAGGCGATGACGATGTCGCCACCCGTCGACGTTCCCACCCGCGTGAGAGTGTCGGTCACCGACGTCGTGGCGTTCGTGGGAAGGACGAGCCGGTCCGGGGTCACCCCCGCTTCCAACCGAGGCAGACTGAGGTCCATCTCCAAAGATGTCCCCGGCGGGAGTGTGCCGACGTGGACGGTGTCCCGGGGGGTCACCACCAGGGTGGTCCCGTCTGTGAACTCGATCCCGAGCGGTGTGGCGCGGAGTACGGTCACGACGGCCCCCGAGGTGTCCCGCAGCCGGAGGGAGCCGACGACGACGCTGTCGGCCAGGGAGCGCTCGTAGGCGGCTCGGTAGACGGAGAGGGCGTCGCCGTCGGCCCGCACGAACAGCCGGGAGAACGGCACGGTATAGGGGATCTCATCGAGGTCCAGGGCGGGGAGATCGCTGGCTGGGACGGGAGGCATCAGCGACCCCCGAGTCCGGAGGTTGCCAGCGAGTTGATGATCTGGCGCTGCCCCACCAGGAAAGCGATGAGCATGGGAATGACGGACAGTGCGGTGGCCGACATGACCAGACCGTAGTTCATGCCGCCGTACTGGCCCTGGAACTGCGACAGGAGCAGCGGGACCGTGAAAAGCTCCGTCGAGTTCAGCAGGATCAGCGGGAGCAGGAAACTGTTCCAGGCATCCAATGCCGTGATGATGGCCAACGCGCCCATGCCAGGACGGATGGTGGGGAGGATCACCTGCCAGTAGATCCGCCAACGGGACGCACCGTCGATCATGGCGGCCTCCTCCAGTTCGATCGGCACGGACATGATGAACTGCCGCGCGAGGAAGACCCCGAACGGATTCACCATGACGGCGGGCACGATGAGCGCCAGGTGGGAGTCGATCCAGCCGATCTGCGCCATCAGAAAGTAGAACGGCACGAGTGTGACCTGCTTCGGCACCATCTGCATGGCCAGAAACACCACGAACAGCGTCCGTGAACCCTTGAAGGGGATGCGGGCGAAGCCGTAGGCCGCCATCGTGGTGGTCAGCAAGGTGCCTGCCACGATGAGGACCGTGATGTAGATGCTGTTGAAATAGGCCCGGCCGAACGGCAGCGCGTTCCACGCATCGGCGAAGTTCGCGAACACCCACGGCTTGGGCATGATGCTGAGCGGGTCCTGGAGAAGCTGCGGGAGGCCCTTGAAGGACGTCAGCAGCATCCAGATGAAGGGCGCCACCATGATGAGGCCCGCGACGAGAATGACAAGGTGCTTTGCGCCGATCCCGAGGATCTTGCGGCCGTTGGCCTTGTTGGTCTTGGTGGGAGAGTCAAGTGTGGTCGTGGTCATGTCGCTCATCCCTCGTAGTGGACGAATCGCTTCTGGGCCGCGAATTGCAACGCCGTGATGACGAGCGTGAGCAGCAGCAGAATGATGGACGCGGCGCTGGAGATCCCGAACTGCGACTTCGCGAAACCGAGGTCGTAGATGTGGTAAACGATCGTGCGGGTCGCGTTGTCGGGGCCGGCGTTCTTCACGAGGATGAACACCAGATCGAACGTCTGAAGGGAGCTGATGAACGCCACCACGGACTGGTAGAAGATGATGGGCGACAGCAGCGGCAGGATCACCTTGAAGAACCGGCTGATCGGGCCGGCACCGTCGATGGCGGCGGCCTCCAGCACCGAGGGCGACACGTTCTGCAGACCGGCCATGAAGATCACGATGTTGAGTCCCATGCTGGACCAGATCGTGACGGCACACACGGCGAACAGCGCCAGACGCGGATCCCCCAACCAGTCGATCTGGGGTATCCCCAGGGTGCGGCTCATGAAGTCCGAGAGCACGCCGTCGGGCCGCAGGATCTGCTGCCAGATGAGGGCGATGGCCACCGTGCTGGTGACCACCGGCGTGAAGAACAGCACCATGTAGAACGGCCGGCCCTTGATCTTGTTCAGGGCGGTGGCCACCAGGATGGCGAGGAACAGCCCGATGGGCACGGTGATGACCGCGATGATCAGGGTGTTGATGATGGATCGACCCAGCAGGGGACTGGTCAGCTGGTCACGGAAGTTGTCGAAGCCTATGTAGCGGGGCAGGCCGAAGCCGTTCCATTCCGTGAATGCCAGCACGAAGGCGAACACGAACGGGATGAGTGTGAACAACAACATGCCGATCGCCTGTGGTGCGACGAACAGCATGCCCCAGCGCCTGTCCCCGGCCCGCCAGCTCTTCCGAGCTGGTGGGCGGGCAGTTGGGGGCGCTGGCCGGGTGGCCGCGCTCATCAGGCTGTCTTTTCCTCGACGAGTTTCGCGACGGCTTCAAGGGTGGACTTGGCGTCGGACTTGCCCTCGTACAGCGGCTGCATGAGTTCCACCGAGATCTGGTTGGACAGATCCGGCACGGCGGCCTCGGTAGCGAAGTTGGAGTAGCCGATATCGCGCATGTCCAGCATCGTCTGGGCGTGGGCGGGGTAGTTCTCGGAGAGGACGATGTCGTCGGCGCCCTTGATGGACGGCACGGCGTTACCGGCGCCCTCGAGCCGCAGCTTCTGGCCGTCGGCGTCGAGGAAGGAGGAGAAGAACTTCAGCGCTGCATCCGTATCGGCCGTCTTGGCGTTGACGGCCAGGTAGGACGCGGCCACACCCGTGGGCTTGGCCGTGCCGTCGATGCTGGGCCAGCGCACGATGTCATAGAGGTTCTCGTCCACGCCGGCACCACGGATGGCACCGATGGTGTAGCGGCCGGCAGCCAGGAAGCCCAGCTTATGCGTCACCAGGAGTGTCTCCGAGCCCGCGCCCTCGGGGAGCAGGTCGGCCAGCTTCATCTCGCCTGACTGGAATCGCTTGGCGTACTCCTCCATGGCGGTGATGCTCGCCTCGTCCTGGTGGGCCACATACTTGCCCTGGTCGTCGTAGACCTTCCCGCCGTGGGCCGTCATGAAGCCGTCGTGGGTGGCCCAGTAGTTCCAGTAGACGGCGCCGGTGAGGCCTGCGGACTTCAGCTTGGCCGTCATGTCGAAGAAGACCTCGGTGGTCCACTTGTCGTCGGCCGCGAGCTGTGCGGGGTCGTCGGTGATGCCTGCCGTCTTGAGCGCTTCCTTGTCGTACCAGAGGGTGTCAGGGTTGACGTCGTTCGGCAGCGCGTACAGCTTGCCCTCCCAGCGGCCGATGTCGAGCACGTTGGCTGCGAAGTCATCCTCACTGATGGAGGTGCCGGAAAGCTTGTCGCCGATGGGCATGAGGACGTTGTTGCGGATGACGGAGGCGACGCGGTCGTCGCCGATGTAGAACACATCGGGGGCCGTGCCGGAGGAGAGCTGGGTCAGGAGCTTCGAGTGGTACTCGGAGTATGACGGCGTCGGTTGGAACACCAGGTCAATGTCGGGGTTGGACTTCTTGAACGCATCCTGGAACTTGTCGAAGCTCTTGAGGTCCTCTGGCGAGCCCCAGGTGGACCATACGACCTTGCCCTCCCCGCTACCGGAGCCGCTGCCGCTGCAGGCCGCCAGACTCGAGGCTGCGACGGCGGCCCCGGCGAGGAATCCGAACTGACGTCGGGTGATGGTGATTGCCATGGTTGTCTCTTTTCGGTCGATCAGCGTTGATGACTAGTGGAGGATGTGTTCATTTGACTGGTGCCGCGTGGGCCGGTTCCGGCGGTTCGATAAGGAGGGGACGCCGGTGGCCATCTGGATCATCGGGGACGTGTGGGGGATGGGTGGCGTCGCCGGTGAGGACGCCGATCACCGTTGCAGCGAGAATCAGTGCGCCACCCGCGAGGAGTCGGACTGTGAAGGTCTCTCCTCCGAATGCCACGGCGAATGCGGTGGCGAAGACAGGCTCCAGAGTCATGACGACAGCCACCTTGGTGGGGGACAGGTGCCCCTGCGCCCATGTCTGGAGCAGCATCGTGAGGGCACCCGCTATCACTGCGGTGTAGAGGATGGCTCCCCACGCGGACATGTCCGGAAGCGTTCCCGCGCTGCCGGGCAGCGCAATGACGGTGCACGTCGCGGCCACCCCGATCAACTGCACGGCCGTGAGTGACAGAGCGTCCATTCGCCCGGTGGACCGGTCGAGGAACACGATGTGCAGTGCGTAGAGGGAAGCTCCGAGCAGGGTGAGCAGTTCGCCGACCCCGCCTCCCGCCATACCCGTGATGCTCAGCACGCCGAGACCGATGACCGCCAACCCCACGGACAACCAGGTGCGCGACGCCACCCGGTGTCGGAAGATGACCCACAACAGCAGTGGGGTGATCACGACGTACGTCCCCGTGATGAATCCGGAGACCGACGCATCCGTGTGCTGCAGGCCTACGGTCTGCACCACTTGGCCGAGGCCGTAGATGACGCCGAGCCCCAGCCCGGTTCCCCACTGTTGGACGGTGAGGCGCAGCAGTCGCCGCCATGAGACGGCGACGAGCAGAAGGGCGGCTATCGTGAAGCGTGCTGCCAGGAAATCGGCAGGATCCACGACACTGATCGCATCCTTGATGATGAAAAACGTGGAACCCCAGACCATGGTGACGACGACGAGAGCCCCCAGCGATAGCAGTGACTTGTTCATCGTGGGCCCCTCCTCCATGAATGTAACCGGTTTCATGAAGATGGTATAGGAGGGCTGCATGGATCACAAAACGTTCTTGCCTCCGGGATTCGGACGATCAACCCGGATTTTGGACGTCGCCGAGCACGTGCATGGGTCCGTGGGCGGCGTCGAAGTCCTGGGTGGCTCCGGATTCTGTTCGGCAAGCCGGGGGCGACCCGGTTGCTCAGCCCTGGGGGCGCAACAAAGGGAAGAGGATCGTTTCTCGAATGCCGACCCCCGTGAGCAGCATGACGAGACGGTCCATCCCCAGCCCAAGTCCGCCGAGCGGTGGCACCCCATGCTCCAACGCTTCCACGAAGTCCTGGTCGAACTGCATTGCTTCCGGGTCACCGGCGGCAGCCTTGACGGACTGGGACAGCAAAACCTCGCGCTGGATCACAGGGTCCACGAGTTCGGTGTAGCCGGTGCCCCGCTCCACGCCTCCAATAATCAGGTCCCACGCTTCGACCTTGCCCTCGTCCGTGCGGTGACGGCGTGCAAGCGGCTGGGCGATGGCGGGGTAGTCGTACACGAATGTGGGCTGAATGAGCGTCGGTTCCACCAACTCTCCAAACAACTCCATGATCATTTTGTCGGCCGCCCACTTCGGGTCATACTCCACCTCACGGGCGTCCGCAATGCGTCGCAGCACCTCCACCGGTGTGTGGACCGTCAGTTCCTGGCCGACCTCCACCGAGAGCGCTGGGAACACCGAAAGCCATGGCCACTCGCCGTCCAGGTTGATGGTGCCCTGCGGAGTCTCGATCTGGCGGGAGCCGACGGCATCGGCGGCGGCCACGACCAGGGCCTGGGTCAAACTCGCCACGGTCCTCTGGTCGCCCCAGGCCATGTAGGCCTCGAGCATGGTGAACTCGGCGGAGTGCGTCGAATCGATGCCCTCGTTACGGAACACGCGCCCGATTTCGAACACGCGGTCAGCCCCGCCGACCATGGTCCGCTTCAGATGCAGTTCCAAGGCGATCCGAAGTGTCATGTCGAGGTCAAACGCGTTGAGGTGCGTTTGGAAGGGCCGCGCCGCCGCCCCGCCGTGGATCAGTTGCAGGGTGGGTGTTTCCACTTCCAGGTATCCCTGGTCGTAAAGGGTGTCCCTGACCGCCCGGGTGATGGCCGACCGGGAGCGGACCATGGTGCGGGCGTCGTCGCGGGCGATGAGGTCGACGTAGCGACGGCGCACGCGCGCCTCATCAGAGAGGTCCTTGTGCAGTGCTGGTAGCGGGCGCAGCGCCTTGGATGCCATCTTCCATTCACTGGCCATCACGGAGAGCTCACCCCGCTTGGAGGAGATGACGCGCCCCTGGACCCACACGTGGTCGCCGAGGTCGACGTCGGACTTCCAGGCGGCCAATGCGTCCTCGCCCACCTCTGCCAGCGACAGCATCACCTGGAGGCGTTCGCCATTGTCGTCCGGGGTGAAGCCATCCTGCAGCGTGGCGAAGCACAGCTTGCCGGTGTTGCGGATGAAGACAACGCGGCCGCCGATGGTGACGGCGTCGTCGGTCTCCTGACCGGCCTCCAAATGGCCCCAGCCAGCGCGGATTGCGCTGAGGGCGTGCGAGCGGGTGAGGTCCGCGGGATAGGCCTGCCCGCCGGCATCCAAGATGCGCGCCCGCTTCTCCTTGCGGATGGCGGTCTGCTCGGAGTCGCTGATCGGGGATCCAGTCTGGTCAGTCACGACACATAACCTACCGGTCCCGCCCCGCCCGTCGACTTCGGAGCGGACGGGGCGTCGGAATCAGAGTTTGTCCAGCTGATCCTGCAGCGTGGTCATGAGCTCTTCCCATGCGTCGATGAACTTGGTGACCCCTTCCTGCTCCAGCACGGCGAACACATCCACCATGTCCACGCCGGCCGCTTCGACGGCGTCGAGAACCTTCCGCGACTCGTCGTAGGTGCCGGCGATGGTGTCGCCGCGGACTTCACCGTGTTCGGCGAACGCCTGTAGTGTCTTCTCGGGCATCGTGTTGACGGTGCCGCGGGCGACGAGTTCCTCGATGTAGAGGGTGTCCCTGTAGGCGGGGTCCTTGGTGCCGGTGGATGCCCAGAGCGGGCGCTGAGGGCGGGCGCCGTAGCCGGCGAGCGTCTGCCAGCGCTCCGAGGCCATGGCGTTCTCGAAGGCCTCGTTGCACAGCCTCGCAACCGCGAGTGCAGCCTTGCCCTTCAGCTGGCGCGCCTCGGGGCTCTGCAGTGCGTCGAGCCGCTTGTCCACCTCGACGTCGGTGCGGGACACGAAGACCGACGCAACGGACGTGAGGTTGGTGAGGTCGATGCCCTTGTCGTGTGCCTGTTCGAGCCCTGTCATCCAGGCATCCAGAACCCCGACGTAGCGCTCGACGGAGAAGATCAGCGTGACGTTGATGCTGATCCCGTCGGCGAGTGCGCCCGTGATCGCAGGCAGCCCCTCCTTCGTGGCAGGGATCTTCACGTAGGCGTTGGGGCGATCAACGAGGTCTCGCAGCGACTGTGCCTGCTCGATGCTGGCCTGGGTCTCGTGGGCGAGACGCGGATCCACCTCGATGGAAACACGTCCGTCGATGCCTTCGGTGGCCAGGAAGACGTTGGTGAACAAGTCGCAGGCGTCGCGCACGTCGTCGGTGGTCAGTGTCGTGACCATGTCGGCGAGTTCTGCTCCCGTGGCCTTCAGTTCCCGCAGTTGGTCCGTGTAGGCGTCGCCTGCGGACATCGCCTTGCCGAAGATGCTCGGGTTGGTGGTCACGCCCACCACGTGGGACGAATCGATCAGTTCTTGCAGGCTGCCGGTGTTGAGACGCTCCCTGGAGAAGTCGTCCAGCCAGATGGACACACCTGCGTCACTGAGTTCTTCGAGACGGTCGGTCATTGTGCACTCCCTTTGTCGACGTATTTTCCGAGTCTAGTCACGCTCGGCCGGCGCCGGGACGTAGGTGACCACGAGGACGAATTCGCCGATGGTCTTCGTTACAGTCGCGCGAGGACTTCGTCGAACATGTTCTCGGTCAGCTTGCCCGTGAACGTGTTCTGCTGGCTCACGTGGTAGCTGCCCACCAGCCGAACCGTGCGGCCGGCGGACGTGGTGAGTGTCGCCTCCGCGCCATGGGTGAACTTCGGTTTGGGGGAGGGAACAAGCCAGCCTCGGCGTCGTGCGGCACTGATCGCGGCGTCCCAGCCAATCAGGCCCAGCGCCAGAATGGAGCGCAGCCGGGGCTCGGCGAACTCAAGGTCACGGTCCAGCCAGGGCGCGCACGTCGCTTTTTCAACGGTTGTCGGCTTGTTGGCGGGTGGCGCACAGCGCACAGCAGCAGCAATCCGGATGCCGGCGAGTTCCAGACCGTCTCCTGCAGCCCACGAATCGGGCTGCGAGGCATATCCGGCGCGGAACAGGCCGGCGTACAGCCAGTCACCGGAGCGGTCACCGGTGAACATGCGGCCGGTCCGGTTGGCGCCATTGGCGGCCGGTGCCAGACCGACGATCAGCACCTCGGCGTCAGGGTCCCCGAACGAGGCTGCGGGGCGACCCCAGTACGGCTGGTCCGCAAACGAGGCACGCCGACCAGTGGTGGCCACGGCCTCCCGCCATTTGACCAGGCGTGGGCACGCCCGACACACGGTGATGCGGGCGTTCAGGTCGTCGAGGTCTCGCGCCGAGGCTGCCGACGTGGCGACGTCGGAGGGTGAGTGTGCCACCGGTGTGGAGGCGGTGGCCGGATCGCCAGGCCAGCCGGTTCCGGGCGCGACCGGGGAGCCGAAGAGCTCGCCGGTCAGCGGGTGGGAGTCGAGTCGTACCTCTGACATGCACAGGAGTCTGCCACTGGAGTCGTGAAGGGGGGAGGCGCGCACGCGGATCGGCGATTCGGCATCTGAGAAAAGGAGAAGGACGATCAGTGTCAAATATTTTTGTCAGTGGTGTCCGGGAGAATTTGAACATGGAGGACACCACCGATGTGGGTTTGCGACAGCTTGAGGCTGTCCTGGACGCCGTCGCCGTGATGGCAGCCGAAGCACGTGGCGATGCATCCGGGTTGTTGGGTGTGGTTGCCCGGATCGAGGGGCTCTGTGACCGGCTCGCGGGCGTTCGTATGGCCCTGTTACGCGACGCGGAATTGGTGTGTGAGCCCGGCCTGAGCGTTGCGGAGCGCCTGCACGCAACGAATCGGGTCTCCCGGGTGGCCTCGCGCGTGGATGTGCGGCTGGCCAGGGATTTGGCCGACCGGTTCACGGTGGTTGCCGAGGCCTGGAGAGACGGAGTGGTGTCCACGCAGCAGGCCCGCGGGATCGTGGCTGGATTGAAACATCTGCCCTGCGCGCTGTCTTCCTCCCAGATGGAAGCGTGCCAGTCCGACGTCGTCGGTTTCGCTGATCGCCTTGACCCCGACGAACTGCGGAAGGTCGCTGAGCGCATGGCGGAGGTCATGGACCCGGACCACGCGGAAGCACTGGAAGCCGACCGTGCGGAACGGGATGCGAGGTTCGCTTTCCTCCGGCGCTCTCTGGTGGTGGTGCCGGATCACCACGGGTCGATGCTGGTTCGTGGTCAGCTACCAGTGGCCGACGGGCAGTTGTTCCTCGCTCAGTTGGACGCGCTGCTTCCATCTGCCGCCTCGTACCACCTGACGCATGAGGTTCCTGATCGGCCGGCGAGGCGTGCGGATGCCCTGGTGAGGTGGGGTGTGCAGTCAAGTCCGCATCGGGAGAACTCCCCGCGCTGGGTGGGGACCGGCCGCACGTGCTTTTCTCGCTGCAGCTACGCGCCCTCACCACGGGACTGGGTGCCGCCGCAATCCTGAACTGCGAAGAGAGGGTCTCGGCCGGGGAGGCGGGACGGCTGGCGTGTGATGCCCAGCTGATTCCGGCCGTCCTGGGTGGGGCGTCGGAGCTGCTGGACGTCGGCCGGGCACATCGTTTCTCCACCAGATCGATCCGGGCGGCGCTGGTACTGCGGGACCGGGGGTGTGTGTTCCCCGGTTGCGATGCCCCGCCGACGGCGTGCGAAGCCCATCACAACCGGCCGTGGTGGGCGGGCGGCGCCACCTGTCTGGAGAATGGGGTTTTGCTGTGTCCGTACCCCCATCGCCTCGTGGAACCGGGCCCCGGGATGTCTGCGCAGGTGCAATGGCAGATCCTCATCGACCCGGTGACGGGTCTGCCATGGTTCACGCCGCCGCGCCAGATCGACCCGGACCGTGTGCCGCGGTTGCACCACCGCTTCATGCTCGGTGGGACGAGTCCGCCCACAACGACACGGTCCAAGGAGTGCGCCACGCCGGCGGATCTTCTGCCGTCGCCGTGCTGGCACGGCTGATCTGCCAGATCAGATCGGCCGGTCCAGCGCGTTACTGGCGCCGGCCATGCAACTCCCGGACCACCTCGTCGCCCGCGTGGGCGATGGCGGCGAGGTCACCCCCAGTAGCTGTCCCAGTACCCGTCCTGGCCCTGTAGTTCCTGCCGGGCAACCTGCTCGGGGTGTCGGCGACCGGTGGTCAGGAGTGCCTCGTGTTCAGGGAGCCAGCCCTCGCCCAGCAGCGCCTCCACCTGATCAGCGGCGCCCCCGGCAGCCTCCTCCGGTGTGGCATGGAAGTGCACGACGTCTGGTCCCTCACCCCCCTGCAGCCGCATGCGCAGCGGCGCGAGTGGGCGGAAGACCTCGGCTATCTCCCTCGTGTTGCGAAGGTTGTGGTCGAGGACGAGGGAAACCAGTGGCACGGGCGGGCGGCCGAAACGCTGGAAGGGCCGCTGGTTCTCATCGGAGGAGAGGAACAACCCACCGTCGCTCTCGTTCCGCAGCGCAACGACGAGGGGGTGCCACCATGATGCGGCGAAGTCCTGGGCCTCGTCGACGACGAAGGAGTCGAACCGCTGGCCGGGCGGCAGTTCGGCTGCCTTCTCCGCCATCAGGTGGGGGAGCTTCACCTCCCAGAAATGGTGGTCGTCGCGTGAGCCTGATGGGATGCCCCACTGGTTGGCCAGAGCCTCGAAGGTGCCGACGTAAGCGGGGCGCTGCTTGCGGTTCCAGGTGGCGACCTCACGTTTGAAGTAGCTGTGGTGCCATGCCCACACGCTAGCGGTGGCGGCCGCTGTCAGAGCTGGTTCGTCAGCTCCCGTGACGCCGTCGCGCGCACAGCCGCCAGTGCTGCTGCCGCGGAGACGGCAGAGCGGGCGATCTCCGCGAGCGCCACGCAGTCCTGGGTGCTGTGCAGGGACAGGGCCCAGCGCACCATGGGCACGCGCTGCACGGACATGGACAGGCTGGTGGCCCCCAGCCCCGTGAGCACCAGCGCCATGAGGGGGTCCCCGGCGGACTCGCCACAGACACCGACGGGCTTGCCTGTCTGACGGCCACCGTCACACGCGAGGGCCACCATGTCGAGCACGGCGGGCTGCCATGGGTCGAGCAGGTGGGAGAGCTCGCCCACCATGCGGTCGGCAGCCATCGTGTACTGCGCAAGATCGTTGGTCCCCAGGCTGGCGAAGTCGCTCACCTCCAACACGTGGTGGGCGCGCAGTGCGGCGGCGGGCACTTCGATCATCACGCCGGCCACCGGTAGGCCCGCGTCGTGTGCGCGGAGAGCGAACCAGGCGGCTTCCTCGGCCGTGGCCACCATGGGTGCCATCACCTTCACGATGGCCCCAGTTTCTGCAGCAGCCTGCGCCAGGGCCGTGAGTTGGTTGTCCAGGAGGCCCTCGCGCTCCACCATCAGGCGCAGACCGCGACGACCCAGGGCGGGGTTGGGCTCAGGGCCGGGATCTGCGAATGCGAGGGGTTTGTCCGCTCCGGCATCCAGGGTCCGCACGGTGACGGGGCGTTGACCAAACGGTGCCAGGACCCGTACGTATTGTGCGGCCTGCTCTGCAACGGTTGGAGCCGTGGTCGCGGACAGGTGCGCGAACTCGGTGCGGAAGAGCCCGACGCCCTCGACGTCGGCGGCGCCCGCCAGCTCCGCGTCCGCCAGGCTGCCGATGTTGGCGAGCAGCATTACGGGGTGTCCGTCGGAGGTTCGGCCGGGCCCGCTGCACTCTTCGACGCGTTGCCCTGCACGTGTCCTGCCTGCCCGTACGGTGAGCCAGTCCTCGTCAGGGTCGACGACCAGTTCGCCGGAGTCTCCGTCGACACCCACGCGGGTCCCGCTGGTGAGCTCAAGCGCTCCCTTGACCGAGACGATGGCGGGGATGCCACGCTGCGACGCGATGATCGCTGTGTGGCTGGTGCGGCCACCGATTTCGGTGACGATACCAACCACGAGAGCGGGATCCATCATGGCAGTGTCCGCAGGGGCGAGATCGTGCGCGATGACGACGCTGCGTTGGGTCAGTTCAGGGACTCCGGGCATGGGGCGACCCAGGAGCAGCGCCTCGGTCCGGGCGCCGACATCGAGCAGGTCCGTGACGCGCTCAGCGAAGTAGTCGCCGAGCTCCTCGAACTGCAGGGAGAACCCCTCAACGGCGGCTCGCAGCGCGTGGGCGGCACCCATCCTGTGGAGGTTCTGCTCCACCGCCTGCAGGAGGTCCGGGTCCCGGGCTATCGCGGCCGCTGCGCCGATCATGTCGACGGCGTCGCCGGTGAGTGTGTCGGCGATGGCGTCGAGGCGCGCCGCGACGGCTTCCAGCGCGTCGCGGACGCGGGCGAGGTCTGCGGCAGGGTTGGTGGATACAGTCTCGTCGGGAAGCACCGCCGGCGGGGCGACCAGCGCCACCACCCCGACTGCTCGGCCCCCGCCGATGCCGAGTCCCGTGAGGGCGGTCATCGGTCAGTTCGTCGCGTCGTGGTCGGTTTCCAGGAAGGCGACGAGGTCGTCGAGGATTTCTTCGGCGCCGTCACCGTCGGCCGTCAGAATGACTTCCTGGCCGCACTTGGCGCCGAGTGCCATGACTGCGAGCACGGAGGCGGCGTTCACCGGGCGTCCTCCCGCCTTCCCGACCGTCACAGAGATGCCTGACCCCGCCACCTTCCGCGTGAACTGCGTTGCGGGGCGGGCGTGGAGGCCGACGGATGAAGCGATTGTTGCGTTGCGTGATGCCATGCTCGGCAGCCCTTCGTGTCTTCGATGACGGGAATGGGACAAACGGTGGATTCTACCCGAGGACTCACTCCTGCGGGATTCGCGTCCCTCAGGAGGTGCGCAGGTTCACTGTGATGCGGCCCCTGACGTCCAGGACCCACTCCACATCCGAGAGATCGGACACGACGACGTCGGCGGCGAGCTCGTCGGGATGCTTGGTTGATGAGATCCCCAGGACGGGGCTCCCGGCGGCGCGGGCCGCGGCGATGCCTGCAGGGGCGTCCTCGACGACGAGGGTCCTACCGGGTTCCACCCCAAGGCGTTGCATGGCCAACAAGAAGGTGTCGGGGGCGGGCTTGCCCTCCCCCACCTCGTCACGGGTCACGATGACGTCGGGAAAAGGCAGCTCAGCGGCACCCAGCCGTGCCCGCATGAGATCTGTGCTGCAGGAGGTGGCGATGGCCACCATGTGTCGCGGGAGCATGTCGAGCGCTTCCCGAGCACCGGGAAGCGCCACGACGCCGTCGGTGTCGGTGACCTCCAGGACCTCGATGCGCTCCGTCGCTGCCGCCACCTGGTGGGCCGGGAGCAACGCAGCGGAGACGGCAGCGCTCGGCATGCCCAGTAGATCCGGCATGTTCGCGAGCGACACGTCGAACTCCACAGCCCAGCGCTCGTAGGAGCGCACCATCGCGACGTGGGAGTCGATGAGGGTGCCGTCGAGGTCGAAGACCACGGCGTCAAAAGTGAGCCCCGTGAGGGCACTGGTGCGGTGTGGCGCTACTTCCACAGGGTCATCAGCGAGAAACTCGCGACGATCAGCCCCAGACCGATGGCGACATTCCAGTCACCCAGTATCCGCATGAAACCGATGCTGGTGCCAGCAAGGTTGTACGTCACCATCCACAGCACACCGAGGAGGCCGACGGGGATGAACACCCACGGCACCCAGTTGCGAGGCGCACCACCAAGTCGGTCGACGTCGCCGCGTCGTTCAGATGCCTCCAGGGCATTCTTCTGTTGCTTGTTGGCCTTGGCCTGCTTGCGCACCTTTGACTCGGGCATGATTCTCCTTCATCTGACTCAGTCAGAAGGGTAATCCAGCCAGCACCAAAGAGCCGCATCGGGCGTGCAGGTGGGCAGGTTAGGCTGTGGACATGGGCAACGCTCTGGCGCGTTTCACCGCGCACGCATCGCGGACGTCCTCGCGCGCCGGTGGCAAGAGACGCTCGTTGCGGGGGCGCATGGTCACCGTGGCAGTGTGTGTCCTGTCCGGTTTCATGATCACCGTCAGCGCCATCAATGCACGTGGCACCGATCTCAGGTCCGACCGGACGGCGAGCGTCAGGGAACTCGTGGCTGCCCAGGCTGATCGCAACGAGGCTCTGCGGGTAATCGCTGACGACCTGCGCGGCGAGGTGGAGGATCTGACCATCGGCATGGACGGGGGCAAGGACCTCACGGAGGCCCTCCAGAAGACAGGCATGGAGGCATCCACCGTCGCGGTCACAGGCCCCGGTGTGCGGGTGACGCTGAATGATGCCCCGCTCGAGGTGAAGCCGGCGGGTGTGGACGATGACGCGCTCGTCGTGCATCAGCAGGACATCCAGGCGGTCGTCAATGCGTTGTGGAGCGCTGGGGCGGAGGCCATGTCCATTCAGGGTCAGCGCGTGGTGGCCACCACCGGCATCAAGTGTGTGGGCAACTCCGTCGTCCTGCACGGCGTGCCCTACGCTCCCCCCTATGTCATCGAGGCCATCGGGGACACAGCACGCATGGACACGGCTTTGAAGGACTCCACAGCTGTGCAGATCTACCAGCAGTACGTCGACGCCTACGGTCTGGGCTACGCCTTCGAGAAGGTGGACACGCTGGAGGTGCCGGCATTCAGCGGCTCGATCGGCTTGCGCACGGCGCAGCGGACCCGCTGACACACACCGGCGGCGTCGGGCTGAGGGTGCGACAATTGACCCGTGCCACGCATCCTTGTGATCGACAACTACGACTCGTTCGTCTACAACATCGTGTCCTACCTCGCTCAACTCGGTGCTGAGGTGGAGGTGTGGCGCAACGACGATCCCCGTTTCTTCGACGCAGGCTGGGACGACCAGTGGGACGGGGTGCTGCTCTCCCCGGGTCCCGGAATTCCTGAGCGGGCCGGCGTGTGCGTCGACGTCGTGCAGCAACTCGGCGGACGCACGCCGCTGTTCGGGGTCTGCCTCGGACTCCAGGTGATGGGCGTTGCGCTCGGAGGTGTGGTGGGCCGTGCACCAGAACTGGTGCACGGCAAGGTTTCCGACGTCTTCCACGAGGGGCGGGGGGTGTTCGCGGGGCTGCCGTCGCCGGTCAGCACCACGCGCTACCACTCCCTGGCGATCGAGCCGGCCTCCCTGCCGGACGACCTCGAGGTCACCGCACGCACCGACTCAGGCGTGATCATGGCGGTACGCCACCGGTCGTGGCCCATGGAGGCGGTCCAGTTCCATCCCGAATCCGTCCTGACGGAGTGCGGCTACCAGATGCTCGCGAACTGGCTGGCGGTGTGCGGCGACGCCGAGGCCCCAGCGCGGGCCGTCGGCATGTCGCCGCTGGTGGAGATCAACCTCAGCTGAGGCTCAGCCCTCCGAGGATTCCGTGGCCGTGGGTGT